>JBDNJA010000067.1:0-17044 GCA_041688005.1 Gammaproteobacteria bacterium
CGCTCTACCACTTACTTCCGTGTAGGTGTTCGCTAGTATGACGAAATCGATATCCGCTGAGTGATATTGCTAATCACCTTGTTTTTTAGTGGTCGATTTTAGTTCGTGATTCCAATCACCAGATCTAACCTTAATTTGGGCTATTAGCACTAACACTTGTAATGACTGCGAAAAATGTAATGCGATTTGTGAATTTGGGCTGGATCCCATGCATGATAACTTCGGGCAGGAGTGTAATAATTGCACAGCCTGTATAGCAATTTGCCCTACTGATGCATTGGTATTTGATATCAAACCTAAAGACGCCGCATATCGCGGACCGGGTTATCTGGGACATGAGTATCGTGCCAGTCAAAAAGCACAGGTTAAGGATTCATCACCTAGTTCGGTGCATGATCAGGCAGTATCGTGAAACGCCGAAGAGTACTGAAGAAGTTTACCTATGTTGGCGGCATAGCAACGGCGAGTTTGTTCCCATTTGCTTTAGCTCGTTTGCTCGCACCACAACCAAAAAAAGATAAATTAGATTCCCGGCAACCTATATTACTCAAACCACCAGGGGCGTTAAGCGATGACGTTGCTTTTAACCAGGCCTGTATCGGTTGTGGTTTGTGTGGTGAGGTTTGCCCACCGGCTTGTATTCAGTTCAGGCAACGAAGTGGTGGTGGTAAAGTTAATTTACCCTATATAAATCCACAACAACGTGCCTGCACCCTCTGCGGTAAATGTATGGATGTTTGCCCGACTGAGGCATTGGTCAAGACTGACAGGGATCAAATTAAGATGGGCGTTGCGCAAATTGATCGAACAGCCTGTTATCCCTGGACTGACAATGGCATTTGTGGTGCCTGTGTTGCAATATGCCAGCTAGGTGAGAAGGCGATTTCCTTTAATTTCGCCAACATCTATCGGCCGGTAGTTAATGCCGCTTGTGTTGGATGTGGGTTATGCGTCGAAGTTTGCCCCCACCCATCCTTGCCAATTCGTATTGTACAGCGAGCCGAAGGTTTTATTGCCGGGCATATTGTATGAAAAGTAAAGTATGAAAAGTAAAGTATGAAAAATAAAAACCATATTTTTAGTCTATTCATCACCATTGTATTGACGATCATTGCTTGTTCTGTGCAGGCTCACCATGTACTGGGAAGACCATCCTATAGTCTGGGCAGTGATTCGAATACTCACCACCGAGCCTGCAGGTTGAAACCCAGATGGGTGAGTTCTATGTGACCTATATGGCGTTTCCCGCTTTCCCAGTACCCAATCAGCGCGGACGGGTAAATTTGTATGCTTCGCGAATCGACAATGGCAACCCATTTGATGGTGAAGTCACTTTCAAGGTTGTTGATAGCAGCTGGTTTAGCGATAAGCAGGAAGTGCTCGGCGTGCAGCTGATGGATGACAATGTATATCGTCAGGGATTCGAATTCAGCGAAGAGGGAGACTATATAATTCGTGCCGAATTCGAGTCAAAAGGTGTCCCGTATCAGATAGATTTTCCGCTTCGGATAGGTGACCCTGATTCGTTTGGACCACTCGGTATAGCAATCACGTTTATTCTTACCGTTTTAATTGCAGTGAATATCTTGCAACGCAAAAAGCTGACACGTGCAAAAATAAAAAGTACTCGAGTGATAAAAACAAACAACGGGAACATTCAGGACCCAAAAGCATGACGATGATGCACCCCGGGCTACCGTTTGTATGGAACACTTGAGTGTTACTACGGCACTGAAACCATCGAGCCCTGCCCAACCCATTTAGTGATGGGCAAGCTAACCCAAAATACCTATTGCCTGTCCTGTGGAAACTGCAGCCAAAGCTGTCCTGATAAAAACGTTGGCTGGCGTCTACGCTCGCATGGAAGAGAAGCCATTGAAGACGCCAGGCCTCATAAGGATGAAGCCTGGTTCATGCTTATCTTGCTGGGTTTGACGGCTTTGCATGGACTGACAATGTTGTCTTACTTCGAAAACTGGATGTCCAAAGTCGGCTATTGGCTAAATGATTCTGGCCGACTATTGGGCAGTTTTACTTTGCTACTCTGCATTGGTCTGGTGTTAGTTATGATACTTTACGTTAGCGTTGCTTTCCTGACTAAAAAGTTGACTAAAAAGCTCAATCATAGCGAACAGAGCTTACAATCCATTCTTATAGAATTCTCATTTGTAGCTGTGCCGCTCGCTTTTTCTTATCACATGGCACATAACTTGAACCATCTGATACGCGAAGGCAGTGGATTCGTCAATTTGATTAGTAATCCATTCGGTGTCGACACATTACCGTTAAGCATGATGGAACAGCATATGCAGCACTTTGAGCAACTTATACCGCAAAATGCTTTGTATGCTATCCAGACAGGATTGATCATTTTCGGGTTCTGGGTTAGCCTCAGAATTATTCATCACAGAGGATTTAAACATTTGAAGACCAACAAAATTGGACTCTCTCCCATGGTAGGTTTTGCTATCGTCATCACCGTGCTGCACACCTGGTTACTCAGCCAGCCTATGATTATGAGAATGTAATGGGTAGTCACAATGGATCGTTGTAATGGATAGGCGGGGCTTTTTCAAGAATATTGCCAATAAAGCGGCCGAAAAATCAGTCGAAATCGTTGAAAAAAAAGTCAATAGGCGTGCTGCTAACTGGATTCGGCCGCCTTATGCGCTGGATGAGACTGATTTTCTTTTAGCCTGTAGTCGTTGTGATCGCTGTGTTGAAGCTTGTCCGCATCAGATTATATTCAAACTCTCGGGTAGGTTAGGTGCTCTAGTGGCTAGTACTCCCGCACTCGATTTGCTCAAAAAGGGTTGCCGTCAGTGTGAAGATTGGCCATGCGTGAATGCCTGTGAAGACAAGGCATTGGTACTGCCCGAACCAAAGCACAATGAACCAGAGCCAGAACTACCCAAGATGGCTCGGGCAGAAATCAATAGTGAAACCTGCTTGCCATATAGTGGCCCGGAATGTGGCGCCTGTGCCGATTCTTGCCCTGTACCAGGCGCACTGACATGGGATATGACACTGCCCATCATCAATTTGCTGTTATGCACTGGTTGTGGTATGTGTCGCGAAGCCTGCATTGTCAATCCGACAGCGATCAATATTAAATCACTGCATAACTCGCTAGGTTATTAAAGTTGACTTATTAAAGTTAGGCTATTAACTAGACGAACCGGTTTAGCATCGCTTCGAATGGTTCTCTATCGACTTCGATCGCGCCGAGCGACATCAAATGTGAAGTCGCCATCTGGCAGTCGATTAACTCGTAGCGGCCTGAATGTGTTAAATGATGTAAACAAAGCTTGGATGCATTGCTCACTCGACTAAACATCGACTCTCCCAAAAAGACCCTGCCCAGTGAAATGCCATATAGGCCACCCACTAGCTGATCATCGGAATCCCAGCATTCAATTGAGTGAGCGTGTCCCGCTTGGTGCATGGCGATATAAGCATTGATCATTGGATCGACAATCCAGGTGCCTGCCTGGTCTTCACGCGTCTCGGCGCAATGTCGGATAACGGATGGGAAGGCAAAATTTTGCGTGACTCGATAGGATTGCTGTCGAACCAGTTTGCGCAGACTCTTGCTGAGGTGAAAATTTTCGGGTAGCAATATCGTACGTGGTGCAGGCGTCCACCATAGTATGGGTTCATCGTCACTGAACCAGGGAAATATTCCATGACTATATGCCGCAAGTAACCATTCGACACTGAGCGCACCGCCCGCTGCGAGCAGCCCGTTCGGCTCATTCAGAGCCGACGACGTTTGCGGAAAGGAGGGTGGTTGGTTAGGATCAAGCCAGGGGATCATTTCGGTAGGGCGAGTGTTGCATTAAATGGATTTGATAATCGTCGATATGCTTCCGTTCTTGGTGTAAAAAATTTGCGATGGCATCACGGAACTCATCATGCGCTATCCAGTGCCCCGACCAGGTTTTGGTCGGAAGGAAGCCACGACTGAGTTTGTGTTCTCCCTGTGCACCTGGGTCGAAATGGGTAAGACCTTGTTCAATGCAATAGTCGATACCTTGATAGTAGCAACATTCAAAGTGCAGGTTATTAGCAAACTGTTCACAACCCCAGACTCGGCCATACAAGTGCGTATCGCTACGATAAAACAGCGAGGCAGCGACAATATCACCTTCACTGCGGGCTGAACTGACCAATACTTGGGGCGCTAGAACTTGACCTAAATGTTGAAAAAAATCTGGAGTTAATGTCGGCGTGCCATGTTTGCGAGTGTAAATACTGGCATAAAGTGTGTAGACCTTTCTCCACTCTTGTTCAGTTAACTCATCTCCCGATTGCATGGTTATATCAAAACCATGTTGTGCCGTTGCTTGCCGTTCCTTTCGAATATTTTTTCGCTTTCTCGAGCTTAATGTCGCCAAAAAATCAGCGAAACTATTATATTGATTATTTTGCCAATGAAACTGAATATCGCAGCGTTGCATAATGCTGTGTTGCTTGAGTTTGAGCGAATCGAGGATTTCTTTTTGGCTAAATAAAATATGCCAGGAACTGAACTGATGCTCTTCACAAAACTGGATGGCGGCCTGACAGCAATGTAACCGAAGCTTTAACTGGTCTTGATGGTCGGACACTTTTTCGACGTTAATTAAAAAGCGTTCTCCGGTCGCTGGTGTATAGGGTATGGCAGTGACCAGCTTGGGGTAATAGTCAATTCCGCTGCGTTGATAAGCCTGTGCCCAGGCATGATCAAAAACGAGTTCGCCGTAGGAGTTTGTCTTGATATAGCAGGGCAGAGCGGCAATCAGCTCATCACCATCATGGACTAGAAAATGGGCCGATTGCCAACCAAACGGCTCCAGACAATCAAACTGTTCTAGCCCATAGAGAAAAGCGTGTCGGGTGAAAGGGTAGTTGTTATTACCTAGCTTGTCCCAGGCCGACTCGTCGACCTCGGACAGGCTATGACAGACGCTAACCTGCCAGTCATTCTGGCAGCTATCCTGACGGCTTTCCTGAAAGTGAAGTGACAAAGGTTTAAGCCAGTGCGTCTAGGTATTTTTCGGCATCGAGCGCTGCCATACAACCGCTACCTGCTGAAGTAATTGCCTGACGATAGACATGATCCATCACGTCACCTGCCGCAAAAACGCCTTCAACACTGGTTGCGGTGGCATTGCCATGCAAGCCACTATTAACGGTGATGTAGCCATTGGCCATCTTTAGTTGGCCCGCGAATATATCAGTGTTTGGTTTATGGCCAATGGCGATAAATATGCCGGTAAGGTCCAGGTCTTTGGTGCTGTTGTCCTGAACATTGCGGATACGAAGGCCAGTAACTCCGGAATCATCACCCAAGGCCTCGTCGAATTGGTTAAACCACTCGATGGTCACATTGCCATTTTTAGCTTTTTCGAACAGTTGACCCTGTAGAATTTTTTCTGAGCGTAAACTATCTCGACGGTGAACCAGGGTGACATGGGCGGCAATATTCGACAGGTACAAAGCTTCTTCGACAGCGGTGTTTCCACCGCCAATAACAGCGACATTCTGGCCTCTGAAAAAGAAGCCATCACAGGTTGCACAGGCAGACACACCTTTGCCCTGAAATTTCTCTTCCGACGGCTCACCCAGGTACATGGCGCTGGCGCCTGTGGTAATAATTAAAGCATCTGCGGTATATTCACCACTATCACCCACTAGTCGTTTGGGTGTTTCGTTCAAATGCACCGTATGAATATGATCAAATACAACTTCGGTATCGAAACGCTCGGCGTGTTGCTGCATTCGCTGCATTAATGCGGGACCCGTCAAACCTTCGACATCACCAGGCCAATTATCGACATCGGTAGTGGTCATCAACTGTCCACCGGCTTCTAGACCAGTAATCACCATTGGCTTTAAATTAGCACGAGCTGCATAAACGGCTGCTGCATAACCGGCAGGGCCGGAACCAAGAATAATGACGCGTCTGTGCTGTGTGCCTGGAATGCTGTCTGACATAGTGCTCTCGAGTGGATGTTCTGGAATAAATTTTTGGATCATTTTTTTAGATCAACTTTCTGGATCAACAACTGGCGCTAATAGTAATGCCTAGTACGCCAATGTAAATAAGCGAATTAAAATAGGCCATCTCTAAAATGCACTTTTTCCGCGATTGCGGCGGCAGCTCCGTGCTCAAATCCTCATGTAGCCCTTGTACACTGCGGTTCTGTGCGCGGTGCTTTTTTGCACTAACGAAAAAATCACTATTTTTAGAAACACCCAATATAAAATGAGGCGCGAGCTTATTGTCGACCCAATTGTTCCGATATCGCATTGATATGGGGGCATAAATGTAAAGTTCTTGCACAAAACGGAAAGTTATCTAGTGGTCGTTCAATTTCATCATGTAAAATACACCAACTATTTTGATACAACAGTGGTTTACAGACACAACAGTGACACAGGCAAAAATTAAACCGTCGGCGAGTAATCCTGAAAACAAACTGTTATTCGCAAAACAGATCAGTCAGCGCTTACGCGAAGCGGGCATGCTGTTATCGTTTGCAATAGCCAGCTATGTTTTGGTGGCATTAATAACTTATAACGCCGAGGATGCGTCGTGGTCGCACAGTGGTACGAGTAACCAAATCCTCAACTTTGGTGGTATCGCTGGTGCCTGGATTGCCGACTTGTTGTTTTACCTGTTTGGATTTCTCTCATTTTTATTGCCGATTATGATGTTCTATAACGGTGTTATCCTGGTTAAAACCAGAAACCTCAGCCCCGAAGACCGTAATCAAATGCTAGTGATTCGTTGGAGCGGATTTATTCTGACGCTGATCTCTGGCTGCGCATTGTCGGGCCTACATATTGGTGTTGATCCTAGTGTCATGCCGCTAGATGCGGGCGGCATATTGGGACAAATTACGGGCAACTATTTTTCACATGGTTTGGGGTTTCTTGGTGCGACGGTTTTGCATATGGCCTTATTCCTTGCTGGCCTCACCTTGTTTACCGGGATTTCGTGGTTAGCACTCATCGATAATATTGGTAAATACACCCTCATTTTGATTGAAAAGCTCGTCGATCGATATTATCTGGTGAAAGATAATATGGAAGGTAAAAAAGTTCGGATCGACCGTCAGGAAACCTTCAGCATCGAAATTGAAAAACAGGAAAAACGTCACCCGGTTAAAATCGAACCCGTCGTTCAGTCGGTCGAACAAAGCGTCCGTGTCGAAAAAGAAAAACAAATTCCTCTGTTTCATACTTCAAATACGAGTGGAAGCGGCATTCCACCACTATCATTGTTAGATGAGCCGAAACCAAAAACAACCGGATATAGCACAGCAGCGCTGGAAGCTATGTCTCATCAGCTGGAATTAAAGCTGAAAGATTTCGGTATCGAAGTTCAAGTTGAATCGGTGCATCCGGGCCCGGTTATCACTCGATTCGAAATTCTGCCAGCACCTGGCGTTAAGGTGAGTCAAATCAGTAACTTGGCGAAGGATTTGGCACGATCTTTATCCGTTATGGGGGTACGGGTAGTTGAAATTATTCCGGGTAAATCGGTCATGGGACTGGAAATACCGAATGAAAATCGCGAGTTAGTGGCTTTGAGTGAAATCTTGCGCTCGAAGAACTTCGATCAATCGACTTCACCGCTCACGCTGGCATTGGGTAAGGATATTAGCGGTAAGGCAGCGGTGGCTGATCTTGCAAAAATGCCTCACTTGCTGGTGGCTGGCACCACTGGTTCTGGTAAATCGGTTGCGATCAATGCCATGTTATTGAGCCTGCTTTACAAGGCAACACCAAAAGAAGTTCGTATGATTTTGATAGACCCGAAAATGCTCGAACTGAATGCTTACGACGGTATTCCACATTTAATCACGCCAGTTGTGACTGACATGAAAGAAGCTGCCAATGCGTTGCGTTGGTGTGTTGCCGAAATGGAGCGTCGATACAAATTGATGGCATCTTTAGGCGTGCGTAATATTACCGGTTACAACCGCAAGGTGAGTGAGGCTATCGTGGCTGGAACGCCGATTAGAGATCCCTTGTTTGATAAGTCGAAATTATTGCTCTTCCCAGATGCGGTGCCGGATGAGCTGGAAACCCTACCCTATATCGTAGTTGTGGTAGACGAATTCGCCGACATGATGATGGTGGTTGGCAAAAAGGTAGAAGAGCTAATCGCCAGGCTAGCACAAAAAGCGCGAGCATCTGGGATTCATTTACTATTGGCGACACAACGGCCTTCGGTTGACGTTATTACTGGTTTGATCAAATCTAATATTCCCACTCGAATTGCGTTTCAGGTGTCATCTAAGATCGATTCTCGGACCATACTCGATCAAATGGGCGCCGAGTCATTATTGGGCCATGGCGATATGCTGTTCTTGCCACCGGGTACGAGCATGCCGGAACGCATTCACGGTGCCTTCGTTGACGACCATGAAGTACATGCGGTGATTAACGAAATTAGAAAATCCGGCGGTCCTAATTACATTGATAATGTGCTGGAAGAATCGTCGACCAATTTGCTACCCGGTGAAGTATCGGCCGGTTCAAGCGGCGAAGACCTTGATCCTTTCTATGATGAAGCTGTATCCATCGTGACTGAAACCCGTAAGGCATCGATCTCTTATGTTCAACGGCGACTCAAAATTGGTTATAACCGAGCGGCCAGAATGATTGAAGAAATGGAGAACTCTGGCGTGGTTTCGCAAGTCCAATCGAACGGTAGCCGAGAAGTGCTGGCACCACCCCCACCTAATATGGATGAGTAATGAAGTATTTTCTGATTGTAATAAGTTTAGCCAGTTGTGTGTTTAACATTACCTACGCCCAAACAGCCGAGCAACGTCTCAATACAGCGCTTAAAAGCCTTGATAATTTAACCGCTGATTTTAAACAAACTGTACTGAATGAAGATAAGCAGGTGTTACAACAAAGTAGTGGTACGGTTGCCATTTCGCGCCCGGGCAAGTTTTCATGGATTTACACCAAACCGTACGAGCAACAAATTATCGCCGATGGTTCTGAACTGTGGATTTACGATGTTGATCTTGACCAGGTGACGGTGAAACCAATGACGACTGGTCTGGCCTCAGCACCGATTATGATTTTGATGAAACAAAATGAAATTAATTCAAATTTCACCGTTAATGAAGTCGGGCAACGCAAGTTTCTTTACTGGGTTGAACTCGAACCAAATTCAAATGAGCTGGAATATTCTCGAGTGTATATAGGTATTGAGGATAACGTCGTGAAAGCCATGGAGCTGCGCGATAGTTTTGGACAAAGCACTCAAATTGTATTCGAAAATCTACGTCTAAATGTCGTACATAACCCCAAGGTGTTCCAGTTTACGCCGCCCGAAGGTGTCGATGTTTTCGGTGACGGTAGTTAAACTGACTTTTAGGGTGTCTGTCGAACTTACGGAATATTTAGATTCATGACAAGCACAACCAAACCAAAAACTAAAAACCAACTCGTTAAACTATGGGGCAAGCTGAATGGCCTGCCGTTTGGCGCAAAACTGTTCAGTCTTTTTCTTGGTTGGTATGCCCCTTATAGTGGATCGATTGGCGCACGTGTCGAAGCGCTGGGTGTCGGCGAGGCGCGGGTTAGTTTGCGCGATCGCCGCAAAGTCCGAAATCACCTGAAATCAGTGCATGCAATCGCCTCGATTAACCTGGGTGAAATCGCCACGGGGCTAGCAGTATTAACCGCTATTACAGATGACATGCGCGGTATCGTCCTGGGCTTACACTCCGAATATAAGAAAAAGGCGCGCGGCAAATTAATCGCGACCGCATTTTTCGAGCTACCAGAGCAAATGGAAGACAACACGCCCTTTGAAGTAAGTTGCGAAATCAAAGATAAAGCCGGTGATGTAGTCGCTACGGTCACTGCGAATTGGCTACTTGGCTATAAGAAGCAGAGCAACTAAGAATAAGGGATGTCTCTAAAAAGCACTATTTTTAGAGACACTCTAAGGACTGATAAAGTATGACCGATAAAATTCTGTCGCTGGCGAGCCAGGCATTCACCCAACAACTCGGTATTCGCTATCCCATCATCGGTGGCCCGATGTACCCCTGTAGTAATCCGGAACTAGTGGCTGCTGTGTCCGAGGCGGGCGGCATCGGCATCATGCAGCCAATATCACTGACTTATGTTCATGGACACGAATTTCGTCAAGGCATTCGACTCATGCGACAGCTGACCGATAAGCCAATTGGTATGAACGTACTGATTGAAAAATCGTCCATGAAGTACCAAAAACGGATGGAAGAATGGATTGACGTTGCTCTGGAAGAGGGTATACGTTTTTTCGTTACATCACTTGGGAAGCCAGACTGGGTAGCCAAGCGGGTGCATTTAGTCGGTGGCATCATCTATCACGACGTCACTGAATTGAAATGGGCAGAGATTGGGCTCGATAATGGTGCCGATGGATTGATCTGCGTGAATAATCGAGCTGGCGGTCATGCGGGCGCCAAGGATGCACAGCTATTATGGGATGAATTAAGTGGTTTGAATGTGCCATTGGTCTGTGCCGGTGGTGTTGGTGATTCACAAGGGTTTGATCAAGCTTTGAACATGGGATATGCCGGCTGTCAGTTAGGCACCCGGTTTATTGCGAGTGATGAATGTCGTGCCAGTGATATCTACAAACAATCGATTATTCAAGCACAAGAATCAGACATCGTACTGTCAGAGCGCGTGACGGGCATTCCTGTCTCGGTCATTAATACCGATTACATCAAACGCAGCGGTTTAAAATATGGGTGGTTTGCAAAGTGGATGTTATCGGGCAAAAAAACCAAACACTGGATGCGAACCTTCTTTGCTTTAAAGTCGATATGGCAACTTAAAAAATCATCGTTGGATGAATCTGGCGAAAAGGATTACTGGCAAGCAGGTAAAAGTGTTGCCGGTATCAATACGATTAAGTCCTGTGATTCAATTATCAAAGACTTGATGAAAGACAATAGTAAAGGCTAAAGGAGGCTTTTAACCATGGCAAATACTTCTCTAATTTACGTACACGACCCGATGTGCAGTTGGTGTTTTGGTTTTTCTAAAACGCTTCAAACCTTGTTGGATGAGTTACCTGCTGGTATTAAGGTCCAACGATTGCTGGGTGGCTTAGCCCCAGATAGTAACGAGACAATGCCTGAGTCAACCCGCAATATGGTCAGGCAAAACTGGCAGCGTATAGAGCAGGCAATACCAGGTGTACTATTTAATTACGATTTTTGGGACAACTGCGAACCTCGCAGAACCACTTATCCAGCCTGTCGCGCGGTGATTGCTGCCAGACAGCAAGGTGACGATTTTGATGACTTAATGACCCGGCAGATTCAGCAGGCCTATTACCGACAGGCTCGAAATCCGTCGGATGATAGTACGTTGATAGAATTAGCGGCTGAAATTGGTCTCGATCAACAAACCTTCTCTGATGACCTTGCGTCTAACGAAACACAGCAAAGTCTGCTGGAAGAAATAAGCCTGTCGAGGTCACTTGGGGTGAACGGCTTTCCGAGTCTGGTTTTGGAATGTAATGGTCGCTACGAGCTGATCCACACCAACTACACAAAATCTGATCCAATGTTAAGCCAAATTAATACCATTCTAAATTGATTAGATTCGATTAGATAAAGGCATTAATGAACAACTGGAAGCCGTTACTGGCATTCGTTACTGATAATAACTACAGAATTGCAGCCTTAATGTCTTCCAGTTCAATCACGCCGCCAGACCCGAGTGGGTGATTTGGACCCTGCAACCGTTTGAAGTAGGGGCGACTTGTACTACATCAGCGTAATCAGCTTTGCCGTTGTTACCCTGACGATCGAGGAATAACTGCTTTATCACCAAGCTGGTGGCGAGATTCTTTACCGTGTTTAACCCCATACGCATGACCGCATTCTGTACGGTTTCGGCAGAGCTTAAGCCGCGATATAGCGACGAGTTAGCCACCCGTATGATTCGGGTCAATAGTGCGGTGTCTGTCTCGATGATTTGAGCAATATCGGTAATCGAAGCATCGTCGTCGTCAATTGTTCCCTTACCTTTATTGCAACTTCGGGCAATGACGGTAGCGTCAAACGATCATTTTCGAGGTCAGATAAAATTGATTCTTTAGTAATCCTCATTGGACGGTGCCTCAGAGGGAGTTAAATCGTGTTCATTTTGAATGGGAACATGTTGAATAGGAATAGCTCGAGTATAGATGCCATTGACACTTTTTTATGAGAAATTATGCGAAAAATTATGTCGGTAAAGAATAGGGTAGGTCGACGCTGTTAAAATTAATCGTTGGTTGGTTAAGCAAGCACAGCAATTGCTCATTCGCTTTTTTGATTTGTGCTACATAGAGACAATGACAAACACCCTTATCGTCAATAACAGCATCGACCACCATGCCACTGCCATCGGCCGAAGTAGCTGTCTTAGTACAAATCTCGTCACCAGGTAATGGACATTGGCTGGTTTGGAGCGTAGTCAAAAACAGGCGTCGTTTGATTTTTCCCAGATAATGCATACGGGCGATGATTTCCTGCCCAGGATAGCAGCCCTTTTTAAAGCTAACGCCATCAAGCAAATCCAGGTTCGACATTTGCAGTACAAATTGTTCGGCCGTTTGGGGGTAAATGTTAGGGATGCCAGCCTTGATATCAGACAGACGCCAGGATTCGAAATTGGCAATATCCAAGTCCACCGAAAACTGTTGCCAAATCGATTGGGCTTCTTCTAAAGATAGGCACAGGAACAGATATCGATGTTGGCCGTCTAGCTGATTTAGCTGGAGTGAAATCACGTTATCATTTTGCAAAACTGTATTTGGCCCATCGGGGAGCAGCTCAGCTGGCATTGTGTCTAGCTGATCGGTGTGGACCACAAACCGAGCAAAGTGTTCAGACGCATCGGCCAGTGACACCTCGGATGATAATACAAACATTTGTAGTCGGCTTATCAAGTCAGTAACAAGGCCTTTAGTGGTAATTAAAATATAACCGTTATCAATTTGCACGATGCGGAAAATTCCGAGCATGCGACCTTTAGCCGTCGAATAAGAACTGAGCTGAGATTTGGTTTTGTCGATATGAGCTATATCGTTGCTTAACTGGTTTTGTAAAAAAACCTGCGCATCGTTGCCAGTGACTAAAATTAACCCAATGTCGCTCGCATCGGCGATAAAGTTACGCGTGAAAAGTGCGCCGGGCTGAGTCTGTGTGAAGTCTTGCCAGTCTTTCATTGTTGCTTACTCTGTTGCTTCCGTTGTTGATGATCTATGGCCCAATCAATGTGTTCCTGTATGAAACCATTGTGCTTTGCATAAGCAGACTTCAGGCAAGCTATTATATGGGGGTTGTAGTCGGCGTTTCCAAGCGCAATAGCAATGTTTCGTATCCAGCTTTGAAAGCCAATCCTGCGAATGGCTGAACCTAGTGTCTTGGTATAGAAGTCATCCTCGGTCCAGTTAAAAAGGTCCATTAACGAGCTATTATCTAGTCCATGGCGGGGATTGAAGTCAGGTTCTTTCGATTGTTTGGCAAATTGATTCCAGGGACAAAAAAGTTGGCAATCGTCACAGCCAAAAACACGGTTGCCCATAGCTTCCCTAAACTCAATGGGAATGGCTGACTTACTTTCAATGGTCAAATATGAAATACAACGTCTAGAATCGACAACATAAGGTGCCACAATCGCCTTGGTTGGGCAAACATCGATGCAACTGGTACAGCTGCCACAATGATTCCCCACAGGAGAATCGTTTTCAAGCGTCAGATTAGTGAAAATCTCGCCGAGGAAAAACCAAGACCCGTTATTTTTGTTGAGTATAACTGAATTTTTTCCCTGCCACCCGATACCGGCCTTAGCGGCCAACGCTTTTTCGAGTACCGGCGCACTGTCGGTAAAAACGCGATAGCCCAGGTCGCCAACGATAGTCGATATTTGGCTGGCAAACTGTTGCAGTCGTTTTCGTATCAGCTTGTGATAATCGCGCCCCAGGGCATAACGCGAGACATAGGCCAGGTCATGTCGGTTGAGTAAGTTAATAGGCCAACCGCCTTCGTTCTTGTAGTAATCAAGCCGCACACAGATAACCGATAAAGTATCCGGCACCAGTCGACTAGGGTAGAAACGCTTGTCGATGTTACGTTCCATGTAACTCATCTCGCCATGAAAATTGCGTTCAATCCACTCGTTATAATGTTTGTGTTCCGAATCTAATTGAGTATCGGTAATACCCACTTGTTGGAAACCGAGTTCGAGGCCCATTTGTTTTATCTGCTGGCTAAGCTGCTGGCTGGTCGGAGGCGTTTGATTTGATTGCAAAGTGTTTAATTTCCTGCGAAGGGAAAGAAGAGATAGCTGCATTTAAGATAGCTGCATTTAAGATAGCTCTAATAAAATAGGCAAGCTGGGTGCATCTTTCGTACCGAAGCGTACAATATCGTATTTTTGCGCAAAGCTGAAATGTCTATCTATATTGCGATTGCTTTTGGAGGGTCTCTCGGAGCAGTTTGCCGTTACTGGGTTTCCACGTCGACCAATCGCTGGCTAGGCGATGGTTTTCCTTACGGTACATTAACGGTGAATGTCATCGGTTCTATTGTGGTTGGTTTTTTGACCATTCTCCTGGCTGATCGCTTGAACGTCAGTAACGAAGTTCGGCTAGGTTTGATCGTCGGTTTTCTGGGTGCATTCACAACGTTTTCAACCTTCGCGCTCGATACCGCCTACTTAATTGACAATGGCGTAATTGCAAAGGCAGTGACTTATGGCCTGGTCAGTGTCGTTTTGAGTGTGCTGGGTGTTTGGGCAGGTATATTTGCTGCTAAACAATATTTTTGAGGGCATCTTTAAAAATGCACTTTTTCCGCGATTGCCGTCGTGGCCTCGTGGCCCCTACTGTTGGTGCATCGTTACAGGGATGTATAACTAATTAGAACAATGCATTAGGGCAGGAACCCGTAAGTACGCTTGCATGGATGCAAGTGGTAGAGTCGAGTCGGGAACGGAGACCGAGAATAACGCAGGAGCAGTTATCAAGGAGCAATTGTCGAGGAGCAAAAAAACAGATCACGAAAAAATCACTAGTTTTAGAGACGCCCTTAGGCGATATTGCCGTAATTCTATCTAAAGAAAAGCATTCTATTTAAAGAAATTGGTATGAGAGAAACTAAATGTTAGATCCGAAATTGTTACGAAGTGACCTCGATAGTGTCGTTGAAAAACTCCGTATAAAAAAATATGAGTTTAATACCGAGTTATTTAATCAGCTCGAAGATAAACGCAAGTCACTCCAAATGAGCACTCAATCATTGCAGAGCGATAGAAACGCTCAGTCGAAAGCAATCGGTAGGGCAAAATCTCAGGGAGAAGACATATCCCCCTTACTGGCAGCAGTGGATGAATTAGGCTCACAACTCAAGCAGGCCGAAACCGATTTGGATGCGTTGCAAACCCAGCTAGAAACGCTATTGCTTGATATGCCCAACATAGCCGACGACTCAGTTCCGGCAGGTGTGACTGAAGATGATAATCAGGAAGTCTTAGCTTGGGGAACAAAACCTGTTTTTGATTTTGAACCTAAGGATCACATCGACCTTGGTAATCAACTCAAAGGCCTCGATTTTGAACGTGCCGCCAAGTTGTCTGGCGCTCGCTTTGCTACCATGACGGGTAGTCTTGCAACGATGCATCGCGCACTGATTCAGTTAATGGTTAACCAGCACAACCAGCACCACGGCTACACCGAAGTTTATGTCCCTTATTTGGTGAATGAAGCGACGCTGATGGGAACAGGGCAGTTACCTAAATTTAAGGAAGACTTGTTTAATGTAAAATCAGCCAGCCATAATCTTTACCTGATTCCAACCGCTGAAGTACCCGTGACCAATTTGGTTAGCGATACCATTTTAGATGCGAAAGATTTACCTCTTAAATACGTGGCGCATACACCATGCTTTCGATCAGAGGCCGGATCATACGGTCGAGATACGCGAGGCATGATTCGGCAACATCAATTCGAAAAAGTAGAAATGGTGCAAATTGTTAAACCAGAAGACTCTATGGAAGCGCTAGAAGAGTTGACCGGTCATGCAGAAACTATTTTGAAACTACTCAAATTACCTTATCGTAAAGTGATTCTGTGCGGTGGCGATCTGGGTTTTTCTGCCACCAAAACCTACGACCTGGAAGTTTGGTTGCCAGGGCAGGATGCCTACCGAGAGATTTCATCTTGTAGCAATATGCTCGATTTTCAGGCAAGGCGAATGAAAGCTCGCTGGCGTAACCCAGAAACTGGAAAGCCTGAACTAGTCCATACATTAAATGGTTCAGGTCTTGCGGTCGGCAGAACACTGATTGCGGTGATGGAAAACTACCAGCAGGCTGATGGCAGTATAAAAGTTCCCGACGTGTTGCAACCTTATATGAATGGATTGGCAGCAATAACTATATAGGTGACTATACTCAGTTGAATAATGAGCTCTCGAATAGGAATTCGATATGAAATTATTTGTTAAGTTAATACTCTTTGTTTTAATTGCAGCTGTGATATTGCCCTTCACTTTTCTGAAGGGCCAAGACGGCAAGAGATTAATGAACTTCTCGGATATAAGGCTCCCAAGCGTCTCATTTCTGATCTGTTTGGAGCCAATGTTCCAGGGATTAATGAGCTGAAAGATCTCACCAATTTTTCAGAGCCAATCAGCGGAAGTAACCAGATATATAAATGGACTGACATCGATGGTAACCTGCAGTTTAGTAGCAGCCTGCCGGCCGAAGGCATAGAGTATACGGTGAAGGGTTGCGACCCTAACCAAAACGCCATTCAGGTCGTGAGTGTTGAACCTGAAGTTGGGGAAGTAGTCGTAGACTCAGTTGCCAAAGAAAAAATAAAAGAAAAAGCAAGTGAGCTAATTGCAAAACTCTCAACGAACCTCGTTTTAATAGGGTCATAGACGACCATCCTGTCGCAATCACTTTTTCTAGTATGGATTCTGAACTATTTTACTCAGATGGCCCAAAAATTGTGTTTTTTCGGCTTTTCAGC
>JBDNJA010000068.1:0-31566 GCA_041688005.1 Gammaproteobacteria bacterium
AATAGTGACAAGATATGCCAGTAAGATGATGCTAAAATATCGCTACTTTTGTTTTTAAGATAAGTTGACTGAACAGTTGATAGTAATTTTTAGACAATCCCCCAGAATTGTATGATGAGGTAATCAGTAGTGGCAGGTCACAGTAAATGGGCGAATATCCAGCATCGTAAAAAAGCCCAAGATGCCAAACGCGGCAAATTATTCACCCGGCTCATTCGCGAAATCATGGTGGCGGCCAAAGCAGGCGGGTCGGATCAAGACTCTAATCCAGGGCTTCGTGCCGCAGTCGAAAAGGCAAAATCACAAAGTGTTCCCAAAGATGCTATAGAGCGAGCAGTCAAACGAGGCGCAGGTGAACTAGATGGTGCCGACTACGAAGAAATCCGATACGAAGGTTATGGCCCGTTAGGCATTGCATTCATTGTCGACTGCCTATCCGATAACAGAAACCGAACCGTGGCCGAAGTGCGTCACGCATTCGGTAAGTCGGGTGGTAATCTCGGCCAAAGTGGCTCAGTCGCCTACATGTTCACCAATGTTGGCGTCTTGTTATATGCCCCAGACCAGGATGAAGACTCAATAATGGAAGCAGCATTAGAAGCCGGTGCTGATGACGTCGTCGTTGCTGAAGACGGCAGTATCGAAGTGCTAACCTCTGCAGAGGAATACATAGCAGTCAAATTGGCGATGACAGAAGCTGGATTCGAACCAGAAGAGTCAGAACTGACTATGCGCGCCGAGCTAAACACCGAATTGAATGTCGAAGATGCTGAAAAGGTACTGCGATTAGTCGATTTGTTAGAGAGTTCTGACGACGTACAGGAAGTCTATTACAACGCCGATATTCCCGAAGAGGCCTATGAATAGGGCTAATATGGTGACGTTGTCATGAAACGAGCACACTTGTGATTATTCTGGGCATAGACCCTGGATCTCGTAAAACTGGTTTCGGATTGATCGAAAACCAACCGAATCGAATCGCCTATATCCACAGCGGGTATCTCAATATAAAGGGTGACACATTAGCCGAAAAGCTGGGGCAAATATTTAGTGATATTACCGACTTGATATCCGAGTATCGACCACAGCAAATGGGTATCGAGCAAGTGTTTATGCATCGCAATGCTGATTCGGCACTCAAGTTAGGGCAGGCACGCGGAGCCGCAATTTGCGCCGGTCATATTGCAGGACTAGAAATCGGCGAGTATGCCCCAAGATTAATAAAACAAGCCATCGTCGGAACAGGCGCGGCAACCAAGGAGCAGGTACTGCAAATGGTACAAAGATTGTTGAGTCTCAGTAAGGATTTACAATCAGACGAAAGTGACGGGTTGGCAATTGCAATCTGTCATGCCCAATATTACGCTACCCAGCAAAAAACAGGCATTGACCCTAAACTACTCAAGAACCGGAGAACAAGCCGCAGATGATTGGTCGACTGACAGGTGTATTGGCCGCAAAGCGCGCGCCGCAGATATTAGTTGACTGCCAGGGTGTCGGCTACGAAGCCGATGTGTCTATGACGACTTACTATCAACTGCCTGAAGTAGGCGCGCAAGTCTCCGTCTGGACTCACCTCCAAATTAAAGATGATGCTCATACGTTGATTGGCTTTAAAACCGAGCAAGAGCGAAAACTATTTCGGCAGTTAATCCGCGTCAATGGTGTTGGCCCAAAAATGGCGCTAACCATATTATCCGGCACCGATAGCCGAGAGTTTGCACAGTGTGTATCACAAAATGACATTGTTACGTTGACCCGGTTGCCCGGTGTCGGTAAAAAAACAGCCGAGCGACTTATTATCGAAATGCGAGACAAGGTAGACGACTTGATCTCCGAAAATTCAGCGTTTGAAGATGACACTTCCACCGTGAAGCGTATGCCATCAAGCAAAAACGAGGCGATAGAAGCGTTACAAGCACTAGGCTACAAAGCCGCTGATTCAGAAAAAATGGTGAAGCAGGCAGAGCAATCAACCGAGATCGAAATGACCGCTTCGGCGCTGATCAGGAAAGCACTGCAAACCTCAGTGCAACGATAATAAATGAGCATGAATGAAGAGCGTTTGATTACCCCTGAGATTGTCAGCCAAGAGCAATCTCAGGACAGGGCATTGCGCCCCAAGTTACTCGATGACTATATCGGGCAGCCTGAAGTTTGTGAGCAAATGGATATTTTCATCCAAGCTGCCAGAAAGCGCAGCGAAGCCCTGGATCACGTATTGATATTCGGCCCGCCAGGTCTAGGTAAAACAACCTTGTCGCACATCATCGCCAATGAGATGCAGGTGACATTGCGCCAAACCTCTGGCCCCGTTTTGGAAAAGCCTGGCGATCTTGCCGCGATACTGACCAACCTGGAACCTCACGATGTGCTATTCATCGATGAAATTCACCGGCTTAGTCCCGTTGTAGAAGAAATACTATATCCCGCGATGGAAGACTATCAACTCGACATCATGATCGGTGATGGCCCCGCCGCGAGATCGATAAAACTCGATTTACCACCCTTTACCTTAGTTGGCGCTACTACTAGAGCAGGGTTACTAACATCACCGCTACGCGACCGATTCGGCATAGTGCAACGGCTCGAATTCTACTCAAGCAAAGACTTGACCACTATTATTTTACGATCCGCCGCACTACTCGAAATACAAATTGACCCAGGTGGTGCAATAGAAATCGCCCTACGTTCACGCGGCACACCCCGAATAGCCAACCGATTGTTACGACGAGCAAGAGATTACGCCGAAGTGAAAGCGGATGGCGTGATATCCGAAGCCATCGCACAACTAGCGCTCGATATGTTGAAAGTCGATCGCTCGGGCCTCGATCACATGGACCGACGACTCATACTGGCGCTCATCGAAAAATTTGATGGTGGCCCAGTCGGTGTCGAGAGTCTGGCCGCCGCAATCGGCGAAGAGCGAGGTACAATTGAAGACGTCATCGAACCTTATCTGATACAACAGGGCTTTATGATGCGAACGCCCAGAGGCAGGGTAGTGACAGCGCGTGGTCATACCCATTTTGGCCTTACTCAAAAAGGTCAAGGGGACATTGAGCAGTGATCATCGGACTATGACCATTAAACTATGACCATTAAACTATGACCATTAAACTATCATCAGTAGGAATTCAGCGGAACTTCATGGCTATTTAAGGCAGCCACTTAAATTTAGCCTCTTAAAATTAGTAAAAGACATAACTTAAGGCGACACACGAATGAACGACCAATCCATCACAACATTAATCGCCCAAGCCAGCCTACCAGTCCAACTGGTGCTGCTTATACTGCTAATGGCCTCCGTTTTTTCCTGGGCCAGCATGTATGTGAAACGAACCTATATTAAACAAAATCAGGCTGAAGCAAGTACCTTCGAGGGTCGGTTTTGGTCTGGTATCAACCTCAGCGACCTGTTCGCACAGCTTAGCGTTCGACAGGAAAAACGCTTCGGTCTTGAAGCTATATTCGAAAATGGCTTCCGCGAGTTTGCCCGTGCGAGAAAAGCTGAGCTGGATACCACTGCCATTATCAACTCAGCCCATCGAGCGATGAAAGTATCGATGTCACGAGAAATTGAATTATTGGAAAGCAACCTGACTTTTCTCGCTACGGTTGGTTCGGTCAGTCCTTATATCGGCTTATTCGGAACCGTATGGGGCATTATGGAGTCATTCCGAGCGCTGGCCGGTGTGCAACAGGCCACGCTGGCGATGGTCGCGCCTGGCATATCAGAAGCGCTCATAGCAACTGCAATGGGTTTATTAGCGGCCATTCCAGCCGTCATTGGTTACAATAAGTTTACTAGCGAAGTTGATGCAATGATTGTACGTTACGAGAATTTCCTTGAAGAGTTTACCGGTATCTTGCAACGACAGGCGCAAGTTCAAAAATAAACCGGCGAATCCATTATTTATGAATTATCAACAATTTTTAAAGGTATTTAAATAACGTGGCCAGATCAAGATCGCGGCGTCGAGTCATCGCCGAAATCAACGTCGTGCCCTACATCGACGTTATGCTCGTATTGCTTATTATCTTCATGGTGACCGCGCCGCTGCTTAAGCAGGGTGTTGAAGTCGACCTGCCTACCGCACCCGCCAATGCGCTCGACGCGAATAGTCCCGACCCCATTATTGTTAGTGTCGATAAAGCGGGATTAATGTATCTCAGCGTAGGCGACGACCCAGATACTAATCTCACGGCTGATGACTTGATAGAGCAAGTTCGTGCCACATTGGCAGAGAAACCATTACGACCAGTGCTGGTTCGTGGCGATGCCAATGGGCCCTACAATAATGTCGTAAAAATACTCGTGTTGTTGCAACAGGCGAAAGTTGGATCGGTTGGTTTAGTGACAGAACCAGAGCCTGTCCAGTAATGGTTGAAGAGTTACTGAAATATCCCAAAGCTCTCGCTCTATCGGTTCTATTTCATCTTGTTATTATTATCGCGATAGTGATCAATTTTCAGTTTTTCGACAAGCCCAAGTTGGTACAGATGGGTACTCAGGTTAAAACCATTCAAGCAAAAGTGATTGATTCCAAACAGCTCGAAGAAAGTAAGCAGAAACAAAAAACTCAAAAAGCCGAGCAACGAAAAAACGAACTCAAAAAAATAGCACTTGAAGAAAAGGCTAAAGAATTAAAGCAGAAAAAACAAAAAGAAAAAGAAAAAGAAAAAGAAAAAGAAAAAAAACAAAAGGTTGAAGCACAAAAGAAAAAGCTAGAGAAGCAAAAAAAGACAGCGCAAGCAAAAGAGCAGGCAGCGATAAAAAGGAAGAAAGACGCGAAGAAAAAAGAAAGGCTCAAGGCTCAGAAAAATGCAGAAGCTGAAAAACAGGCGGCTAAAGAAAAAGCAGCAAGAATAAAGATAAAGCAAGCCAAACAAAAACAGGCTGCCGAAGCAGCCGAGAAAAAAAAGCTTGCAGAAGAACAGAAAAAGCAAGAAGCTGATAAAAGAAGGCAAGCCGAACAAGAACAAAAGCGCAAAGAAGCGGAACTAAACGCTAAGCTCGAGGCCGAAGAATCGAGTCGGCGACTGAGTACTTTGAGGCAGAAATACATCAATGATATCAGAGAGGCAATTGAGCGTAACTGGCGCAGACCTCGGGAAAGTGGCAAGGTAGAAAGCTGCGAAGTTCGAATGATACAAGGACCGGGCGGCATCATAGTTGACGTGACTTTTGGTGATTGTAGTGGTGGCACCAGCGCTTATCGAGCATCGATAGAAAATGCAGTATACAAAGCTGAGCCGCTGCCTAAACCTGGTGACCCAGCATTATTTGAACGCGAGTTAAACTTTATATTTAACCCTAAGTAAGTGCTAG
Source organism: Gammaproteobacteria bacterium (assembly GCA_041688005.1). Taxonomy (GTDB): domain Bacteria; phylum Pseudomonadota; class Gammaproteobacteria. The sequence continues at coordinate 5,333 of JBDNJA010000068.1, forward strand.
GCCGAGAAACCAGAGGCTAAAAAACGAATCAAGAAGTAAACCATATATAATGAATAGACTAGTTAAAATACTTATTTTACAGCCATTTTTAATGCTGGCGTTTAGCCCATTAAATGCTGCGCTAACCATTGAAATTTCCGAGGGTACCGTAGGCGCGCTACCGATTGCTGTGGTGCCATTCGATACATCAAAACTATCATCCAAACTGTCGGCGGACATCGCTCAAATCGTCACCAACGACTTAAATCGGAGTGGTGTTTTAACAGTACTGTCACGTAAATCATTGCCTGCTGTGCCGCATTACAGTCGCCAGGTAAAATACCCAGCCTGGCGAGCAGCAGGACAGGACTACCTGGTTGTAGGGCGAGTTCTGGAAAAAAGCCCAGGACAATATGATATACAATTTCAATTGCTCGATGTACTAAAACAAAAGCAACTCATCGGTTACAGCCTTCAGACAAAAAAGCGCAAACTACGATCTTCCGCCCATGAAATAAGCGATTTAATCTATCAGAAGATAACGGGCATCAGAGGCGCCTTTAATACGCGTATCGCCTATATCAGGGCACAACGAAATCAAGGCAGGAAGTATATCTTGCAAGTGGCTGATACCGACGGCTTCAACGCACAAACGGTATTAGAGTCAGACGAACCTTTAATGTCTCCCAGCTGGTCCCCTGATGGCCAATCACTCGCCTATGTATCATTCGAAAACCGTCGACCTGAAATATTCATTCAACACTTGAGTACTGCTAAGCGGAGTAAAATATCTGGTTTCAAAGGTATTAATAGTGCGCCTAGCTGGTCACCCAATGGGGAATTCCTGGCACTGGTTTTATCAAAAGATGGTGGCCCCGATATCTATCTGATGAATGTTGAAACCAAACGTTTAACCCGGTTAACGCGCCATCGTGGTATCGATACCGAGCCAGTATGGAGTGGCGATGGACAATCTATTATTTTCACATCTGATCGCAGTGGCTCCCCGCAAATCTATGAAGTGGCTGCCACTGGCGGAAAACCACGTAGAATAACATTCGAAGGTCGATATAACTCAGCAGCATCGGTATCACCAGATGGCAAATATATCGCGCTGGTATATGGCGAGGCAGGCCAATATAAAATTGCCCAACTGGAACGCGACACCGGAAATTTGACAGTGCTAACCGATAGCAGCCTGGACGAGTCACCTTCTTTTTCACCAAACGGGAAGATGGTGCTATATGCCTCGACTCGTGGTGATAATGGAGTACTCTACGTGGTATCGGTGGATGGTCGTGGAAAACACAAATTATCGGATCAAACTGGCGACATACGTGAGCCAGTTTGGGGCCCATATAAACGTCAACAATAATAGAGGAGAAAGACTATGAAATCATTGAACGTCAGAAGCAAATTACTACTTTTGTGTATTGCCACAGTGTTCATCACTGCTTGTCAGACTGGGTCGGATGAAATAATTGAAGACAGCACCACTATCGATGGTGTCGACCAATCACAACTAGAAGGTCTCGATGGCTCAATCGATGGCGCTGACTCAGATTTAATCGCACTTGAGGACGGTAGCGATGGTTCGGCTATCGCATTCGGTGACGAGGGGTCCGCCCAGGCAATGCTCGACAAAGCCGATTCGGTAATCTCTAGCCGTGTTATCTATTTTCAATTTGACAGCGCAAAAATCAGTGAGGAATCATTGAGCACGCTCGAAGCACATGGCAGTTTTATCGCTAGCAATGGCAATGTTTCAGTCCGGCTCGAAGGGCACAGTGATGAGCGCGGCAGTCGCGAATATAATATCGCACTGGGTGATCGACGAGCGCAGTCCGTGCGTCGCGTATTACTGTTCCAAGGTGCTTCGGTTGACCAGTTAGAAACCATCAGTTATGGCGAAGAAAAACCCGCTATGTCCGGCCATACAGACGATGCATGGTCAAAGAATCGACGCGTAGAGCTTGTTTACCAAGTTAATTAGATCAATGAAGGCTAAGCGAATGAGAATGACGAAATCACTGTTACTAATGGCTGCACTAAGTGCAAGCCTGGCGCTTTCATCAGTCGCTCAAGCTCAGGCACTCACCCCTGACCAATTAACACTGCAGGTTAAAAGGCTGAATACCCATTCGAATAAATCAGCAGTCATGCTGAACCAGGTCGATAAGGAGCTCCAATCGGTACAGCAGCAGCTCGGTAAAGTCGAACGCCTAATCGATAACCGAGCAATGATCGAAATGTTGCAACGTGTAGATGCATTGTCCGATGAAGTGAGCCAGTTACTGGGTGAGCAGGAGCAGCAAAGACACGATCTGGCTGAACTTAAAAAGCGCCAGCGTGACTTATACCGTGACACCGACAGACGTCTACGTGAGCTGGAGAGTCGGTCCACGCGGCAAACCACCAGTGCACCTATAGAGGTTCCGAGTTTGCCAGAAGTGAGCGCGCCACTGGTTGATGTTGCTGTCTCGGGCAACGCCACTCAGGCAGCCGAGGCAGTGGCTGAGCCATCTACGCCGCAAAAGCCTGACAATAGTGCTTCAGGCAATGACACCTCGATCAATGTTACCTCAAGTGAAGAGCAAAGGGCCTACCAGTCTGCCTTTGATACGCTGAAAGAAGGCCGTTACCAAAAAGCCAAGTCAGAACTCAGAACCTTTTTGGAAAAGCACCCCGACAGCAGTTTTGCCGGTAATGCGCAATACTGGCTAGGCGAAGCCCATTACGTGACGCGCGAATTCACGCAAGGCATAAAAGAGTTTGAGAGAGTACTGTCAAGCTATCCGCGTAGCCTGAAAATCCCCGATGCAATGCTAAAGATTGGCTATACCTACTATGAATTAAAGCAATCCGATCAGGCAAAGCTTGTGCTTCTAGACTTACGAAAGCGCTTCCCGAAATCGACAGCATTTAGATTAGCTGGCAAGCGATTAGACCGAATCAGAAAAGAAGGGAATTAAGCGTCGAATTCGCTTGAAATCATTAATAAGATCGGTATGATGCCGGTTCCTTTTCAGGGCCGTTAGCTCAGTTGGTAGAGCATCTGACTTTTAATCAGGGTGTCGAGCGTTCGAATCGCTCACGGCCCACCATTTTCTCCTGAAATTACCAGGGATGGTGCAGAGTCATCAGTAGCTAAGTGCTGTTTAGAGGTTATGTGCCAACTAACCTCAACTCCATTCAAATCTAATTATCAGCTGTTTCTCACCCAGTACAGTCCTTATCGTTTCAATGCAGTTTTTGCTGCTTAGCGCCAACTCACCTCCTCAGTAATATCATTATTTACACCGAGCATAGCGTTACGGCGGAACTTCATTTCATCACCGACATACTTTTTATTGTATAGAGTTACAGTCTATACCCGTCCACTATTTATCGGACACACAGTTAAGGCGTCATTTTTTACGACTTCAACTTGTCAATGGCAGCCTGATATATTCAAAATAAATTTGACTCGGCGTTACCTCCCCGAATTGATATTTTCGGCTCTGAAAGTGAAGATCAAAGTACTTGTTCATACCTGTTCATACTTCACGCACCTTTGCTGTTCATACTTATACCGATGATCTGGTTTTTGAGGTGATGGGTAAACGCATCGCCGGTTTATTGACATCACTAGTCAGAGTTTAAATTACCAATTTGCCATAGTGATGTCTGGCTTCCTCCAATGCATCGATACAAGTAATACCGTCCAGACTGTTAGATATAGGATCTTCCCTATGATTTATTGATCTAGGTCAGTACGAAGCGCCGGTATTTAAATATGATGGAATCCAAGCTTAGTTAACTAATTAGGAGGTCTCAGTTTTTGGGCGTTTATATGTTGTACCCTGCGACTATAGAAATGGCGTTACAGAGTTTGATAGGGCCTCGAAACTAGATAGCCCTGATGGTTTGGGCGCGGTCTTTTATAATCAAAATGATGCTTATCTATTTCATGAGTCACGTATGTCCAGTGATAGCCAACTGACGAAATTACTGGCGCGATGAGACATAGAGAGTCATCTAATACTGTCACATATTGGCAGAGCGACTGCGGCTCCAGTTAAGCTCAGAGATAATCATCCCTTTACACGAGAAGTTTTTGGTCGATTACATAGTTTTGTCTTTAATGAGAATGTGCCAGAAGTTTTTTAATTTAGATCTGAAATTGGATCGATTGACTCCGATCGGTGAAACCGATGGTGAATGAGCTTTTTGCGGGTTATTAGAACGAACCGGCGGGCTGGTTGATAATAGCGACTGCCAGAGCAAAGACGATATTATAAAGGAGCTTGGTCCTCAGCGGGAAAAAATGGGCCTCGCGAACTTTTTATATTCAGATAGCTTGTGTTTGTAGGTTTTCGCACACCCCAACGTGTGATGCTAGGCTGGGATGGCAGTCAAGAGTGTGCTTGGACGTTGAGACTGGCATTACCAACGCTGGCAAATTTGGAATCAGTCGATGTGGTTTTGGTATCATCAAAGGAGGCGTGAGCTGAAGGTATCGCTCTGCAAATAACTCGTCACGGTATTAATGTAATGATACATTTGGTCGAAGGTAGCAGCTCTGACGCGGGCAGCGTTTTGCTTGAACAGTCAGAAGCATTAAAAAGCGAGATAATTGTGATGGAAGCTTATGGTCATTCCAAAGTCGAGGGCAAATACTGGGGGTGCTGCTAAGTATTTGCTCTAACATTGACACCTATTGACATTGTTTTCCAGGTAGATAAATCGACAGTTGGTGTTTGATGCTCTCGTAAAATTAGGTAGGTAAACAGAAAATTGAAGGTAAGATGGCCCTGTTCGAAAATCGTAACATGTTCTTATATGGCTGGCAGGTTTGTGTTCGGCTATGGACGCTTTAATGCAAAAAAAGGCTGATCAAATGTTTAAGTTTCTAACCTATAACATTCACAAGGGATTCAATCGTTATAATCGAAGTTTTGTATTGCATAAGATACGCGAACAGTTGCAGGCTGTGACAGCCGATGTGGTTTTTTTGCAGGAAATACATGGTCAGCAACTCGAACATCAAGCAAAAGTAACGGGTTGGCCCCAGGAAGCCCAGTTTGAATTTCTTGCTGATCAACTGTGGCCGCATTATGCTTATGGAAAAAATGCGATTTACGATAAAGGTCATCACGGTAACGCCATATTAAGCAAACATAGTTTTGAGAAATGGGACAATATTAATGTGTCGCGTTTTTCCTGGTCGAGTCGTAGTTTGCTGCATGGTGTGATACGAAGCTCAGAGAATGGTCCACCTTTACATTTAATTTGCGTACACCTCGAATTTGTTGGTTTTGAGCGCAACCGACAACTTAAAATTCTTAGTCGATATATCAACGAAGTGATTCCAGGCAACGAAGCGATTATTGTTGCGGGTGATTTTAATGACTGGAGCAGTCGTACAGGGTTACGTTTCGAAATGCAGTCAGGCATGCGCGAAGCTTTTCGTGACAGTCGGGGTGGTCATGCGAAAACCTTTCCTTCACATCGGCCTTTTTTAGGTCTGGACCGAATTTATTATCGAGGGATGGAATTAATCAAATGTGATTGTTTGAGCGGCCATCCCTGGCAAAGAATGTCGGATCATTTACCATTATATGCCGAGTTTGCACTGTGATTGTGGTTTCCAATAGTATCAGGAGGTTGCGATGTATTCAGACGATCCTAAGATTCAAATCTTACTTAAGCTAGGCGCGCCAAAGGTAATGCCTAACCCAACTACCCAGTGCTATATGGTTTTATAGAAGAAGATGTGCCGGCGTTGATCGACTCATTAAATGATGTAAAATTTAATGATCTCGAGGTGGACAACACCGAAGCCTAGGCCCCAAATACACGCCTGGCGCATCTTAGGGCAGTTGAGGTCTGACCAGAGATTTTTTAAAATTGATAGATCCTGCCAAGAACCGTTCATTCGGGAATTTTACAAATGTGTCGGCAACTGAGAACGGATGTCTTTAATGTTATGGTTAACTAGGTCTTTGTTGATCTCGCCGGCTAATAGTGTGGTGCTTAGACTGTTACGCAATAAACCCAGAAACTTGGGTGCTGCGATCAGATAGGTTCTGTGCAAATTATTACCCTGTCGGGTCTTATCAAGTTCACCGCTAAGCCCGTGAGCAAAGATTTCAGCCTGACGCTGGTGGGCAGTATTCACATGTCCCATCGAATGTTTACCAAAACCGCCAGCATCACTCGCGCTGCCTACACCATCGGCAACTAAATCCTGCTGCTATCGCTATGACTCAAATCCATCTCTTGCTGTAAATCGCTACGCCCATCCCGGGCGGAAAAAATCGCGTTTTACTACTATCGGCAACCAATACACAAATCGACATAATCGTTTCGCGCTCATCGTTAGAATCTGTTTTTTTTCAGTTTATGCAAATAACAGAAATTGCTCACTGATATAGGTCAATATATTGATTGTTTCCCGGCAGTGTCGGGTTTGACACCCCAGATCAAATGCCCTTTGCACCCAAAGTTAGCATCTGCTTGAGCCATTGCTGGCGTTTTTCCACTCTGACATCGTCCTATCATGCCAAACAGGCACTGGCTTTCATGCACCGGTTTAATACCGTAAAATTTCAGGATTTTCCGCTCGAGGTTTTTAGACCATCCGCGCCAAAGAATCATTGAAACGCCAAAACCGGCATGCCCATGGTCACAGCTACCGCTCAGCTTATTGCAAATAGTCCATTTGGTTTTTTTCTCAATGACATAACCATAGCGGAATACCTGTTCGAGAGAGCTCTTTAGAAGTGCAGGCGTGGTACCGAGCCAAAGTGGGTATAACAACACGATGTGATGACTCGATCTGATCATTGATTGAGCCTGTTGGATACAGGCTGGCGGGTCGCCATGTTCCAATCATGTTGGGTACGAATAAGAGGGAAATCTAAATTAGCAACCTGGATATCCTGAATGTTGAATCCAGTGTCATTCGCGCCAGATCGATAGGCATCAGCCAATGTATGACATAAATGCGATTGTGATTTATCTGGCTGCCCTTGAAGAAGTTTCCCTAGGCGACAAAATATAAATCTTCCAATGAGAATGTCGAACTGGCTTTTTCGTAAAGATCCAACAGTTTTTTCGATTCTTGATTACAAAAAAGAGTTTGGACATACCGAGTTAATCCACTATGGTTAGTTGTTTTGAAAAATAATGAATCAAACCATTCGATCGACCTGCACGAGATAAAGAAACATTTTGACCCAGAATCAATGTTCATTATTGTGGTGACGGTTGTGTTATTTGTTTCGGCAGTGCTCACTCAAGAATTTACATATGACCTTCTTTTAGAAAAATAAATGTTTGAATGGTTTTACAATAATGAAGTCCTAATCTGGTGGCTACTGGCCATATCGTTTGTTTCCTTGCTCGGAACCTTGATAGTGCTTCCTTTAATTTTGGTCAGGTTGCCAGCAAGCTATTTTTTATTTCCAGATCGACAGGGCGTTCCATGGATAAGTCGAAATCGTTTTTTACGAATACCGATATTTCTGGCAAAAAATCTGTCAGGCGCGATATTAGTTTTAGCTGGCATATTAATGCTGGTGCTGCCAGGGCAAGGCATACTAACCATTATTATCGGTTTGGTATTAATGGAATTTCCCGGTAAATATCACGCCGAACGCTGGGTTATTAATCGACAGTCGGTGCTAGCTGCTATTAACTGGATTCGTGTAAAAGCGGGTAAGCCAAAATTGGTAACGCAATTGGTTATTGAATCAGATCATGATTCCTAAGTGGGTTAATTCATTTAGCATTATTTCTCATCTGAATTATTTTTTTCAACTTCCAGGGCTATCTCTGTCAGTTCAGGGCCGTCCGCCAATCTGAACAACATTAGCGCAGGTTTGATCATACCTATTTTGTCATTCTGTTTTCAGTGTAAACCGAAATCCTTCAAGGTAGTGCAATATTGAGTCGCATATCAACACTCAATACTTTAGCAGCCTGTTTAGGATTACAATGGCTTACTGGCACGTAATGCACTCATATCGTCAATGTTAGAGTGTAGGCTGAATCCGAGTTGTCCGGCGAATGCACGCATAGCTCGGTTATCCGTCAAAATGTCTTTTGCCATGATCTTACGGCCGATTTCACGAGCGGACGTAATGAGTGTTTGCATCGGCTGTGCGCCGACCCCCTGTGTTGCCACTTGTCAGCGACTACCAGTGCGAACTCATAGCTTTCCCTATCGGGGTTGGTCACTACATATCGTGCGACGCCTAGTTGTTCTTCGCCATCAGCCTGTCACAAATAAGGCGAAAAAAGCCATGCCAGCGCATCGCGAATTCGTTCCGGTAACCTGCGGCCATCGACGCCTGTCAGCGATTCTTCGTAAGCGCTGGCTTTAACCTTGTCGAAATGCTCTCGCAAACGGGTAACGAATTCTTCGTTGAAAACCTCAACTACGAGCTCAAAATTCAACCTGAGGCTACGGGAATCGATATTCGCGGAGCCGATGTGGGCGTAGTGACTGTCGACAAGCAGCAATTTACTATGGGCAAAAGGCGGCGGTTGATAGTAAATGCGCACCCCGTACTGTAGTAACTGCCATAGCATGTTCCGTGTAGCCCAATGGACCAGCGGTTGATTCGATTTTTGCGGCAGGATGATGCACACATCGACGCCACGCAGTGCGGCCGACTGCAAGCTGTTGATCAGCTCGGGAGGCGGTAGAAAATACGGTGTCATTATCGCTACCTGCTTGCGAGCCAGTGCAATAGCGCCGGTAATGATCATGGCCAGTTTGCCCAGGTCTTCGTTGGGCCCGTCGGTTATCACACGGCAAATAGCATCTCCTTTCGCTGCAGGTTTCTTAAAGGGTAAATGCGTGTCTTCACCAGCGACATATAACCAGTCCTCGTCGAAGACTGCCTGTAACTGTTCTATGATTGGACCCTCGGCTTTAAAGTGAATATCGGAAGCCGCGTTTTTTTCTGCTGACTGTAAATGTCGATCACTAATGTTCATGCCTCCGGTGAAACCGGTAAGACCATCGACAATAAGTAGTTTACGATGATTGCGCAGGTTAATGTGAATCGACGGTGGCAGTATTCTGGGCGGGGCGAAACGAGCAACTTTGACGCCCTCACGTTTTAGCAAGTCGCCGGCACGGGGAAAGCTGTAGAGCTCTCCAACACCATCCAGCAGAACGCGCACCTCGACACCGCGCAAACGGGCCGCTGCCAGCGCCTTGATAAATGTCTGGCCAGTACCTTTGCTATCAAAAATATAAGTTGCGAGACTCACTGTATGTCGGGCTTGTGCAATCGCATACAGCATCTCCCCATAGGCAGTTTCCCCATCGAAGTAAGGCTGCAATGAGTTAGCATCCACTAATTCGCGATGTGTGACCGCCGCCGATGATCGTGCCAGTGCAACTAAGTCGGAATTTTCAAGTGCCGCCGGCAGGCACATTTTCTTTTCGGCCCAGTAGGCCCGGTCTGGTCTTTCGTAGCCAATCTTCAGGGGTTGTGAGGGGTTGCCCTTAAGATGGTGCGCACTCGTCCGCAAGCGGTTGATGCCAAACAGGTAGTAAAGCAGTGGGCCGAGAATTGGGTAAGCTAGACAAGCAGCGATCCATCCTAGCGCTGCCCTCGGGTCGCGTTTGTACAGCAATGCATGTCCGGCAGTTGTGGTTGCCAAAATTAAATGTGCGGCTAGCAGAAGCCAGGCGTAGTCCAGATCGATTTACTCCTCATCAAGTTCATGCCTATTTTTTGATCCATTTAAAAGGGACTATTTAGAAATGGATCCCGAAAATCAGACAGCCCCTTAAGTATATTCTGTGTTTAAAATTTACGCGGCTTTAAACGCTTCTATTCCAAAATAAGCCTGGTCAGGCGTTTTCTCTAAAGTCTGGTGCTTTCGTTCTGCATTATAAAAATCAATGTATTCGCGAATGCTAACACGAGCTTCGTTCACTGAATCATAGGCTTTTAAATAAACATCTTCATGTTTCAGGCTGCGCCAGAATCGCTCAATCATGACATTATCAACCCAGCGGCCTTTACCGTCCATACTGATTTTTACGTTAGCCGATTTCAATACGTCTGTAAAAGCATCACTGGTAAACTGAGTGCCCTGATCAGTATTAAATATCTCAGGAGCTCCATAACGCTTAATGGCTTCTTCCAGGGCATCAATACAAAAGTCGGTGGCCATGGTATTCGAAAGCCGCCACGACAAGATCTTTCGACTATGCCAGTCTATGATCGCCACTAGATAAACAAACCCTTTAGCCATTGGTATAACCGTAATATCAGTGCAAAAAACCTGATTAGGACGATCAATGGAAAGTCCCTTTAACAAATAAGGGTAGATCTTATGCCCTTTGCCCGGACGGCTGGTTCCTTTCTTTGGATACAGCGCCACAATGCCCTTCAACCTCATTAACCGCTGTACACGCTTGCGGTTGATGTCATAGTTTTCAGCAACCAGCCAGTCCCGTATCCGACGGCTCCCAAAATAAGGTCGCTTAAGGTGCATTTCATCAATGCGTCTCATAATAGTTAGATCACCATCTGATACATCTTTTGGCGGAAAATAAATAAGATGAGCTTACAATCAACTATCCACTTTTTCTAGCGATTCAAGTTATGCATTTCTGAGTTGAATCCAGAGATGCTCGGTTCCATAAGCGGTTAACTTATTCGGTATTACTGCTAATATGCGGCCTCGCTGGAGGCGGGCTATCGATGAGCAGCAGGGACAGGCTCTAGTCGAAGACGAGCACGGCGAACTCAAGCGTTTGCGCAAGGCAAGCAAAGAACTTCGGATGGAGAAAGAAATATTAAAAAACATTCATCAACTTACCCAGTACCAATATTGTGTCGTGTTATGCAGGTGGGTAAATCGGCTTATATGAGAAATTATAATTTGAAAGGTGGCATACTACGAATGGCGATCAGTCGTCAATTATCGATGAAAACGCTCTAAAATAAGTGTCCGGTATTGGTTGATCATAACAAATAGAAAAGTTGAAGGCAGATAGATGAAACTAGTCGATATACTCGCAGCAATAGCAGTCGCCTCTATTTGGGGTATGGGATTTATCGTGGCCAAGTCAGGCATGAACCATTTCTCACCCATTTTACTCATGGCGCTCAGGTTTACACTGACTGCAATTTGCCTCATCTGGTTTTTTAGACCGCCACTAAAGCTATTCAAAGACTTATTCTGGATATCACTGGTCAGCGCAGCTATTCAATACAGCCTGACTTTTACTGGTGTCAAAGGTCTCGATGCTTCAACGGCGGCCTTGTTAGTTCAATTAGAAGTACCCTTTGGTCTATTGCTGGCCTGTATTTTCCTAGGTGAACGAGTCTCTCTAAAACAAGGCATCGGCATTCTAGTTGCTTTCCTGGGCGTGGCACTTATTCTCGAGGAGCCAAAATTATCGGGCAGTTTAGTCAGTGCACTGATGGTTATAGGCGGTGCATTTACCTGGGCCGTCGGCCAGATCATGATTAAAAAGATGGCAAATGTTGGCGGTTTTATGTTGATCAGCGGCATCGCTATTTTTGCCACACCACAACTATTCCTCGCCTCCTATTTATTTGAATCAAATCAAATATTGCAAATTCAATCGGCAGATTTATCCGCCTGGAGTGCTGTTATTTACCTCGGGTTAATAATGACAGCACTAGGGTATGGCATGTGGTACCGGCTGCTAGGCTTATATTCCATGAATCAAGTCATGCCTTTTTTACTGCTGCTGCCAGTTGTCTCGGTGATTGGCGGTATACTCTTCCTCGACGAAATTCTCACCACCAAAGTTGCCATAGGTGGCATGCTGGCATTGTCCGGTGTCGCATTAATAACGATTCAATATGGTGCTAGAAAAATTCAATTGAGTTGATATTGAATTCTAAAATGGCTGGGTTATTCTACTGGCCTTGTTATTGTAAACATTCCTGTAAAAATAAAGAGATCACACCATGAATGAAAAAATAGTCATCACCGGTATTGCTCGTACGCCATTAGGTGGATTCCAGGGTGCTCTGTCAGACGTGAGCGCACCGGAACTAGGTGCGACAGCGATAGCAGCAGCAGTTGAACGTAGCGAACTGGCCAAAGACGCCATAGATGAAGTGATCATGGGCTGTGTGTTATCGGCAGGGTTGGGTCAGGCGGCCGCTCGTCAGGCTAGCATCGGTGCCGGACTAGCGCTTTCTACTGGTGCAACCACAATTAATAAAATGTGTGGGTCAGGTATGAAAGCAGTGATGCTAGCGCATGACTTATTGCTCGGAGGTAGTAATCGAATCATGGTCGCGGGTGGATTAGAGAACATGAGCAAAGCGCCTTATCTATTACCCAAGGCGCGTGCCGGTATGCGCATGGGGCACGGCACTGTAATCGATCACATGTTTTTTGATGGCCTCGAAGATGCCTATGACAAGGGCTGTTTAATGGGCGTGTTTGCAGAGAATACGGCCGATAAATATAGCTTTAGCCGAGAGCAGCAAGATGACTTCGCGATCACATCTCTTAAACGGGCGCAGGCGGCTATAGAAACGGGTGCTTTCGCAGGCGAAATCTGCCCAGTAATCGTAAAGACACGAAAGGGTGAAATAGTCGTCGACACTGACGAGCAACCCTTAAAGGCCAATCTAGGCAAAATCTCCACTCTGCGCGCCGCATTTCGCAGTGATGGAACAGTTACCGCCGCCAACTCAAGTTCTATCTCCGATGGTGCAGCCGCCCTGACACTGATGAGCCAAACCGAGGCCGACAATCGTAATATTAAGCCACTCGCAATCATTCAGGGGCATAGTTCTTTCTCGCATGAATCCGCCTGGTTTACGACTGCTCCGGTTGGCGCGATAAAAAATTTATTAGCTAAATTAAACTGGCAGGTCGATGAGGTCGATCTGTTTGAAATAAATGAAGCATTCGCAGTTGTCACGATGTCGGCGATGCATGATCTCGAGCTGGATCACAATAAAGTCAATGTCAATGGCGGTGCCTGCGCCCTGGGCCACCCTATTGGTGCTTCAGGTGCGCGCATACTGGTTACCTTGATTGCCGCATTGCAGCAAAGAGGTTTGAAAAAAGGTATCGCCGCGCTTTGTATCGGTGGCGGCGAAGCAGTCGCTATCGCGGTTAAAATTGTTTAGTCAACACAGTCTCGATATGCTAAATGGCATGAATATAGAAACCAACGTCGATATGGAAAAATCACTCATCGCTGGTGATTACATTAATCAATCTCTGGGTCGTCAATCAATCTCGACAGTCGGCCTGAAAGCAGTTGGTTAGTCTCCAGCAACCCATTCGATATTATTGGCGCGCGATCTCAGCTGGAATGAAGGCCGCTTGGTTGCAGCGCAACCCGGAAGCCCTGTTTGACCGATGGGAAATCACCCCAATATTGAGAGCGTAAAGAGTAACAATGGCAATTCCCGTTTTGATTTGTGACGACTCAAGTGTCGCGCGAAAATTGATGGTCAGGTCACTACCCTGTGATTGAGATATTGATATCAGTTATGCAATCAATGGCAGCGAGGTACTAGACCAACTCGAAGCGGGCAAAGGCGACATACCATTCCTTGATCTTAATATGCCCGTGATGGATGGCTACGAAACGCTCGAAGCAAGCTTCAAAAATAATTTAAAACCCGCCGTGCTAGTCGTGTCGGGAGACATTCAACCCGAAGCCTACAATCGCGTGATGGCGTTGGGCGCGGTTGCTTTCATCATAAAACTGTCCGGAGTGTTGGCTTATAGTACTTCGGAGTAGAACGAATTAGCCGTGGATCAGAATCGGCTCCGCAGCAGTATTGTGATCGAACCATATTTGGTATACAGTATGCCAAAATTAAACTAGCTAGCAACTCACATGATCAAAGTGCATTTTGGGCCGACGCGCCAGGCGAAACCGGCAAGTCTCGGGCAGATTAAATCCTCGATGCTACCGTCAGAGCGGAATTAAAATGGATTTAAACGACTGTCTAAGTCCGGGCGCAAGCGCCACCAAGGTAATGATTGTCGCGGACAAACATACCGCGCCCAGTGTCGGAAGCGGCCTCGCGCCCGTGCTCGCAACACCGGTACTGGTCAACCTGTTTGAAGCCGCCGCGCTGGCCCTGATCGATCATAAACTACCGCCGGGTAAGCAGTCCCTAGGCACTCACCTCGATATCAGACACACCGCGGCTACACCCACCCGAATGCAGATAGTGGCTACAGCCAGGCTCAGCGAAATACAAGGTCGAAACCTGGTTTTCGAACTGGTCGCCCATGACGAAGTTGAACAAATCGGTAGCGGGCGACACGAACGCGTCGTCGTCGATAGCGCAAAGTTCATCCAGCGCGTCCAGGCCAAAGCACAGGCCTGAGCCGGCCCGCCAGCGGTTATATTCACCCAATTACGGGCCTTTTTAATCGTGGTGAAGTGTTCAGCCTGTTTTGTTATCATGAGGCATCCCCGAATTTTCTGACCACCGATACATTCGATCCGTTCGGCAAAATACCCGAGTTAAGAATATTGGGCAGTTACCATAGTAGCTGGGTACGGAACGGGAACAATAAAACCGATAATCCCAATATAAAGCCTGATCCAGCAACACTATTAAACATAGAGACATCTGATGAACTTACACTAGTATCAATCGAAAGAACTCTTCCGCGCTTACGGCATTCGGTGCCGGACGAAAAAGTGGCATTCTCAGCCGATGAAGCTGTGCGGTCGCGGTAAGGCGGTGGTGTAAAAATAGTTGACAGCTTCCTGGTTGGCATAGACGCAAAAAAAACTGGGTTTGATCCGATTCAAACCTACCATAGCCCCTAATCAGTAAGAGCTGGCCATACTGGTTCACTTGATCAGTCACCATGTAGTCCGCTATCTTGAGCGCCAGGGTATTTTGGAACGTGACGAAGAAAACAGCTACTTGCAACTGGATGACATTGATGACGATCCGATGCAGCAACATCATTGTCCGATCAGCTATCGGATTGCATTGGGAGGCGCTACAAGGGCGTAAAGTGTTCGCCTATAGCGCCTGTTGGCACTCTACAGACGCTACCAGCTGTTGAAGAGGCAAATTCTCCACACGGCGGCGTTATATCGACTGGGAAAATGAAGTACTCCAGGGTGGTTCAGACTCACGCAAAGATGGTCATGCAGCTGGGTTTTAATTCGACAGATCCAAGTATGATACGACACTAAACTGATTCGATTATTATAGGTTCAAATAAATGAAAGCGATTACATTAAAAGAATTCGGCGACGCCGATATGTTGCAATATTCCGAAGTGGAAACACCGTCACCAGCAGAAGGTCAGATCCTGATTCAGGTGAAAGCAACTACGGTGAATCGACCCGATATCATTCAACGTCAGGGAAACTACCCGGCACCCCCCGGCGATTCAGAAATCCTCGGGCTGGAGGTGGCTGGTATCGTCGAGTCTGTTGGACCAGATACTAGCGTTTACAAAAAAGGAGATCGAGTTTTCGCGCTTGTGGGAGGAGGTGGTTACGCCGAATATGCCGTTGCGCTTGAAAGTCATTGCATGGGTATCCCTGACGCTCTTAGTTTTGAGCAAGCCGCGTGTATTTGCGAAACCTATATTACGGCCTATTTAAATTTATTTATGCTTGGGGAGTTGTTGGGGAAACAATCTGTTTTAATTCATGGTGGCGGCGGCGGGGTCGCCACGGCGGCAATACAGTTGTGTAAAGCGCTGAGTCCTGAGACGGAAATTTTTGTTACTGCATCTACATCCAAAATAGACCGGATTAAACAACAAGGTGCTAATCACGTTTTTGATTATCGAAACCAGGAGTTTGCAGGAGAAATAAAGCTTCTAACCAAAAAGCGAGGAGTGGATGTCATTCTCGATCACATCGGAGCCAAATATCTGGAACCCAATCTTAAGTCATTGGCTGTTTACGGACGACTTGTTTTGATTGGCGTCATGGGTGGCATCAAGGCTGAAGTTAACCTGGCGATGATAATGGTTAAACGCCAGCAACTTATTGGTTCTGTTCTCCGGTCACGCCCGATTAACGAAAAAGCCAACATTATTCGACAATTTGAGACAACTGTTATGCCATTGTTTGCTACTGGAGTCATTGAGCCGCTTATCGAGGCAAGTTATCCATTGAGCGAAGCATCGAAGGCCCACCAGTTAATGGAAAAGGGCGGTCATTTTGGCAAGATAGTGTTAAGACCGTAAATGATTTATAATCTGGTATACTGTATTCCAGATTATCGGTGTCAGATATAATTCGAACTTGTTATTACAACTTTAGCTCTTCTTGATGGATTTTAACTATGGCTTTTAAAACAATCTTACTACCCATCCGCGAAAGCGGCACAGCAGACTCGCTGATGGAAACCGCAATCAGTATGGCCGTACGTAATGAAGGTCACCTGGATCTGTTATATGTGCAAAACGAAACAGAGCGCATGATTCCATTCAGAAACATGGGATTATCGGACAGCATGCGTAAGACCATTATTGAATATGCTAACGCATCCGCTCACCAGGAAAGAGACGTGCTAAAGCAACGGTTCGCTGAAATCTGTGAGAAATATAATGTTCCTGTTCAATCCCGCGATGTCGGATATGGAAAAGTTTCCGCTGATTTTCTGGTACGCACCGGCCAACGCGATGAATTAATCGGCCGGTATGGCCGTCTTGCAGACCTGATCATCGTGCCACAACCCGTTAAGACGACACCTCCTCCAAGCTCTTTCGAAGCCGCACTACGAGAGAGTGGCCGTCCTGTTTTAATGACGCAGCGCGATTCAGTGCTTGATATTCCAGGCAAACGCCTCGCAATCGGCTGGAATAGTAGTAAGGAGGCAGCGCAGGCAATCTCATCGATGCTAGGTAATTTAAAAAGGGCTGATAAGGTATTTGTTCTGAGTTCGGAAGATCGTATGAAGCAATCGGTGAATGCACAAGACGCCTGTATCTATCTGCGATGCCATGGGATATTGGCCGAGCCCGTACTCTTTAATACGCAAAATATGACGGCAGGAGAAGCCTTGCTAGCTAAAGCGGATGAAATGGAATGTGATAGGCTAATTGTGGGTGGTTATAGTCGTCCAAAACTTAGAAACATTATCATGGGAAGTACCACTGGACATTTGCTGGCACACGCCAGGATCCCCGTTATTTTTGTTCACTGATTCAAACTATATTTTGGGACTGGGAAATATATAATTATCCCATCTTGCTTGTTTCTTAGGCAGCTTCTGCGTTGTATCAATGGTTACCTGTACTGACTATGCGCAGGCAGTTGAAAAATCAATTAGCTTGTCGATGATGACATGATTTTTGATACATAACCTGAAGCAACCCAATGTTTCCCAAAAACCATATTAACACGGGTTATAAAGACAATAATTTTTGTCGAATGTATCTTACATTTTTGCCGGAGTTGTCGCCTTCCCAGGCGCCTAAAAGGCAAACAATTCCCAGCAGTCACCATGTTGGAACAGAGGAAAGAGTACGATGAGAGTAGACCTACGTAGAACTAAAATTGTAGCAACTCTTGGGCCAGCGACGGAGTCAAACCAGGCACTTGATGCACTGGTTAAGGCTGGGGTCGATGTGGTTCGGCTAAATTTTTCGCATGGCAGTTCGGAAGAACACCTAGCGCGAGCGGAAAAAGTACGCAAAATTAGCAGAGATAATCATCGCCATTTAGCCATTTTGGCTGACTTACAGGGCCCAAAAATTCGCATCGAACATTTTCATGATGGTGCCATCAAACTGAAAAATGATGATGACTTTTGCCTGAATGTTGATTGTGGTACCAACGATGGTGATCAAAATCAGGTCGGTATTACTTATAATACCTTGCCTGGTGAGGTAAAAACAGACGATGTATTGGTACTCGATGATGGTCGAATTGTGTTGCAAGTTAAGTCGGTTGAAGGGGCGAAAATAAATTGCCGAGTAGTGGCTGGCGGAATATTGTCTGATAGCAAAGGAATCAACCTTAAGGGTGGAGGACTATCTGCTGAGGCTTTGACTGAAAAAGACAAAGCCGATATTGTTACTGCAGCCAAACTTAACGCAGATTATATTGGTGTTTCTTTTCCACGCAATGCTGATGATATGAATCTCGCACGACAGCTGCTGCGTGATGCCGGTGGGCAAGGTGGCGTGATCGCCAAAATTGAACGTGCAGAGGCATTGGAAAATCTTGAAGACATTATTGACGCTTCGGACGCCGTAATGGTGGCGCGCGGTGACCTCGGGGTTGAGATAGGTGATGCCAATTTACCAGCAATACAAAAGAAAATCATTAAAATGGCTCGTGATAGAAATTGTGTGGTAATCACCGCAACGCAGATGATGGAATCTATGCGTGAAAATCCGGTACCAACGCGCGCAGAAGTATTTGATGTTGCCAATGCGGTGCTCGATGGCACTGATGCGGTGATGCTTTCAGCTGAAACAGCGACGGGTACATTTCCTAGCCAGACGGTTCTTGCAATGTCGGATATTTGTTTAAATGCGGAACAGGAGGCCAGGGCGAACAAGTCAAAACATCGCCTCAACAGCACTTTTAATCGAGTTGATGAAGCAATTGCAATGGCCTCGATGTATACCGCCAATCATCTTGGAGTACGCGCAATTGCATCGCTTACCGAAACGGGTTCCACTGCACTTTGGATGTCGCGCATTAGCTCGGGTATTCCGATTTATGCATTGTCACGCCATGAATCGACGAATAGAAAAGTGAGTTTATATCGAGGCGTTTTTCCAGTTTGTTTTCCAACTATTCATACCAATCATGCAGAGGCGAACCAAGAAGCGATTGATTTAATGAAAAAACAGGGTGCGGTTGAAGATGGTGATTTTGTGATCATTACCAAGGGTGATTTGATGGGTACTGATGGCGGAACCAACGCGATGAAGATTGTAGAAGTGGGTAATATGGCAAAGTTTGTAGGCTAAAATCCATAGATCGTTGCTGCTACCAATTAAGTCAATCGATCTCCCAGGGGGAGCTCGGAAATATTCTTCGACATCTCTCTCATTAAAGCTCGGCACAGTGTAAAGCTGCAGACAATATTGATGTTCAAGATCGGTCGGAACTTCGGGCGTTCTATGAATTTTTAGATAAGTGGGCTAAAAGTGTCATTTGATTAGTTAATCTATAATCTTGTAACGCGCCGTCGCAGTTTCATAAATTTTCCTGATGTCGTCCTTGCCAGCCCACCAGAGGTTGACGACTTTCTCTTTTTCCTTGCCTTCTTTATCAATCTTAATTTTTAGTGCTCGCATATAGGGCTTAATCGCAATGATCGATTCAGTTGGGTAGATTACGCCTCCGTAGTGAATGCCTTTGTTGTCAAAAATCATTCGTGGTTTTTTAAGGCTGCGTTTTACAAATTGAAAAGCAATAATCGCCGTTAATACAAACACCAGGATGTGTAAAACCGTGGGAGGCCATGGCCATACTCCTGAGAAATAAAGCAACATTGGCGCGATAGCGATGTTGAGGGCGACCGGGATAAGCTTGGCCTTACCAGGATAAAAAACAACTGATTCTTGTTCACTCATCATTAACTACCATTAAATATTTCGGGTTATCTTAACGGATCTCCAATTCGGTTTGAGCTAAATGGAGGCACCTTACATTCCTCTCATTATATCAATTTACCAGTGGAAAGGCTTGTTGGAAATCCAATTAACACCTGACATGGGCCCCTATTTAATAGTCATCTCGAATGTATTGAATTTCTATATCTTCTAAACTTATTTTTTTTGCCTTACATCTTTAGTGACCTGAATGATCAAACGACGCATCCATTTATGTGCTGGATTATTTTGCAGCAATGACTCCACGCCATTTTCAAATCTATTGGCGGGATCTCAAACGGGGGCTTATTGATAGTCACTTAAGAATTAAATGTTTGCAATTCGACCACCTGAGCTGGAATGGTAACAAAACGATCATTTTTCTCTGCCATTAACATGGCTGCCTGATAGTGGCGGGTAAAAACTGTCATGCGACGTTTATGGCCGGGTTTATTTAACGCTCCATCAACCCAGCCTAGTCGTTGCGTATCGATCGGGTTAATGCCTTCACTGGTTCTTATCAGAAACGGGTTACCAAGCAATATCCGCAGCCGACGCAGACTATCGCTCATAGCAGGTTGACTTAAACTGAGATGGTTAGCGGCTTTGGTAAGGTTCCTCTATCGAAGCAGAACATCGAGATACTCCAAAAGATTAAGATCGATTCGCCCGTTATGCATATCAATTACAAGCACCACTATAGGTTGTGTGAATAATAGGTATAACTTACATTTATTTCAATTATAGAGAATAAGATTCTATTATGATCAAACAGTATAATTACTCCACTTAGCCAGAGGCTTACCATGACTCAATATAAACAAGACATCGCTGACGTCGCCGAATTGTGCGGTGTGCAAGGTGACAGCTGGAATGCGATTAACCCAGAATCCGTAGCCCGAATGCGAGCTCAAAATAAATTACAAACGGGTATCGATATTGCGAAATATACGGCTAAAATTATGCGTGAAGACATGGTGGCTTACGATGGCGATTCATCGAAATACACCCAGTCACTGGGATGTTGGCACGGATTTATCGCGCAACAAAAAATGATTGCGATAAAGAAACACATGGGTACAACAAAGAGTTCTTATATATACCTTTCGGGCTGGATGATTGCCGCGTTACGTTCAGAGTTTGGGCCGCTTCCTGATCAGTCGATGCACGAAAAAACCACAGTGCCTGAATTGATTGCAGAAATTTACACCTATCTGCGCCAGGCCGATGCGCGTGAGCTCGGTGGTTTATTTCGTGAGCTCGATGCCGCTCGTGAAGCTGGCGATAGCGTGAAAATAAAAAGCATTCAAAATCAAATCGACAACCATGAAACTCATGTCGTGCCAATTATTGCCGACATCGATGCTGGTTTTGGTAACGAAGAAGCGACCTACCTGTTAGCGAAGAAAATTATAGAAGCGGGTGCCTGCTGTATTCAAGTCGAAAACCAAGTTTCAGACGTTAAACAATGTGGTCATCAGGATGGTAAGGTTACCGTTCCTCATGAAGACTTCATCGCCAAAATCAACGCAATTCGATATGCATTTCTCGAATTGGGTGTCGAAGATGGGGTCATCGTTGCACGTACCGATTCATTGGGTGCTGGCCTGACTCAAAAAATTCCGGTTTCTACAGTAGAAGGTGACCTCGCGTCACAATACAACTCTTTCCTCGAAACCAGGCCAGTTAACTCTGTCGACGATATTTCCGATGGCGATATGGTGATCAAACAAAATGGTCAGCTGGTTAAGCCGGTTCGTCTGGCGAATGGTCTGGTACGTTTTAAGGAAGGTAGCGGCGAAGCGCGTTGCGTACTCGACGGAATTACTGCGCTGAGAAATGGTGCGGACATGTTGTGGATTGAAACCGAAAAACCTCATCTGGACCAAATCGGCGGCATGATTAACAGCATCCGCGAAGTGATCCCGAATGCCAAGCTGCTTTATAACAACAGTCCATCATTCAACTGGACACTCAACTTCCGCCAACAGGTGTTCGACACCTGGAGTACAGAAGGTAAGAATGTTTCGGCTTATGAACGTGATGGTTTAATGAGCGTTGATTACGACGACACTGAACTGGGTATAGCTGCTGATGATCGAATTCGATCGTTCCAGGCCGCCGCCGCCCGAGTTGCTGGTGTTTTCCACCACTTGATCACACTACCGACCTACCACACGGCTGCACTGTCGACCGATACCTTAGCTAAAGATTATTTTGGTGATGAAGGTATGCTTGGTTATGTCTCTAAAGTTCAGCGCCAGGAAATTCGCCTGGGCGTCGCCTGCGTCAAGCACCAGAACATGGCAGGTTCGGACATGGGTGATGATCACAAAGGGTATTTCTCAGGTGCGCAGGCACTGAAAGCCTCGGGTAAAGACAACACCATGAACCAGTTCTAGCCGTCTAAATCTCTATGTGAATGAACAGCTAAAGACGGTGCTCTGCACCGTCTCTTTACCGCAAAAAATTCGCCTTTCTAAAGGCACCCTACTGTTAAATTGCCTTAATCAACAAATCCAGGCTTTCCTTCGCGTCGCCGAATAACATGCGCGTATTTTCTTTGACGAAAAGTGGGTTATCAACACCGGCATATCCAGCTGCCATACCGCGTTTTAATACGATAGTTGCCTCACTTTTCCAAACTTCAAGCACAGGCATACCTGCGATAGGGCTATCGGCGTCATCTTGTGCGGAAGGATTAACCGTGTCGTTGGCGCCGATAATGACCGAAACATCGATATTCGGGAAGTCATCATTAATTTCATCCATTTCGAATACGATATCGTAAGGTACATTCGCCTCAGCTAGTAGTACGTTCATATGGCCAGGCATACGCCCGGCAACCGGGTGGACTCCAAATCGCACTTCGATCCCTTTTTTCTGAAGTGATTTAGCAATGTCCGAAACGATGTGTTGTGCTTGTGCCATTGCCATGCCGTAACCGGGAACTATCATGACTCTTTTGGCGTTGTTCAGCAGATCAGCTGCATCGGCTATATCAATGGTTATTACTTCGCCCTCGGTGGCGGTTGGCGCTTTGGCATTGGCTTTACCTGATGAGGTGCCGAAACCACCAGCGATAACGCTGATAAAATTTCGATTCATGGCACGGCACATAATGTAACTCAGTATCGCACCACTACTACCCACCAGAGCACCGGTTACGATGAGTAAGTCGTTCGATAGCATAAAACCGGTAGCGGCTGCGGCCCAGCCTGAATAGCTATTAAGCATAGAAATAACCACTGGCATATCGGCGCCGCCGATTGCAGCTACCATGTGTATGCCAAACAGGCATGCAATTAGCGTCATCGCTGCCAGCATCAGCAACGCATCGACATGATTCTCCGCACCGACGAATTTTGTACCACAGACAATAACACTAATGAACAAAGCGAGATTGAGCCAGTGACGAGCGGGTAGCATTAATGGTCTGCCAGAAATGAGTCCACTGAGTTTGCCGTAGGCCGTTACTGAGCCGGTAAAAGTGAGTGCGCCGATACAGATCCCGATGAATATTTCAATGTCGTGAATTGTTTTTTCGACCCCGATAAATTCTATACCAGGGTCGAGAAAATTGGCATAACCAATGAGTACCGCAGCGAAACCAACGAGACTGTGTAATATCGCGACCAATTCCGGCATTTGCGTCATCTTGACACGGCGCGACAGAATAAAACCGGCGATGCCACCAACGACCATAACGACGATCAATATATAATAGTTTTTGGAGACAAATGCAGTAATCGTTACCAGCACAGCGATGGCCATGCCAAGCATGCCATAGAAGTTTCCGCGCCGTGCCGACTCGTTATCTTTGAGGCCGCCTAGTGCAAGAATAAATAATATTGCCGCGCCGAGGTAGGATACTGTGATGAGACTTTCAGACATAATCGAACCCTATCCTTTAAACATTTGCAGCATGCGCTGCGACACTGAAAAACCACCGACAATATTGATGCTGGTAATGAGAATGGCAATCACCGAAAGGTACATAACGATTGGGTTATCGGATGACATTTGAGTGATCGCCCCGAGAACGATGATGCTACTAATGGCATTAGTTACGCTCATCAGTGGCGTATGTAATGAATGTGATACGTTCCAGATGACCATGTAGCCAATGAAACTTGATAATACAAAAACGGTAAAATGTGCCATGAATGAAGGTGGGGTTACTAATCCCATACCCAATAACAGTGCTGCGCCAATAGCCATTGGTAACCAGGATTTTTTGGTGAATTTAGTCGTTTTTGAAGCAACCTTGGGAGATTGTTCGGTTTTGTCCGAAATTGACTGTCCGCCAAATGATGGTTTGCGTTCAGTTGAAACAGCAATAGGCGGAGGTGGCCAGGTGATCTCGCCTTCTTTTACCACAGTCGCTCCGCGTACCACGACATTCTCCATATCGACTTCAAGCTCCCCGTTTTTCTGAGGGCACATTTCTTCGAGCAGATTATAAATATTGGTTGCGTAGAGCTGACTTGATTGTGCTGCCAGTCGGGAAGGCAGGTCAGTATATCCTACGATATTGACGCCGTGCTCTTTAGAGACTTTATCTTTGACGGTCAGCTCGCAATTACCACCTTGTTCGGCGGCGAGATCGACAATAACACTGCCATCACGCATTGTTTTAACCATGGCTTCAGTGATGAGTTTGGGTGCTGGCTTACCTGGGATCAGGGCAGTGGTAATAATGACATCGACGTCTTTTGCCTGTTCGGCAAACAATGTCATTTCGGCGTCGATGAATTCTTTGCTCATGACTTTGGCATAACCACCTTCACCGCTGCCATCTTCTTCAAACTCAAGCTCGAGGAACTCGGCTCCCATACTGAGAATTTGATCTTTAACTTCGGGGCGGGTATCGAAGGCTCGAACGATAGCGCCGAGCGACTTGGCGGTAGCAATGGCTGCGAGTCCGGCAACACCAGCACCGATGACTAATATCTTCGCTGGCGCAACTTTGCCCGCCGCAGTGATCTGCCCTGAGAAGAAGCGACCAAATTTGTGTGATGCTTCAATGACAGCACGGTACCCTGCGATATTGGCCATCGAACTCAGTGCATCGAGTTTTTGTGCGCGCGAAATTCTTGGAATGCTATCCATCGATAAAGCAGTGGCACCACGATTAGCCAGTAAATCCAACATGTCTTCGTTTTGTGCGGGCCATAAAAAGCTAACCAGCGCGCAACCTTGTGGCATTAAATCGATTTCATGTTGGGCAAGGTTAAAATTCTGCTCGGGTGGTCTGACTTTGATGATCAAGTCAGAGGCAGCCCAGGTGGATGCTGCATTCTGGCCAATCTCAGCTCCCGCTTGTGAATATGCCTGATCCGAAAAATTCGAACCTTTACCGGCGCCTGCTTCAATAATAACCTCAAACCCGAGGCTAATTAATTTTGCAACTACCTCTGGCGTTGTGGCAACTCGTTCCTCTCTGGTGTGAATTTCTTTTGGAATACCAATTTTCATAACAGTTCCAGTTGACGGGGGTTAATATTTTTGATCGTTATTTTTCAAATAATTATTTGTGTAATTTTATTCCGTGCCAAGCTCTTATCAATGGTTGAGGAAGCCGGATGCGGGAAAACTTACCGCCCGGCTCATTCATCTTTGTTAACACCTATCAGAATTAACAAGAGTGGTGGTTAACTACCAACCAGTGGCTTGCTGAATGCCTTTGCCTAATTCGGCAGGTGAGCGAACAGTGTGTACACCGGCTTTTTCTAATGCGGCAAACTTGTCCGCTGCGGTGCCTTTGCCTCCGGCAATAATGGCACCGGCATGACCCATACGCTTGCCTTTGGGGGCAGTCACACCAGCGATGTATGACACAACTGGTTTGCTGACATTACTCTGGATGAATTCAGCCGCTTCTTCTTCCGCGGTGCCGCCAATTTCTCCAACCATCAAAATTGCTTTGGTGTCAAGGTCGGCTTCAAACAAAATGAGTGCGTCGATAAAGTTGGTGCCAGGAATCGGGTCACCACCTATGCCAATACAGGTGCTTTGGCCGTAGTTCAAGTCAGAGGTCTGTTTCACGCACTCATAAGTAAGCGTGCCAGAACGTGAGACAACACCGACTTTACCAGCCATGTGCATCGGCCCAGGCATGATGCCAATCTTGCATTCATCCGGGGTAATAATGCCAGGGCAATTGGGACCAATGAGTCTAGCACCACTCATTTCAACTGCAAGTTTAGCTTCTAGCATGTCGAAGGTTGGAATGCCTTCGGTAATACAGACGATTAATTTAATGCCTGATTCAGCAGCTTCGATAATCGAATCCTTACAAAATGCGGCTGGCACATAAATGACGCTTGCATCTGCTTGTGTTGCATTGAATGCATCACGAACGGTATTGAAAACGGGTAGGTCAAGATGAGTTTGCCCGCCTTTGCCCGGCGTGACACCGCCGACCATTTTTGTACCGTAAGCAATCGCCTGTTCGCTGTGGAAAGTCCCTTGTTTGCCGGTAAATCCCTGGCAGATAACTTTAGTATCTTTATTAATTAAAACGCTCATTTTACTTCCCCTACTGCGGCTACAATCTTTGCGGCAGCTTCACCCAGGTCTTGAGCGGCAATTAGATTTAAATCACTAGCATTTAAAATAGCAGTGCCTTCGGTTGCTTTTGTGCCTTCTAGTCGAACGACAATTGGTACCGATATGTTCACTTC
>JBDNJA010000001.1:0-41327 GCA_041688005.1 Gammaproteobacteria bacterium
CACCAGATTCTAGGCAGGTGCTTCTTAATTGCTCGATACTCATGACGCCTTTCGATTTTAGCTTTTGTTGCATCAACATCGTCATGACACTTTGCATGCCGGGCATTGCTTGCAGCAATACCGGCAAACGGATTGGCATCGGCATCCCAGGGTTACCAATAGCAGTGGCCTGAAGGCAAGGTGTTTGCTTGACCAGTTCGATACCATAAGAGGTGAAGAATATTTCGGCATCGTAACCCAAAGCAGCAGCGGTTGAGGCTAGAATCAAAGGCGGATAAGCCCAGTCGAGCGTGCCCCGTGAGGCAATGATGGAGAGTTTCTTTTTACGGGCAGCCATGGTTATTTTTAAATTATATGCGTTGCAATCTTAGCCGGTGAAATAATAATATGCCTCGTCGGAATACTAGATATTGGAATGGTTAAGCTTAAGCTTAAGGGCATCTCTAAAAAATGATGGTTTTTTCGTGACTGTTTTTTGCCCTTGCACCAAAAGTAGGCGCAACAGTAGGGACCACGAGGCCACGACGGCAATCACGGAACAAGTGCATTTTTAGCGATGCCTTTAAGTCTTTTGCATAACAAAATTAAACTTACCATCACTTTCTGTCGATGACAGAAGTAGATTATTGGTTTGCCTAGCGAAAGCTTCGAAATCTTTCACGGAACCTGGATCAGTCGCAATAATCAGCAAAGTTTCGTCTTGTTTCATATCTCCGAGTGACTTTCGCGCGCGAAGTATGGGCAAAGGGCAGTTGAGACCAGAGGCATCTAATTCGTGATCGTATTCAGCCATAATTTATTCCTCTCATTGCGTCTGGGCCACCAGCTCAGATAATAGCTGGTAAGGTAGCCTTTATAAGCTACCACTTTTGAAAATGCAAGTGTGTCTTTATGCAATGGCTTCAGGTGTTTCAGGCTCCATTCCTAGTCCGCTCGATGCCCATTGACACCACCCGAAGACTGATGGCATTGTTAAAACCTTGTTGGTTGAGAAAACGACACACTTGAGCCGAGCGACTACCTGTACGACAATAAATCACGATTTGTTTTTGAGTGGTGGAGAAATAGTTTAGATTAAGGGGTACAAGTGCATGGGTAGTGTTTTCGCGCCAGGAATGACACCGCGTTCAATTTCTACAGGTGTTCTGATGTCGATCAATTCGAAATGATCGGTGCTTTCAATCAGATGCGATAATTCAGATGTACTTTATTTCTTTTATTTGTGACATTGTATAGAAACTCAGAATCAATAGTTAGGGTCAATAGGGTATGAAAAATACAGAGGGCATCTCTAAAAATGCACTTTTTCCGCGATTATCGCGTCACCGATTTTTGCTCCTGCAAAATCGACATACCGTACATCCTGTACATAAGCTCCGTGCTCGAATCCGCATGTACACTGCGGTTCTCGGCAATTGCTTCATGCATTACTCTACCTCCTGCATCCATGCTGTCGTCCGCGCGGTGGTTACTCGGGCTTCGCCCTCGCCCTGCGGGCCAGCCGTTGGCTGTTGTCTCCGCTACGCTCCAGCTCCTTGCACTTATTGCCATAGATGGGATGTATGTCTGTCTGTTTCGCCTCAGGGCGCCTACTGTTGGTGCAGGAGCAAAAAAACAGATCATAAAAAAATCACTATTTTTAGAGGCGCCCCACAGTTATCAAGGTTATCATTGTTATCACAGTGTCGGTATGAATTAGTGATCCGACACTTAGGCGCCGTAACCAATTGGTGCATATCTCCAGTCCTTATTTTAGCAGGATATCGCGCCATGATCTTGTGTTCTTCCTCTAACAAAACATCTTTAGCCTCACGATTGACAGGCCTTTTTATTGGGCTTTTTTTTATTGTGACGCCAATTCTAGCGGATGACCCGTTGCCAATGCTGGGAGAAAATTCTGCCATCAGACTGGCACAAGAGAAAAAGTTAGGACAACAGTTTTATGAACAACTGCTCTCAGCGGGTTTGGTGGAAACGTCGCCATTATTGGATCGATATATTAGTGATCTAGGCAACAGATTGCTGGTGAGTATGGATAATCGGCCGCGAGAATATCAATTTTTTATTGTTAAAGATTCAAGCGTTAATGCCTTTGCTGTGCCAGGTGGGTTTATTGGCATCAATGCTGGCTTAATAGAAAAGGCTAGAACCCAACATCAATTGGCATCTGTGTTGGCGCATGAAATTGCTCATGTCAAATTACGTCATGGGCTTGATTTATATGAGAAAGCAGGCGGTGTTAGCAACCTGACTGCGCTGTCAGTTTTAGCGGGTATTTTACTTGGCGGGGCTAATTCTGAGCTTGGCAATGCGCTTATTTTCGGTGGGGTGGCGAGTGGCCAGCAAGCGATGGTTAGTTTCACGCGTGAAAACGAATACGAAGCCGACAGGTTTGGTATGACGTTGTTGCAAAATGCCGGTTTTGATAGTCGAGGCATGGTCGAATTTTTTAAAATACTGGATAGAAACTCGGATAGCTCTGGGTTACAAAATATTGAATATTTACGCACTCATCCAATCAATCGGAACCGAATATCGGAAGCAGAAAATCGTGTAAAGCCAATTGCCATGCACGACGAAACAATAGATTACTTCCCTGTTTTCAAGGACTATCTTAGTGATCAGATGCGCCTTGGATCAGATTCATCTGGCAGTGATTTCCTGAAAGGGTTGACCTTCAAAAGGGAGGGGCAGTATGAGAAAGCAGATACATTTC
This sequence comes from Gammaproteobacteria bacterium, assembly GCA_041688005.1. Taxonomy (GTDB): domain Bacteria; phylum Pseudomonadota; class Gammaproteobacteria. Next base: position 2,717 of record JBDNJA010000001.1, read on the forward strand.
TATCGAGACTTTATCAACAAGATAGTGAAAATATCTGGTATGGCACTGCCTATTCACAAAATTTGCAATACCTGACTCGCTGGGATGAGGCTGAGCAGGTGTACCGAAAGTTGCTGAACCTTTTTCCTGGCGACCTGGCTATTTCTTTGCAATTGCTGGAGCTGTTAAAAAACAGAGAGCAATATGGGCCAGCATTAGAGATTGCGCGGACGATGGAGAACCGATATTCAGAGCTACCGGTGGTGTATGCCCAATTGACTGAAATTTATATTGGTCTTGGGCGTGACCTGCAAGGCCTGATTAGCGAAGCACAATATCATCGTCTGACCGGAAACGACAGTAGAGCTGTTAAGTTGTACGATGAAATTCTTGCTTCAAAGGATTTGGATATCACCACGGTATCCAGGATCAAACAAAAACGCGCTGAAATTATCGATGCTCGAAAAGTTAAGTAATTGATAGTCCGACACACTCCTGAATGCTAATCACACTAGTAATGGTAATAGGCATTTAATATTTATCGAAACTGGCCGAATTCAGGGATAATGAAGGCAATTGACTAGTTTGGGAGCCAGAGCGGTATGAAACCTAGGGTGTTTTTGAAAGGTGGTCTGGCGATTGCTTCCTCTAGTGCGTTGAGCCCTGGCGTGGTGTTGGGGCGCTATTCCAAAACAGCATTCAAGAAAAAGATGTGGTGGATGCCATTTCGGCCTTACATGGATCAGGAACTTTGTCCTGGATTGATAACAAAGGGCGCTCAGGGTCTGAGACAATTAGGATCCTGTAATAGACGCCAGGGCATCTAAAAACTGAATAAAGACATAAACCAGTTCAAACTTGCACTGTTGATAGGCATTTCCGACAGTTGTTGCTATCATCCGCCACCATTCTCCAAACAGAAACGACTCGTGAATATAAACTTCCAGGCACTAGGCTGCCGCCTAAATGAAGCCGAGCTGGAAACCTGGGCTAGCCAGTTTTTAAAGTTGGGGCATCAGGTCACTACCGATAGTGCCGATGCTGATATCGTAGTGTTTAACTCCTGCGCAGTGACATCTGAAGCTGATCGAAAATCGAGGCAGCAAATCGGCCGACTCTATCGAAAGAATCCACAAGCCAAAATGATCGTCACAGGTTGCCATGCAAGTTTGAATAGCGACGCTGTGAAGGATTATCTGGGTGTTGATATGGTGGTTGGCAATCATCAAAAAGATGATTTGGTCGAAAAAGCGGTTGATCAATTTGGCCTGACCGTATCAGAGGTCGAACAGCCCATTCAAAATTCGTTGTTTCTACGCGGCCGGCATCGCGCTTTTATCAAAGTACAAGATGGTTGTCGATATCGCTGTACCTATTGCATCGTCACCATCGCGCGTGGCGAAGAGCGCAGCCGCAGCACCGGCGATATCATTGATGAGATCAATACGTTGCACCAACAGGGGGTACAGGAAGTCGCTATCACCGGTGTTCACGTCGGCGGTTATGGGAGTGATATTGATTCAAGTCTGACGGCGTTGTTGACAGAAATTTTGAAGCAAACCGATATCCCAAGAATACGATTAGCCTCAGTTGAACCATGGGACTTGCCGGATGACTTTTTTGAGTTATTTCAAAACCAACGCCTCATGCCGCACATGCATCTACCGATTCAAAGTGGTTGTGATAGCGTACTAAAACGCATGGCAAGACGGTGTAAGACGGAAGAGTTTAGTCGCATCCTACAAATCGCCCGTGAAGCATCGCCATTATTCAATATCACGACCGATCTGATTGCCGGCTTTCCGGGTGAAACAGAAGACGAATGGCAACAGACAATGGAATATATCGAAAATACCGGGTTTGGGCATATGCATATCTTCAGCTTTTCGCCAAGAGAAGGCACCAAAGCAGCTCGCTTGCCTGATCAAATTAATAAAGAAACGAAGAAAGAGCGAAGTCGGCAAATGCATGAGTTGGCATCACGTTTAAAAACCACTGAGCTCGAAAAGAATATAGGTCGAACAGTGCCAGTGCTTTGGGAGCAACAAGTCAATGTGGAGAGCGGCCTTTGGAGTGGCTATACGCCTGAGTATCATAAAATTTTGTCAATGAATCCGAATATCACGGAATCCAGCATCAGTGAGGGTTCGATTGATTTAGTCTCTGAGGATGGTTTGACATTATTGAATCAATCGACTCAATATGAAGTAGCAGTATCCTTTTGATTCAAGGGTGATTTAACGTTTGATGATTGGATAGACCTGGTTCGGTCCAAGTATAGCTTGCACTAATGACTGTCTGTAAGCGACCTTCATTGTCTGACAAATGAGAACGATCGTTTTCCTGATGCCAAAGATGGATTACCGGCACTTGTGACCGACCTTCCTTACGCTTAATGCCATGACGTATGAGGCGCACGGCAATGTCGGCATCCTCGTGTCCCCAGCCTATATAGGACTCGTCAAAACCATTCACTGCCTCAAAATCTTTACGCCAAATACCGAGGTTGCAAGTCTTCACACCAGGCCACTTTTTGGCTTTAGCATATTGCCGATACGGTAATCCAAATATAGGGAAGATGCGCTTCACGTTGTCCGATAGACGCAATTTTATCCAGTCTAAGAGTGTGTTAGGCAGCTCATTTTGATCGGCCAGTAATTTTTTGGTAAATGCCTCTTTCAGCATAATTCGACTGCCCCTGACCAGATAGCCTGGCTCAGCGCAGTAGCGATGTTTAGTGATGAAGTTTTCTAATGCAAGACAATCTCCATCGAGAAACACGAGATAATCACCCGATGATTGCGACACGGCAACATTCCGAATAGCCGCTGCGCGAAATCCATTATCCTCGTGCCAGACATGTAATAGCGGGTAGCGATATTCGGCAGCGGCTTTCTCGATCAGCTCTGTGGTTTCCTGCGTGGAGCCATCGTCAGCCACTATTACTTCGAAGTCACTGCAATCCTGTACTGATAGCGCCGCAAGTACCCGAGATAAATACTCGATCGAATTATAAGTCGTAATGATGACGGATATGTTTTCAGGACGGCGCATAGCGTGACTTATGTATTGTTTGAATGATGCGCTCGATTGGCAATTGAGCAAAATCCAAGTGACATGAATGTGGCGACCAAAAATGTGTATAACGTAGCACCACTACCTCTCATCAGCACCATATCAGTTAAGCCGAAGCTGACAAAACTTAATGTTGTGCCTGCCAAAGCGAATGCGTAAATGATTTCTTGCTGTCGATATAACTTAACGACTGCCAGTAATGGCACGATAAATATGCCGAGTAGTGTAATAAACCCGACTAGACCTTTGGTTGCGAGCGCGTGTAAATATTCATTATGAGCATGTCCATGAATATTCGTATCAACTTCATAGTTGTCACGCAACATGCTGTGATACGTTAAGCCTTTAAAGTTGCCGGGGCCGTGTCCAATGATTGGTTTTTCGAGAAAGGCATGCCAGGCAGTTTCCCAGATATATAATCGAATTCCAACAGATGTCGTAGCATCTCCCTGGTTAATATAAGCATCAATTTGAGTAGGCACTACGTCAATGCGGTTTTTTAAAATGAGTGATTGAGACTGCCAAACCATTGCCACAACGATTATCAAAATCGATAAGAATGAACCAATTAACCAAAACCTTTTTTCCCGAAAAAGATAAAAGACGATGAGCACAGTCAATGCGGGTAGTGCGATGAGGGCACCTCGCGAGCCAGACATCAGCATGCCTACAATTGCGCTCATACTCCCAATCAAGCAAACCCAACTGACTTGTGGCAAGTGGTTTTTTCGGAACCAGTAAAATCCAAGGAATGATAAATAGGAAAATAATAAACCGTGGTTAGCAAAGGGAATGGCGTTGAACATACCAAACACATTGGCTCGTAAATTATTAAATATCATAAAATCGATAACTGCCAGAACACCGCAGAGTAGGCTCGCAATGGTGATACCTGCCCAAAACCAGTATTGCTTAGGATTGATAATAACCACCAGTACCATAAAAGGGTATGCCAATATTAATCGAGCATACTTATGAACTTCCGCACCTCCCTGATCGGGAAAACCTGCCAATGCTAGCAGTAATAATGAAGTCAGAAAAAGGGCGCTACTGGCGATTAAAAACCAACGCTGATACGGATTCATTTCATAAACTTGCTTCCGCCCCCAAAAAAGCCAGACAAAGAGTGAAGCCAGTAACACCAATGTGCCACCTAGGCGAAAGCTAAAGGTGAATATGGGCACGAACACCAAACTGGCGCAAATAAAGAGATGAAGTTTTGACTTGAAATGGAATATCGGCACTAAGGAAAAATACTCTTGATATGATTGAAAGTTTGTTATGCTAGCAGCTCTAGAAGATACGAATTATACTAAGAATAGTTCGCCTTATGTAACCAATTAATGGCTATAGCGTAGTATTCAATAAATTAAAATCGAAAATCATAGAAAGATAAGTGATGGTAACCAATCTATTTATTAGATTAATCTTAACCCTTCGTTTAATAAATCATTTATATATAAATGAATCAGTAACTTTGAAAGGTTGGTAAGCTTAAAATATGCCCCCACATGATTCAATATTGGTCGTTGGTCCGTCCTGGATTGGTGATATGGTGATGGCTCAAAGCCTGATTAAGGTGGTCAAAATAAAACAGCCTGAAGTGGCGATTGATGTGCTTGTGCCCAAATGGAGCCTGGGTATCCTGGCTCGTATGCCCGAAGTGCGCGACGGTATTGCCCTCGACGTGAAACATGGTGAGCTGGGTTTTGGGGCTCGTTATCAAACCGGTAAATCACTGCGAGCTAAGCAGTATAAACAAGCCTTTGTATTACCAAAGACATTGAAGTCAGCTTTGGTGCCCTATTTTGCCAACATTCCTGTTCGCACTGGTTTTTTCGGGGAGATGCGTTTTGGCTTAATCAATGACGTTAGGCCGTTGGATAAGGCGGTATTAGATCAAACAGTTAAGAAATATGCATCTCTCGCCCAGCCGTCCGATCAAACCTTTTCGACACCTTTTCCGGAATTAAAAGTCAATATGGACAATGCCAAAATCTTGCTTCAGAAATACAAGGTCAATCATCAAAAACTACTCGTGTCATTTATGCCAGGCGCAGAGTATGGCCCAGCTAAACAATGGCCGGTGGCCCACTTTGCTGAACTGGCGCAAAAGATCAATCAAATTGATGGACAGGTATTAATTTTCGGTTCAGAGAAAGACCGTGCCGATGGCGACGCCATCGCAGAATCAAATTCAAATGTGATCAATCTGTGTGGCAAAACGACGATAGGAGACGCGGTCGATTTAATTGGGTCAACCCATATTGCAGTCACCAATGATTCAGGCTTGATGCATGTGGCTGCCTCAGTTGGCATTCCGTTAGTAAGCATTTACGGGTCGAGCAGTCCGCTCTACACACCACCACTCACTGACAAGGCAATAGTCGAATGGCTCAAACTCGATTGCGCACCTTGCTTTAAACGCGAATGCCCATTGCAACATTTGAACTGTTTAAAGCAAATCACCCCACAGAGTGTTTTCAAACATATCGAGACAATCAATGCCACACTCTAAATTACCGATCAGGTATTTTCGGCACTGACCAAAATATCCAATAGCAGTCGACTCTATAGAAAAAGCAAGGCAACATTCGATACTTCACGCTTGGCACACGAGAGTGTCGATATCGAAGGCAAAGAGCTATTCGTTAAAGAAGTGTTCTATCACTAGGGTTATAACGAAATCACCCCAATTGTGGATAAAAATAAACTCTATTCGACACTTAAGGCGCAGGAAAAATTCGGCAAGGGGGAGTCGTTCTCACGGTTAAAGTTACTACTGGTCTTCCCGCTATTATTTATCAAAGCCTATCTGTTACAGGGGTTTGCTTTTTCGGGTACGCGCTGCTTCACCGAGCAGGTGAATATTGCGTACGATGCTTTTTGAAATAAGCCAAACTATATGAGCACTGGCAAAAAAAAGTAATCGGCGCTAACGTTAGCTACCAATAAACTGTTGCTGATTCAGCCAGGCCAAATATTCCGGCACACCTTGCTCGACCGACTTGAAAGGTTCGTCATAACCTGCCGCGCGCAATTTTGACATATCCGCCTGAGTGTAGGTTTGGTAGGCTCCTTTTAGCGAATCGGGGAAGGGTATATATTCGATCTGACCTTTTTTGTGGTATTGAATCACGGCATTGGCAACATCGTTAAACGACTGGCACCGGCCTGTGCCACAGTTAAAAATGCCACTAGTTTTTGAATGCTGCCAGAGCCACAGGTTAACTTTGACAACGTCATTGACGGATACGAAATCACGTAACTGCCCGCCATTGTCGTAACTCTCAATACCTTCAAAAAGACGACAGATACCAGTCGCTTTGATTTGATTGTTAAAGTGAAAAGCAACACTCGACATTCCGCCTTTATGCTGTTCCCGTGGCCCATAGACATTGAAATAACGTAGGCCAACCACCTGAGATGCTGTCTCGCCAAGCCGACGCACATATTGATCAAACAGGAATTTGGAGTAGGCATAAACATTCAGCGGTTTTTCAACTTCGCGTTGCTCGACAAATTCGCTGCTGCCTCCGTATACCGATGCCGATGACGCGTAGAGATACTGAACATTATTGTCTAAACAATAATGCAGTAGCTTTTTCGAATATTCGAAATTATTCTCCATCATATAGCGGCCATCCCACTCGGTAGTAGATGAGCAGGCACCTTCGTGAAAAATAACATCGAGTTTGCCATCGAACTCACCAGCTTCAATGCCTCGCAAAAAACGATCCTTGTCGAGGTAATCTGCAATGTCGCAGTCGGCCAGGTTGAACATTTTTTTGCCATCGGTTAAATCATCGACCGCCAGCACGTCAGTATGTCCAAGTTTGTTGAGTGCCTTAATAATATTACTGCCGATAAATCCTGCGGCTCCGGTGACTACTTTCATATCTATACCTTCTTTTTAATCGCTTCGATAACGGCGGTTGTTGAACAGCCATCGACGAATTTAAGTACCTTAACCTCACCGCCATTGTCGATTACGGCCTGCCCACCGACGATATCATCGATTTCATAGTCACCGCCTTTCACCAGCATGTCAGGTAGCAACTTTTCAATTAAACGCTGCGGTGTTTGCTCGCTAAATGGGACGACCCAATCAACACTTTCGAGTGCAGACAGGACAGCCATACGTTGCATTACATTATTAACCGGACGCTCTGGTCCCTTTAACTGTTTAACAGACTCGTCAGTATTAACCGCGACGATCAAACGATCGCCCAGCTCTGCCGCCATCGCCAGATAAGCCACGTGACCCGCATGCAAAATATCGAAACAACCATTGGTCATGATAATTTTCTCGCCAGCCGATTTTGCTTTTTGTAACAGATCGAGCAGGTTATCTTCGTCGTTAACACCGCGCTCCAGCGGGGTGTGCTTAATCATTTCGGATTGGATTTCTTTTCGATTGATGGTCGCTGTACCTAATTTACGAACCACAATGCCAGCCGCTAGATTAGCTATTTGGGTTGATTCAACCAGGCTGCAACCAGCCGCGAGGGCTGTGGCTAATGTCGCGATAACTGTGTCGCCGGCACCTGTCACATCGTAAACTTCTCGCGCGCGCGTTTCCTGAATAAAAGGGGCTTCATCACGCTGAAACAATACCATGCCTTTTTCGCTACGAGTGACGAGTAACGCATCCAAGTTAAGCTCGCTGCACAGTTGATCACCTTTTGACATGAACTCGGGTTCTGATTCGCATACGCCGACCACAGCCTCAAACTCAGCCTGGTTAGGGGTGATTAAAGTTGCGTTTTGGTAGATAGAAAAATCAGTGCCCTTTGGGTCGACCAAGATAGCTTTGCCGGCATTGCGTGCTGCTTCAATTAGGTTGGGGATGTCGCGTAGGGTGCCTTTACCATAATCAGATAAAACAACCGCATCGCAGTTTTTAATCTGTTGTCGATAACTGTCCATTAGTTGAGCGCTATCAGCAGCAGAAAACGAATCTTCAAAATCAAGCCGTATTAACTGTTGGTTTCGGCTCATTACGCGCAATTTAGTGATGGTGCGGCAACCATCCGGCGCGACGAAGTGACAGCCAACGTCTGCATCGGTTAAAACTGTTTTCAGTGCAGTGGCTGGCTCATCATTGCCCACCAGTGCTAGCAATTCGACCTGACCCGAGAGAGACGCAATATTGAGTGCAACATTGCCAGCACCACCCGCGCGTTGTTCTATAGTGTCAATTTTTACAATTGGCACGGGTGCTTCGGGCGAAATACGTGAGGTGCCGCCATACCAATAGCGATCCAGCATTAAATCGCCAGAAACCAATACACGGCCAGTGGAAAAATCGGGAAGTTTTATTTTCATGTTAGTTGCTTTGCGGGATATCTTCTATTTTCTATTGGCTAGTTATTAGACCATATCCATGGTTCTAAAGCAGTGAATCTATTGCCTTTTTAACGTCTTCGACGCTAATCAAATTCATCACTTGCGGGTCGCGTACTCTCTCGCCCCAGGCTGCATCGATAACAGTCTTTTGTTTGAACTGTTGTAAAGCAGTGGGATATCGATCGACTAAAACCGACTGGCTTTTGTAAGGCCCGCTACGTAACGGATTACTGCTGGCATATAAACCCAGCACTGGCGTATCGACAATGGTAGCCATGTGAGCCGGCCCTGTATCAGGTGCTATGAGGAACTGGGCGCCCTTAAGCAGTGCTAGTAATTGTCCCAACGATGTTTGACCCGCAAGGTTTTTTGGATTGGACTTGCATTGGTCCACTATCGATTGGCAAAAAGCCTTTTCAGAGTCAGAAGGCCCACCAGTGATCAAAACCTGGATGTCTTTTTGCTGTAGATAATCACAAACTTCCCCATAGCGCTCAATAGACCAATTGCGCCAATTATTTTTTCGGGCACTGCTGCAAGGATTGATGACAACCGTTGGTTTGTTTTGGGTCAGCTGCTCGGCAAAAAGCAGATCAAAATCGTCGATGGGCAAATCCCAGCAGCTTATTCGTTCACTAATCCCGAGTGCTTCGAGAAACTGAAAAAAAGTGTCAAGCACATGAATTCGATCTTTGCCCGTGATTTTTTGATTTGAGAATATCCATTGGTAATCGATTGCGCGTGCCTTATCAAACCCTAATTTGTACTGGGCTGAAATAAACAGGCTGGCAATGCTGGCACGTAAGGCGGCTTGCATCATTAACAGGACATCAAAGGTTTGATTGTCTAATTGCTGGCGTAATGCTCGATAAGCTGCCCAGCCTTTTGATTTATCGAATTGAATAAATTCAACCTCGGGTAAGCTTTTAAGCAGTTGATATTCCAGCTTACCAATGACCCAGGTGATTTTGCATTCAGGCCAGACCTTCTTCAAGGTGTGAATAACAGGTAGAATATGGATCACATCACCAATCGCCGACAGTCTAAATATACAGATGGATTTTGGCGGTTGGAATAATTTGATCATAGGACGTTATGGGCGAGAATACTAAAAGCGCAAGATGCTTCATTTTGCACGATGAAACCGCGATACACAAACTGGAAAGCCACCACTTTGACGTCAGCTACTGGCAGGACAAGCCAGGGTTTAGTCGGATCGATGGTGGGCGAGGCGGTAGTGTTAAAATTCTTATCGATGGCCAGGTCGCGATGTTACGTCAGTATTTGCGGGGTGGATTGATCGCACGTTTTCTGACGGATCAATACCTGTGGTTAGGCAAACGCAAAACTCGGCCCTGGCGGGAATGGTCGATATTGCAACTGGCTCGTAAAGCAGGCCTACCGGTGCCGAAACCGTTTGGTTTGTGTGTCTCACGAACTGGCCTTTGTTATCGCGCCACGCTCATGACTGACTTTTTTGAAGATACCGAAACATTGGCCGAATCCTTGATGCATAATACCTTACCTCGCGAATCCTGGGTCAAATTGGGGCGGTTATTGAAGCAGTTTCAGGCAAAAGGTTTTTGTCATGCCGATCTCAACGCGAACAATATTTTAATCGACCACCAGGGGAAGTTTTTTGTGATTGATTTTGATCGGGCACGAATGATGACAGCTTTAGGTGACTGGCAATGGAGGCCACTGTATCGGTTACAGCGATCACTCGATAAAATTAATCGAACCAGGTATTTGCATTACGGTGATGATGATTGGCAGGCTTTGATGGACGGGTATCAGGCCAGTGCATAAGTACTGACTAGCTACTGATTACCTACTTTTGGATGTCTGCTTCGACACTTTTGGAGCAGACAAATAGGGTGCGATCTCTGCCAGATAAGCTTTACCTATATTAGATTGTTGCAGCACGGCTTCCTTGGCGTTGCCTCTAAGAGCCTCAGCTTTAGCTGGGTTGCGAATCAAATCTTCGACCTTATCCCAACAACTCGCCATATCGTCGACCTGCAATACACCTTGTGCCTGCCCAAGTAATTCGATGTCCTGCAGGATATTTCTATCCGAAGGACCGGTGATAATCGCGCAACCTAGATTGGCGGGTTCTATCAGGTTATGACCACCTGTTTGGTCGAACGAACCACCCATAACAACGACTTGGGTATGCACCATGAACTGCTTTAGTTCACCAAGGGTGTCGGCGAGGTAGACTTCTGTGTCCTTAGTAATGGGGTGCGACAGGCTGCGTACTGCGTATTTCATGCCAAGTTGATTGAGATGCTGCTGGATGTCATCAGTTCTTTTCGGGTGTCTTGGCGCAATCACTATTAGATGCTGTTTGAATGCCTCGGGGCGTTGTTGCAAAAACTCCAGCTCTTCATTCGCATGACTAGATGCGAGTAACAGGTAAGGGCGGTCGATGAGTCGGTCAGTTTTAATCGTGTCGACCGGACGAGTCTTTAAACTGCCCATAATTTTGATTTTTTCGGGCAGCGCGCCTAAGGCGATAAGATTGGCTTTATCACTGTCGTAACGGGCTAAATGAAGCGTTAAATAATCGAGTGTCCTACGCAATTGAGAACGAATAAATAAGGGTGCTTTAAGTGATTTATCCGATAGACGAGCATTGACCTGAATAATTGGGATTCGTTGTCTGGCTGTTTGGTATAGTAGTTCCGGCCATAGCTCCGTTTCCATCAGCAGGCAGCATTTGATGGGCTGTTGCCGAAAAAAGCGCCAACAAGGCACAATGAAATCAATTGGAATAATGCTCGCTTCGACTCGATCGGCGAAGTTATTCTGGATAGTGGTATAGCCCGTTGCGGTAAAGCTGGTGAACAGGATTAATTCACCCTGGGCCAGTAAATCCTCAACTAATGGAGAGATCGATTCAACCTCACCAACCGACGATGCATGAACCCAAACCTGTCGTCGATTCTGGTTCTGTTGGCCAAAGCATCGTAGGCGATAGTAGTGTCGAACATCGTTTTTGTTACCATGCAAGATGGCATGAAAAATCCAGAGCGGTAACAGTAGTAAGGACAGTAATCGGTAACTAATGCCTGGAGATTGTGGGCGCATGATATGACCGTTGATGTCGTGACAATCTATGTGTGGCAATGCTAAGGGCGCTAAGGATACAGCGGTGGTTCACCCTGGGGGCGATTTTTAAAGCGCTGATGAATCCACATATATTGCTCGGGATGACTACGTGCAAATTTTTCGATCGACGCATTAATGGCGGTCGCATCAGTAAGATCATCTCCGCTAGGGAAATTCTCTAGTGGCGGCTCTATGGTTAAAATATAACCCGTACCATCCGCTTTACGGTAGGTGTAAAAAGGCAACATGGCGCAGCCTGCCGACTGTGCTAAACGTGAACTAGCAGTAATGGTTGCAGCGGGTACGCCCATGAATGGTGCAAATATATTACGTTCATTGGTAAAATTTTGGTCTGGTGCATACCAGGTTGGGATTAATTTTTTAATGCCCTTGATGAGTTGTCTAGTGCTCTTTCTGGAAATGACATTTTCCAGATAACTACATCGTTTGCTGTAAAGGTAGCTATCAAACAAGGCGTTTCTTTGGGTACGGTACATCACCTGCAGTGGTGTGGTTAAGGTAAACAAGCGCCCGCCAATTTCAAGGCTGGTAAAATGTCCTGATAACAAAATAGCACCCTGACCACGGGCTAAAACTGTTTCCAGGTGTTCCATGCCTCGTATTTCAACCAATGATTTCAAACGCTTTTCTGACCACCACCAGCACATCGCCAATTCGACTAGTGCGATACCGATGCTCTCGTAGCATTCATTCTTGATTCGTTCTCGTTCTTCGGGTGATTTTTCGGGGAAACACAGTTGTAAGTTGATTTCGACCACTCGCTGACGTTTACCAGAAATCAGTTTGATGCCTCGCCCTAAAAATTTACCCAGAACCAGTTGAAACCGATAAGGAAAAAGGGATGCTAACCGCAATAAGGCAAAGGTAGCCCACATCATCCAGAAACGTGGATGAATATAATCACGGGCGCAAAAAACTTCTGAACTGTGTCTCGACATGGGGTGTATTTTACAGCCTTAGCCAGCGGTTAATAGCGGTTAGATCATCAGGTGATAGCAAGCCAGCGGCTTGTTTTAGCTTGAGAGTATTGATTAGGTAGTCGTAACGCGCACTGGAATAATCTCGCTGAGCGCGGAAGGTTTCGCGCAGCGACACAAGTACGTCAACTGAGGTTCTGGTGCCTACTTCGAATCCAGCTTCGGTGGCTTGCAGTGCGGTTTGACTGGAATTTAAAGCTTGTTTACGCGCCGTTACCTGACCAATGCCGGAGACCACACCGAGATAAGCGATGCGCGTCTGTTGTGAGGTGAGCCTGTTTTGCAATAGAGCCGTGTTCTGTGCCGATATATAAGCCGATGCCGCTTGTCTGCGACCTGCGCTGATGCCACCACCGGCGAATAGCGGGATATTCACTTGTATTGTTAGGCGGGTGTCGTCTTGATCGAACTCACCTAGTCGCTCATCATCGATTTGACTATCATTGAAACTGGCAGTGAAGTCGACAGTGGGGTAGTGACCGCGACTGCTGCGTTGTAATTCATATTTTGCCGCCTTCGTTGCCGCTAGTGCCGCAGCTAAGTTGTGATTATTCTTCAGAGAAGTATCAACCCAGGCCTGGATATTCTCTGGTTGCGGAATAATCAAAGGCAATTCGTCACTCAGCTGGGCGAGAGACGCCGATAAGCCTTGGTTGGTGATGACTTGTAGCGCCTGAAAAGCATTGTCGAGTTGATTCTCTGTCAATAAGGATTGCGCCAGCGCATTATCGTAGAGTGCCTGAGCTTCGTGCACATCAGTGATAGCGACCAGCCCAACCTCGAATCTTTTTTGCGCCTGCTCTAATTGTCGAGCTATCGCATTTTGCTCGGCATGGGCAAATTCGACGCTATCCTGCGCCGATAAAATGGCGAAGTAACTCGTCGCCACACGAATGATCAAGTCTTGCTGGGCGACTTTAAACTCGGCCACCGCCTGTTGCACTGAGGCTTCCGCAGAATCCACTTGAGCACTGCTTTGGGCGTTGTAAATGGTTTGAGTCAGGCTCAACGTATAGCTTGAGCTGTCATTGGTATTCGAGCCGCTGATGGCCGAGGTGCTAGAGCCGGCACGTGAGTTATTGGTTTCAGTTTGTGACCGCTGAGCCGACAGGTTGATCTGTGGCCGTCGTATCGAAATGGCCAGCGGTAATGCCATATTTGCGGCCGCATAAGTGGCCTCGGCAATTTTCAGTTGAGCGTCATTTTGCTCGGCCAGTTGATAGACATCAACCAGGTTTCGAGCACTTAAAGACGCGCTAAAAATGCTGGTCAACAAGATAAAGGTCAAGTTGAATAAAAAAGGGACGATTGCCTTAATTTGTAACATAGATAATACCGGAGGGTGATGCTGGTTTACTGTGCAGTCAATTATAAAGAATCTGGTGCGGGATTAATATAAGGCCATACCTCGGTCAACTGTCTGTGCCCAGGCATCAACACCACCATCGAGGTTAATCAAATGATCGATGTCTTGCTGCATTAAATACTGAATCACATTCATACTACGCACACCATGATGGCAAATGATGACACATTCATCGGCATCTTGAATTTGTTTCAGGTAATTGGGAATAGAGGACATCGGAATATTGATGCTATCTGCCAGTTGGCAAATTTCAAATTCCCAGGGTTCACGGACATCGATTAACAGCGGTTTCGAGTTAGTAAGGTACTCGGCTAACTCGGTTGCTTGCATTCTTAGCATGAATTAAGTGCTACAGGTTAAATGGCTAGTGTAGGTAAAGTTAATGCAGCTAAATCGGTTTCGAATAAGGATTCAGTCGTCCATTCATTGTTCGATACGCGAGTAATCAATAATGCCTGCATCGCTGGTGATTCACCGACGATAATAAATAACCGACCACCAACAGCTAAAGCCTGCTTTAAATTTTCTGGGACACTAGTAACCGAGCCAGTGACCGCAATCACGTTAAACGCCTGGTCGTAGGTACACTCGAAGGCATTTGCATGTTCTAAACTGACATTATCGATCGACAGTTGCGCTAAAACCGCAGCAGCCGTTTGTTGACTGTCGGAATCAATATCGAGAGACAATACCTGTTTGCCAAGTGTCGCCAGGCAGGCAGTGATATAGCCTGACCCGGTTCCAATTTCGAGAATGCTATCTTCTGGATCAACCAATAGAGCCTGCAGCAGACGACCTTCGACCGTGGGTGGAAACATGGCAGCTGTGTTAGATAACGGAATCTGACAATCGGCATAAGATAAGCCCTTATACATGTCAGGCACAAAGTTTTCACGGTTGATTTGATCAATGGCTGACAGTACATTGCCATCCAAAACTTCCCAAGGGCGAAGTTGCTGTTCGATCATATTAAATTTAGCGGCTGGGGCAATATTCATCTTGTTTTTTCTATTGGTTTATTCTGTGTGATTGGAGAGGTAAAAATCAGATTGGAGTGTCGCTATTTATTAAGTAGCTGTCAACGGCGATTGACAAGGTCAAATTAATGACAATGTTACCAATCAGCTATTTCGTAGTTGTGGGTAATTTCTTCACCCTGCTTTATACCACATAAGACGACCACTGTGAGATCGTCGTAGTAGCAAGCATTCGGCTTTATTGCATGATTGATATATTTCAAATGACAGCTGACTTCAAAGCCTTCGGTTTCACTTAACCATAAAACATAACTGTCATCTTTATTACAGGGTTTACCCTCTAAAGTGCCTATGATTGTATCTTTTGGAATGTCAGTTTGCGCGAACAAACCCTTGCCATGAATCAGGCTATTGCCAACATAAGAGAGTTTAGGAAAAGTTTTCATTTGCAACTTTGATTTTGAGTTTTTTTCAGGGTATCATTTTGCTGATAATTAAAACAGTAAGGGGGAGTATGAAATTATCTAAGCCGCTTTGTCGGTCATTATCAATTGGATCGGCGGTCACCTGTCTGGTTTTTGGGCAAGCCTATGCCTCAGGTTTTGCGTTAATCGAAAACGGTGCAGCGGGGCAGGGTAACGCTTATGCTGGTGCAGCAGCACATACTAATGATGCGTCTACCATCTTCTTTAATTCCGCCGGTATGATGCGTTTGGAAGGAGAACAGCTGTCGTTAGCTGCCCACTTTATCTCACCCAATTCATCATTTCAGAATCAAGGGTCCAGTCTTAACGCTGCTGCAGGTGGTGGTGCTTTAACGGGAAACGATGACGATGGCGGGCAGAGTGCAATTGTTCCCAACTTTTACTGGGTAAAACCGCTGAATGATCAATCCAGTTTCGGTATTGGCATACAATCGTTGTTTGGACTCGCAACAAAATACGATAAAAATTGGGTGGGTCGATATCACGCAGTAGAAACAGACCTTAAAACGATCAATATTAATCCAAGTATCGCCTATCAGGTGAATAGCAAGCTATCTATCGGTGGTGGCGTTAATATAGTGTATGCCGATATCGTATTTAGCAATGCTATTGATTTTGGTACCTTGGCAGGAGCGCCACAATCACAAGACGGATTTGCAGAGTTAACTGGAGATAATAGTAGTGATCCTGGCTATGGATTTAATTTCGGGCTGCAATATGCGATGACTCCAAATACTTGGCTTGGTGTTTCTTACCGATCCGAAGTTGATCTGGATCTTGAAGGTGGTGCAGATTTTACCGTACCAGCAGCGACCGTAACTGCCCTTGGGGGGGCTGGTGTTGGCACTGTAGCATTTGTTGACACGGGTATTAAGTCTAGCGTAACGCTTCCCGCCAGTTTGGCTCTAAGCATTGCAAGCGAAGTAGGTAAGGTTACTTATCTTGCTGACGTTACATGGACTGGTTGGAGTTCTTTTGACGAATTGAGAATTGACTTCGATAACGCTGCGCAAGCTGACGCGGTTACTACGGAAAGCTGGAAGGATACGCTTCGCTACTCTATCGGCATGGATTATCAATACTCAGATTTGTTGATATTGAGAACTGGTGTGGCCTATGATGAAACACCAATCCCGAGTGCTGAAAGAAGAACGGCTCGTGTTCCTGGTAATGATCGCACCTGGTTGTCTTTTGGGTTGTCCTATTTAATGGATGATGACTTAACGGTTGATGTGGGCTATTCACATTTGTTTATTGATGATGTTCGTATAAACAATACATTGGAAACCAGTAGTGCGGCGCTGAATTCTACGCTAACGGGTGAGTATTCGGGATCTGTTGATATCTTAAGTGTTCAGGTGAACTGGACTTATTGATTAGCGATTAATAGCTTGGAGTTATCGAAAAAGCAGCTCACGAGCAACCGTGGTTGCTTTTTTTATGTCCCAGGCCTTTTTATCTCCAGAGTCGACAATTTGATGGTTGTTTAAAATATAACGGTCGTATTCGAGTCGATTTGGATAGACTTTTCTCAGGCTATCGAAGTGTTGTGCAAAGTTGGAATCACTTAATTCGGATGTGTTTTTCAACGTTAGGTTGTCTTGCCAAATGTCGTGATGTTTTTGGAATAATTGTTGCCAGAAATCCAGGCTATCGCAGGCTTCGATTCTACCGATGGTTTCTGGTTGGGATAATTGATCAGACATTTTCCAGTGATTACTGTTATCGAAGTGTCGGCAAGCGGCGTCAAAAATCATTTGTGTGCTCCGTAATCGTCCCTCGACGCTGTAACCCGCAATATGAGGGGTTGCAAGGTCTACCTTTTCAAGCAAGCTCCGTGACAGGCTCGGTTCGTTTTCCCAGGTATCAAGAAAAGTGATCAAGTCGTGACGTTGTGTTATCACACGCGATAATGCCTGATTATCGATTACGGGTCCGCGTGCTGCGTTGATCAAAAGGCAGTCTTTCTTTAACAGTGACAAGCTTCGCTGGTTAAGTAAATGGTGAGTTGGATGTCTGCCTTTGTGCGTGAGTGGTACGTGCAGGCTAATCAAATCGCATTCATTCACGATAGTGTCGAAATCAACATAGTCGATAGTCTTGTCACCCTGTTCGGCTTTGGGTGGGTCGCACACAAGTACTTCGATGCCGAGTGTCTGTAATTTTTTAAGCAGGTTGGAGCCAACATTCCCGCAGCCAATAATGCCTGCCTTTCGGGTGAACGGATCGACGTTTTTTTGCTGCGATAAGGCAAAAATACCACTAATAACGTATTCGGCGGCGGCCTCGGCATTACAGCCGGCAGCATTACTGAATGTAATACCTTGCTGCTGAAGATAGTCGAGGTCTACGTGGTCGGTGCCAATGGTGGCGCTACCGATGAATTGAACCGGGGTGTCGTGCAGCAGATTTTTGTCGATTGTGGTGACTGTGCGTACCAGTAGGCACTGGCAGTCGTGCAGGTGGTCTCGAGTAATTTCGCGACCAGGTAATAATTCGACATGACCGAGTGCGCTAAAAGCAGATTTAACCTGGGGTATGTTTTGGTCGGCGACTATTTTCATTGGTTCTTGCACTGGTGGTTTATGCTTGTCTCGGTCAACTATAAGCACGGCATTGGAATACCTGTTTGCTTAGTCAATACAAAACTTTTGAATCAATCCTTCAAGTAACCAAATAGTAGGGTCAATCTGATCGACAGGTAAAAATTCATTCGGTTGGTGCGCCTGATCAATCGACCCAGGGCCGATCACAATGGTGTCGGTTTGCATTGAATTAAAGTAGGGCGCTTCGGTGCCAAATGCAACTGAGCCGCCCCGTTTGCCGGTGATGGCAGCTAAATATTGGGTTATCTCACTGGCTTCGGCGGTATCCATGCTTTGCACGCCGTTGCCTAAGAGCTGGCAGTCAAATCCAAGTTTGCGTCGATCGGCTATAGTTTGGGTTATTTCCTGTATATTGGATAACAGCGTTTGCATCGACATGCCGGGTAAAAAACGAATGTCGACCAGTAGCTCGCAGCTGCCACAAATTCGATTCGGGTTGTCGCCGCCGTGAATATGTCCCAAATTCATGGTCGGGGTTGGGATGGTGAATGCTGGATCATTATATTGATGCTGCAAACCATCACGGTATTGGAGCAGTGCATTCATCACTTCATTCACACCTTCGAGTGCGCTATTACCCAGTGATGGATCGCTGGCATGTCCGGACTGGCCGAGCAATTTTATCGATAACGCCATGCAACCTTTGTGTTGTCGAATGGGTGTCAGATTAGTGGGTTCACCAATGACGCAATAAGATCCCAACTTTCGACCATTGTCCGCAATGAGTTTCGCACCATTCATAGTCGATTCTTCATCAGCTGTTGCTACCAATGTGAGCGGGCGTCTGAGCTTGCTTAGATCGAAGGACTGGCTTGCGCTGATAGCGAGTGCGATGAAGCTTTTCATATCGCAGCTGCCGAGGCCATAGAGACGGTTATCAGCTTCGTAGAGTTCGAACGGGTCGCTGTCCCATAGCTTGTCGTCGCAGGGTACTGTGTCGGTGTGGCCGGAGAGTACAAGGCCATCCGAACCACTGCCGACGGATGCTATCAAGTTGTACTTGCCTGGGGATACGGCTTGTCGCTCTAGCGAGAAGCCGATATCCTCGGTCCAGTTGGCGAGCATATCGATGACTGCGCTATTGCTCATGTCGAGGCTAGCGTGAGTACAGCTCACCGATGGGGTTGCTATCAACCGTGTGATCATTTCTCGGGTATCGAGCAGCCTTTTGCTCATTCTCTATATTTTCTATATCTAAATTATCTATTTATCGAGTAAGTCAGTTACTGCACCCAGCGATGCGGAGCTAACTAGTTTTGCATACTTGGCAAGTACACCCCGTTTGTATTTTGGCGTAGGTTGTTTCCAGGCAGCTGCCCGCGTTTTGAGTTCGGCGGCGCTGAGTTTGACATTGACTTGACGTTTTTCGGCATCGATAGTAATAGTATCGCCATTTTTAATTAGCGCGATAGGGCCACCAACTGCGGCCTCTGGTGTGACGTGCCCGACTACAAATCCATGCGACCCGCCAGAGAAACGACCGTCGGTAATAAAGGCAACGTCTTTGCCCAGACCTTTACCCATGATGGCGGCGGTTGGCGATAGCATTTCACGCATACCAGGGCCGCCAATGGGACCTTCGTAGCGGACTACGATGACATCGCCTTTTTTAATCGAACCGTCGAGGATTTTTTTCAAGGCCTGCTCTTCAGAGGCGAATACTTTTGCCTTGCCGGTAAATTTCAATCCTTCTTTGCCAGAAATTTTGGCGACAGACCCTTCAGGCGCAAGATTGCCTTTTAAAATAACAAGGTGACTGTCTTTTTTAATGGGATCATTTATCGCATGGATAATGTCCTGACTCTTTGGATAAGGTTTTACTTTGGCCAGGTTTTGAGCCAGTGTTTTGCCCGTTACGGTTAGGCAGTCGCCATGCAGTAACTTGGCATCAAGCAGCATTTTCATTAAGGGTTGAATGCCACCAATTTCGATCAACTCGGACATCATGGCTTTTCCGCTGGGTCGTAGGTCGGCGAGTACAGGGACGCGCTTGCCGATACGAGTGAAGTCGTCGAGTTTTAGTTTTACGCCGATAGACGATGCCATCGCGAGCAAATGCAATACGGCATTAGTGGAACCACCCAGGGCAATCACAACGGTGATCGCATTTTCGAATGCTTTTTTGGTCATGATGTCGCTGGGGCGAATATTGGCCTTTAATAGCTTCATTGCGGCGGCACCGGCTTCGAAGCAGTCTTTAGTTTTGTCTTCTGATATAGCGGCCTGCGCCGAACTATTGGGTAAGCTCATGCCCATCGCTTCTATGGCCGAGGCCATAGTGTTGGCGGTGTACATACCACCACAGGAACCAGGGCCTGGGATGGCGGTGCATTCGATTTCTTTTACTTCTTCTTTAGTGATTCTATTTTCTGCTTCAGCACCAACCGCTTCAAACACGGTGACGATGTCTGCATTCTTGCCTTTGTGGCAACCGGGCATGATGGTGCCACCATAAACAAATACGGAAGGTCGGTTAAGTCGCGCCATGCCCATGATGCAGGCTGGCATATTTTTGTCACAACCGCCGATAGTGATGAGTGCATCGAACCCCTGGCATCCGGCAACGGCTTCGATTGAATCTGCGATGACTTCTC
Organism: Gammaproteobacteria bacterium; assembly: GCA_041688005.1. Taxonomy (GTDB): domain Bacteria; phylum Pseudomonadota; class Gammaproteobacteria. The sequence continues at coordinate 23,260 of JBDNJA010000001.1, forward strand.
TCGATACAAGGGAATACTTCATGCCTTCTGTCCCCATCGAAATACCGTCAGAAATAGTGATGGTATTGAAGACAACGGCTTTGCCATTTGCTGCATCAACGCCTTCGGCGGTTTTGAGCGCGAGTTTGTCGATATGCATATTGCAAGGCGTGACCATGCTCCAGGTCGAGGCGATGCCGATTTGTGGCTTTTTGAAGTCGCCATCGTCAAAACCGACTGCACGCAGCATTGAGCGACTCGGGGCGCGTTCGACGCCGTCAACGACTTGCGATGAAAATTTACGGATATCTAGTTTTTTAGTTTTGGTTTTTTGGGTGGCCATATTTATTTCGGTGTAAGTAATAAAAGGTGTAAGGGAGTTGACTGAGACAAGGTTAGGCAATGCCGAGTATGGTTGCAAGTTTTTATCATAAAACATCAACGATATCCGTGCCTATCTCCACGGATTTGATGTGTCTGGTGCTGTGCCTGCTCATAAACGGTGCAATGCCCGTTGGTTATTGCACCCTACCGAACCAGCTTAAACCATGTAGGGTGCCAATAACCGGAGGGCAATGCACCGACTAACTGATTCTAGTATGAGTAAAGTCGAGTTTAGATATCCCAGTCACAATTCATTTTGATCTCATCTATAATAGTTTGATCAGGGATTGTTTTTGGCGGAAGCCTGTTGGGTTCAGGATATGATCGATTTATTTATCGTTGCAGGTATTTGCATAGTTTTGGTAGTGCTGTTGTTGTTTTGGAAAAGTAAATCGGGCAAAACTGATGTCGATAGAAATCTTCCCCAATCGGATAAAAACAGCTACAAGTATTGATCGAAGGCACTTTCGGCGCCACCGGCGAAACATTTTTCTACTCGCTGGTGCGCGAACTGGCCCAATTTCTTGAAACCGACGCAGTGTTGCTAGCCATCTGTGAAGACGAGCGTCATAGTATTTATCGGACTCTCGCTTACTGGTGCGATAACAATTACATCATGAATCAAGCTATTTCGCTGCTGTACCTGGATCTTGACCAGTTTAAGCTGATCAATGACGCTGCCGGTCACGTCGCCGGCGACGAACTATTAAAACAAGTGTGCTCGCTGTTGGCGAACCAGTTGAGGGGGTCGCGACACCCTGGGCCGCCTGGGCGGGGATGAATTTAGTGTTTTGCTCGAAAACTGCCCACCTGGCAAGGCTAACAGGGTTGCGGAAATTCTCATCGATGTGATTCGCGAATATCGATTTCTTTGGGAAGATAAAACTTATCAAGTGGGTGTCAGCATTGGTATCGTGCCGATCACGGCGGGTTCTAGCAACACCGCCGAACTAATGGTTCAGGCTGACCAGGCCTGCTATACGGCCAAGGACCTGGGCCGAGGGCGCGCCCATGTTTATGATCAAAATGACGCCGAACTTGCGCAGCAGCGCGGTGAGATATTGCAAGCTTCCGATTTGCGTGATGCGATCGATAAGCAGCGATTCCAGTTATTGTATCAGCCGATTATAGCGCTCAATGCTAATCAAACCCGAGTCCATACGCGAGCCGAGATGCTACTTAGAATGCTTGATCAGTCGGGTAATTATATTTTGCCGGGCGCATTTACTCGGTATTAAAACCATCGCCAAGAGCGCCGACGGTGGTGCAGTGATTCAGAGCCTTAAGTTGCTCGGTGTCGATTATGCCCAAGGGTTACTATCTATGAAATCCGGCTCTGATGGACGAACTTGGTGGCGCAAAACAAAGTGACCGAGAAATGTCGCCTACCCCGGTTAACTAGGCAATAATTTTTCGGGTAAGCTTTGACCTGTCTAATTCGCCAGCGTTGTTTTCGATAAATTAATAGATATTCGGAATATGTAATTATACTGCGACATTTTTGATCCGTATCAGAAGTGAGATCAATTAGTTTCAACTTGAAATTTTGGACTTGCAATTGCATGGTGAAGTGATTATCGTTCTCGCTAGTCGCTGTAAAACGACATGAAACATTTATCTTAATAAAAAACGATCTATAACCGAGGAACTTTAAATGAAAAAAATTACTTCAACAATTCTATTGGCCTCTGCAATGGCGATTTCCGCCAATGCGTCTGCGGCCACGCTCGATGATGTAGTGGGAAAAGGTTTCGTCCAATGCGGTGTATCGCAGGGTTTGCCCGGATTTTCCAATTTTGATGACAAGGGTAACTGGAGTGGAGTCGATGTCGACGTTTGTCGTGGCGTCGCTGCAGCAATATTCGGCGACGATGATGGTGCCGTTAAGTACACCCCGCTTTCTGCTAAAGAGCGTTTTACCGCACTGCAGTCGGGCGAGATCGACGTTCTGTCACGTAACACTACCTGGACCGCGACTCGCGATACCGCGCTGGGTCTAAACTTTGCTGGCGTCAACTATTACGATGGTCAGGGTTTCATGGTACGTAAGGATCTTGGCGTAAACAATGCCAGTGAACTGAGCGGTGCGACTGTTTGTACTAACACAGGTACCACAACGGAACTTAACGTCTCTGACTATTTCCGTGGCAACGGCATGGATTACACGGTTGTTGCTTTTGAAAAGGCCGACGAAGTTGTCGCGGCTTACGATTCAGGGCGTTGTGATGTATATACCACTGACCAATCTGGGCTTTATGCACAGCGTATCAAGTTGAAAGATCCGTCGGCTCATAAAGTGCTTCCTGAAGTAATTTCTAAGGAGCCACTTGGTCCGGTAGTCAGACAGGGCGATGATCAATGGTTTAACATCGTTAAATGGAGCCTGTTCTGCATGGTGAACGCTGAAGAATTGGGTGTCACTTCTGCGAACGTCGGCATGAAGGCTAGTAACGGTACTCCAGCGGTCAAGCGCTTGCTCGGTCAGGAAGGTAGTTTTGGTGAGAACCTTGGCGTTAGCCCCTCATGGTGTCGGAGCATCGTCTCCAGCGTAGGTAACTACGGTGAGTCTTTTGCCCGCAATCTTTCTATCGATCCTCTGAACATCCAGCGCGGTGTGAATGAGCTGTGGAGCAAAGGCGGACTGCAATACGCTCCACCTATTCGCTAAACTCTAAGCAAGTGAACGTCCTGCCAGGTGGCAGGACGTTCACGTTATAGGGCTCTGAAAAACCTGCAGGCCTGGTTTTACTTCTCCACCAGCCTTTAACGTGACAGAGAACAAAACATGCATAAAGAACAATCTGCAGGCCCCCCAGTAATAACCACCAAGCCGTGGAATAACCCGGCGGTAAGAAGCATTGTTTACCAGGCGATCCTGTTAATCGCAGTTGTAAGCTTCGGTATTTATATTTTCGGTAACACCGCCGACAATCTTGAAAAGCAGGGTATCGCAACCGGATTCGGCTTTCTTGAAACCACTGCTGGTTTCGGAATCATTACCCACCTGATTGAATACAGCGAGGCCTCCAGTTACGGGCGTGCCTTCGTCGTTGGCTTACTCAATACCTTGTTAGTGGCTTTTAGCGGAATTGTCGCGGCAACTATTATTGGCGTTATCATTGGCATTGCACGGTTATCGAAGAACTGGTTGGTATCACGTCTGGCCATGGTCTACATCGAGATTTTCAGAAATATCCCGCTACTACTACAGATTTTCTTCTGGTATTTCGCCGTATTAAGAGCGCTGCCCTCACCCAAAAATAGCGTCAACTTCATGGATGGAATATTCCTCAATAACCGGGGTGTCTACTTTCCTTCCTCGATTTTAGAGGACGGTTTCTCGCTGGTGATATGGGCGGTGGTGATTGCCATTATCGGAGTCTTTTTTATGGCTCGCTGGGCGCATAAAAGGCAGGAGCGAACAGGTCAGCAATTCCATACGGTTTATGTTTCGATTGGTATATTGATAGGCCTGCCGTTACTGGCGATGATAATTACCGGGTTTCCATTGAGTTGGGAAACTCCGGTGCTTAAAGGCTTCAATTTTGTCAGGGGGGCCGTGATAATCCCCGAGTTTATGGCGCTGTGGGTGTCGTTATCAATTTACACGGCTTCGTTTATTGCTGAGATAGTGCGCGCGGGTATCCAGGCTGTCGACCATGGTCAAACCGAGGCATCGTATGCACTCGGTCTCAGGGCCGGTCCGACTTTACGCCTGGTGATTTTACCCCAGGCATTGCGCGTGATTATTCCGCCATTGTCGAGTCAATATCTTAACTTGACCAAAAACTCATCGTTGGCGACCGCAATTGCCTATCCTGAGCTGGTTTCCGTATTTACCGGAACCGTGCTCAATCAAACCGGGCAGGCAGTGGAAATTATTTCTATTACGATGGCTGTTTATCTGTCGATTTCACTCGCAATCTCGATGTTCATGAACTGGTATAACGCCAGAATGGCCCTAGTAGAGAGATAGAACACATGGCTACTGAATCGCAACATATGATCGGGTCGCATCCAGACCTGCCAGCACCACCCAGCGAGGTTGGCGTTGTTGGTTGGTTAAGGCATAACCTGTTCTCCAGCGCTAGCAATACCCTGATGACGATATTTGCGATCTATCTGGTATATCTATTGGTGCCGCCGGTGATCTCTTGGACGCTAGTCAATGCAGACTGGACTGGCGATAGCCGTGAAGCCTGCACCAGCGGCGGTGCGTGTTGGGTTTTTATCAATGCCAGGTTAGGTCAATTTATTTATGGTTTTTATCCGGTGGAAGAAATATGGCGAATCAATAGTGCATTTATCTTGTTAGTGGTGCTAATGGTGCCAATGTTTATCGATAGTTTCCGACACAAGGCATGGCTCGGCGCAATTATCCTGTTTGTCTTTCCAGTGATCAGTTTTTATTTGCTGGCGGGTGGATCCTTCGGTCTGAAAGAAGTTGAAACGGCCCGGTGGGGAGGCTTGTCCCTGACACTGATTATTTCTATCGTTGGCATAGTCGGGTCTTTTCCAATAGGCCTGCTACTTGCCCTCGGGCGCCGATCAAAAATGCCGGCGGTGAGTACCTTTTGTACCGGGTTTATTGAGCTCTGGCGTGGCGTACCTTTGATTACCGTATTGTTTATGTCTTCGGTGATGTTCCCGTTGTTTCTGCCGGAAGGTGTGAACTTCGATAAGTTGATCAGGGCGCTGGTCGGCGTCACCTTGTTTTCGGCGGCTTATATGGCTGAGGTCGTACGTGGCGGGTTGCAGGCGATTCCGAAAGGTCAATACGAGGGCGCCGAGGCGCTGGGCCTGACTTACTGGAAGTCTATGTCATTCATCATATTACCCCAGGCTTTAAAGCACGTAATTCCGGGTATTGTGGGTACCTTTATTGCTCTGTTCAAGGATACCACGCTGGTATCGATCATCGGCCTGTTTGACTTCCTGGGAATAGTCCAGGCGGCTTCGACCGACCCCAATTGGCTAGGTTATTCGGTTGAAGGTTATGTTTTTTGCGCATTTGTTTACTGGGTGTTTTGTTTTTCGATGTCGCAATACAGTCAATCGGTCGAGCGTAAACTCGATACCGGCCATACAAAACGATAATCAACCTACTATATTTTAAAGGTGAATTCCAATGAATGAAACCGCAGCTGACACACCAGTCAAACTCGAAGTCTCAGACGAGGTTATTGTTGAAATAAACCAGATGCACAAGTGGTATGGTGAATTTCACGTGCTCAAAGATATTAACCTGACTGTCAAGCGTGGGGAACGTATCGTTATTTGCGGCCCCTCCGGGTCCGGCAAGTCGACCATGATCCGCTGCATCAATCGACTCGAAGAACATCAGAAGGGGCAAATTATTGTCGACGGTACCGAGTTGACCAGCGATCTCAAGCACATTGAGGCGACTCGGCGCGAAGTTGGTATGTGCTTTCAGCATTTCAATTTGTTTCCGCATTTGAGTGTTTTGGAAAATTGCACATTGGCCCCAATTTGGGTGCGAAAAATGTCGAAAGCCGATGCTGAAGAAATCGGCATGAAATTACTGGAGCGGGTCAAAATTCCTGAGCAGGCATTGAAATATCCAGGCCAGCTATCGGGTGGCCAGCAGCAACGCGTGGCAATAGCCCGTAGCCTGTGTATGAATCCGAATATTATGTTATTCGACGAGCCGACCTCGGCGCTCGACCCGGAAATGATTTCCGAAGTGCTCGATGTTATGGTCGAACTCGCCCACGAAGGCATGACCATGCTCTGTGTGACCCACGAAATGGGCTTCGCCAAGAAGGTCGCGAACCGGGTCATTTTTATGGATGAGGGCCAGATCATCGAAGAAAACGAACCGAATGAATTTTTCAATAATCCTCAGAATGAAAGAACACAGATGTTTTTAAGTCAAATTATTCAGCATTAATTGATTTTACAGCGAACTAGATCAGGAGTTCGCCGCATTCAGCATAGCCTTTAAATCAGCAAGGTGGCCCAAGCCTTGCTGTTTTTTTTCGTCTGGTGATAACTTACTAGCGATATGTTCGGCACCTTCCAGGTCATCTTCTGGTAACTCATATAGAAATCGGCTTGGCTCGCATTGGAGTGTTTCTCCAAACCGTTGGCGTTGTTTGGCATAGCTTAATGTCAGTGTTTTTTCTGCACGTGTAATGCCGACATAGGCTAATCGCCGCTCTTCTTCAATACTGTCAGACTCTTGGGATTGGTGATGAGGCAGGCTATCTTCCTCGAAATTCACCAGATAAACATGTGGAAATTCTAGCCCTTTTGCGGCATGCAATGTCATAAGCTGGACGGCGTCCTGTTCATTCTTTTCGTCGTCATTTTCAAGAATAGACATTAAAGACAGATGGGTTACGAGGCCTTCGATGGATGGGTCGTCGCGTTGCTTTTGTAAATTACCAATCCAGCTTGTGAGCTCGGTCAAATTCTCTATTGCATTGTCGGCCTGTTTTGAAGAGGTGCTGATATCGCGCAACCAGTGTTCATAATCGAGTGTTGTAATTAAATGTCGACTGAAGGTCAGTGCATCCATCTCCGTGCTTTTATGGCGAAGTTCGTCGATAAGGTCTGCGAAGGCTTGAAGTTTTATCCAGGCCCGTTTGGCAAGGTTCTGTTGTAGACCATATTCCTTAATTGTTCTGCCGATGCTGTTGTGACGTGATCCGGCATAGTTGGCAATTGTTTTAATGGTCGAAGCGCCGATTTCCCGCCTGGGTATGTTAATGATGCGTAATAAGGCACGATCATCATCTGGGTTGGTGACGAGTCGGAGGTAAGCCATGATGTCTTTAATTTCACTACGTTCAAAGAATGCAGTCCCACCGGTGATTTGGTAGGGGACGAAGTTGTCTCTGAGTGATTTTTCGAATACCCGCGACTGAAAGTTGCTGCGGTATAATATGGCAAATTTTTTGTACTCGTCATTAGTTTGAAAGCGACGGGTAAGAATGTCTTGTGCCACGTGGTTGGCTTCATCATCTGCATTTCGGCACGGTATAACACGTATAAACTCTCCCGGACCGGAGGCTGACCAGAGCTTCTTTTCAAATAAGTGTTCATTTATTGAGATCAGTTGGTTAGCTGAGTTCAGGATTCGACCGCTGGAACGATAGTTTTGCTCTAGCTTTATGACTTCAAGCGTGGGGAAGTCTTGTCCTAGCAGGTTAATATTCTCTGGCTTGGCACCTCTCCAGGCATAAATTGACTGGTCGTCATCTCCGACAACCGTGAGTTTTTGGCGTAGGCCGGCGATCAATTTGATCAATTCGTATTGACTGGTATTGGTGTCTTGATACTCATCAACGAGCAGATAGTGAATTTTACCACGCCACTTGAGCAGTGCGTCTTCATTGCGTCGAAACAGGATGACCGGCATCATGATCAAGTCGTCGAAGTCGAGTGTATTACAGGCGAGCATATGATCTTGGTAGTTTTTGTATAACCGAGACTGGCTTTCAAGCAGCGGTGTGTCAGCCATTTCGATGGCCCTGTCGGGATCTATGAACTCGTTCTTCCAGTGACTAATTTGATACATCGCTTGCTTGGTAAATGCCAAGTCACTTTCGCCTCGATGGAGTAGTTCGGTAAGGCAGGATTCGACATCCTTTGAATCTAGAATGCTAAAGCCTTTACGTAGTCCTATTTCGAAATACTCTTCCTGCAATATGCGCAGGCCAAGAGTGTGAAAAGTAGATATACCAATGCCTTTGCTGTGCTTTTTGCCTAGTAGTGCGACAATGCGCTGCTTCATCTCGCGTGCTGATTTATTGGTAAACGTGAGGGCGCGAATAGTGTTCGGCGCATACCCCGCCTGATGGATGAGATGAGCAATTTTATAGGTAATGACGCGTGTTTTTCCGCTTCCGGCACCGGCTAAAACAAGGCAGGGTTTGTCAATGCAGGTAACGGCCTGCTGTTGCGGGAGGTTTAGATCTTGCAGCTTCATAGTAGATAATTTATCGTAGAATACATCGTAGAGTAAGTTCTCTATTCAAACATCGCTATTCGAAACATCGAGAGAATGACAAAACTAACAATTGATACAACAGGCTGGTTACAAACGGTGGAGGTGATTGAATCACCCAATTACGATGCTAGACCTGACAAAAATGAAATAAAATTGATCGTCATACATGGCATTAGTCTACCACCGGCTGAGTTTGGTGGTGGCTATATTCAGGATTTATTTTGCAATCAGCTAGACTCAGATAAGCATGAATATTTCGCGTCGATTTGCAACCTAAAGGTATCGTCTCATTGTTTGATAGAGCGTGATGGCAATTTGATTCAGTTTGTCTCTTTTCTTGATCGAGCCTGGCACGCGGGCGAGTCGAGCTGGCAAGGCGAGTCTGTCTGTAACAATTATTCGATTGGTATTGAGTTAGAAGGCACCGATGATTTGAGTTATACCGATAGCCAGTATCAGCAGTTAGACCGATTAATTCGGTGTATCAGACATGAATATTTGACGGTTGAAGCGGATGCTTTGTGTGGACATAGTGATATTGCGCCAGGAAGGAAAACTGATCCAGGGACTGCTTTTGATTGGCCCCGTTTACAAGCTCAACTAGCTCAAGATATCGCTTAGTAATAGTTCCAGCCTACGGTCGACGCTAGTACTCATGATGTGGGGTCCCAGGTCTGAATCCCAGTTTTGCCACCATTTTCCAATAAAAAACAGCCACTTAAACAATTGGCTGTTTTGTTGCTACTCCAAAATTCTGACTTACAAAAATGATAGTGTCGACATTTCAGGTGCGCTTTCTATCCTAGTAAATTGATGTGATCAAACAGTCAAAGAGTCATTTTAGTACAATAGAAATAAGAATCTTCCCTCAGATTTCCATTATTTTAAGCGACTTCACGAATGCTTCAAAACGCTTAAAAATGTTTGATTCACTGTAATTGATTAAACCAGTCGGTCACATAATTTTGCAGGTAAAAATCTATTTCTCACATATAAAGCTCACTATTAATTCGCACCATATCAATTGCAGAATGCTTGGTGTCAACGCCTAGTGGAGTTTATTAGCGCTGAAATGAGACGAGCTAAAGCGTTATTTAGAGCCAGTCAGAATAGTCTAAGCAGCCAAGAACTAGCAAAAATCAAAGGGATGATAGGGGCTCTCTCAATATAAAAGTAAGTGGTATCGGGATTTGTTAAAGCTCCAGCAAGCTAGATAAGGAAATGTCCATCAACAGCATTCGATGTTACTGCGCGCATCTATGTCGAGCAAGGGCGTAATTATTGCGGCTGCAGATATATAGCAGGCTATGTTTCGTAGGCCTGAACGAGAAGCTGGCATATTGTGCAGAGACATCTTTCAAGGAATTGATATAAATCAAGTTATTTCAGAAGCAAGTACCACTATATTAAGCTTGCTTTAACTGACGTTAATGGAAGTAAGAGAAAGGCGCCAGACATGCTAGGTTTAAAAATTACCAAACACCGAACAACTGGATGGGAAAATTCAGCATAGAGCCATAACCAAGCAATTGTTGGCACTGTCTTCGAACCGTATTATGGCGTCTTATTAAGCGTTTTTTTTCGTTGGTTTGAAGTAATTGTCCTAAGATATAGAGCGCCAAAAAATGCAGAAAGAACCGACGCGACCAAGATTGATGTTTTCGCGTTATGGAGGTGCTCGGGTTGCTCGCCAAACCCCAGTGTCGCAATAAATGTGGACATTGTGAAGCCAATCCCAGCTATGAGTGAAGCACCAATGACGTGTTGAATATTAACGCCCTTGGGTAAGATACCTAATTTGTAGTGCAGGGCCAGCCAGCACGCGCCAGAAATGCCGATAAATTTACCGACTACAAGGCCAGAAATAATTCCTAATCCAACTGGGTGTTGGAGGCTGTCGATAAATGAACTAAAGTCAAAGACTACGCCAGCATTGATCAACGCAAACAGCGGTAAGATAAAGAGTGCTACTGGTAAGTGCAGTGCATCTTCCCACCGCCGCAGGGGTGTGCCGACATGTGTTGCTAACTCGCGCACTTCCATTACCTTTTTATGATCCTGCATGCTACCAAGAACATCCACCTCTTTGATTTCTTTCTGCATGGAGCTGATTGTTCTTTTCGCCTTATCAAACGAATTTCCTGACGCCAACTTCGGCCATGCAGGTACCGTCAATGCAATTGCGACACCGGCAACCGTGGCGTGAACGCCGGACATGAGCATCATCCACCACGTTGCACCACCGATGATAATATAGAAAAGCGGCTGCCTTACACCTGCGTAGTTAGCGACTGCCAAAAAAGCAATCAGTGCAAATGCGCTAAACAGATGCATTACTGATATTTCCTGGGTATAAAATAGTGCAATCACGAGTATCGCCCCAACATCGTCGACGATGGCGAGCCCAACAATGAAAGCCAAAAGACTGGCAGGTATATGTTTTCTCACAATGGTAAGCACGCCTAGCGCAAAGGCAGTATCGGTTGCCATTGGGATGCCCCAACCGATCTGTGAATCCAGTCCCCAGTTGAACATTGAAAAAATCACAGCCGGAACAACCATTCCGCCTATGGCACAAAAAATCAGCATACGTCGATTTTCTGGTTGAGCGAGATCTCCGGCGAGCACCTCCCGCTTGATTTCGAGTCCAAGCAATAAAAAAAATATCACCATTAAACCATCATTAATAATGTGCTTGAGTGAAGCTCGGAGTTCAAAATCACCCAAAAATATTCCAACCGGTGTGTGCACCAGATTCAGGTAGGTAGAAGAATAATCTGAGTTTGCCCACCATAGGGCTACGATTGTAGACAGTAGAAGCAGCAGGCTGGAAGTTGTCTGGGCACGAATGAAACTGGAAAATTGCTCGTGCATATATTCCAGACCACGCTGCAATATATTTTTAGATTCGTTGGTCATATTAATTAATTGCTTAGGCCATCAAAATAGAGGGGCATCAGACTGCTGTTAACGATTTTAGTAACGCTGCCGGCCTGATAAGTAGCTCCCGCGTACGCACGCTGACGGCAGCAAAAATCGCATTACCAATATTGCGGCCGACAACGGTTGTGGCGGGTTAACCCATTCCCATTGGTTTTTCGGTGCTGTTGATAAACTCCAGTTCCGTTTCTGGTAGGTCTCACATTCTAAGCGGCGTATAGGTGTTGAGATTAAGATCTTTAACATGGCCTTTAGTAAATTTAGTGCCTTCATTGTTATCAATAAACACAGCCTGCTTGGCTGTTAAATCCAACTCGCTTAAACATCATCAAATAGCGATCGAGCGTCGATCCCTTTTTGAGCCTACCTTTGCACTTTTCGGTACCTGGAAATGTTTTATATTAATTTTCATCTACTGGCTTTTGTTCGTCGTACAGCTTGTGATTAGAGCTTGCTTGATCTCTATGACTCTTTTTACTGCTCAGCCGACTAAGGGTGCTATCGATTATTCGGTATAACTTATCCGCAGCGCCATCAACGGCTTGATGCAAAGTCTCAGCATGGTGAGTGACCGCAAGCGGCTGAAGGCCTTCGAGGCGCGCCTCCATCACACAACGCATGTCGTCCTTGCCGGTCTTCATGTCGCTGTTCTCATCGCTCAGGTGGACTTCTACTCGCGTGATGCTATTGCTAATTTGGCTCAAGGTATTTTCTACGACACTACTGACATGAGCACTCAGTGCTTCGTGACTTTCGATATTGTGGTCGGCATTAATTTGGATTTGCATAGTATTTTTCCTATTATTTTACTTAGAGAATTCGTTGACTTTTATACTTTGTGGCTTGTTCAATAAGGTCACAATTGAACCATGGGAATTCCTTTACGGGTCAGTTACATGTTTACAAATAAAAACAGGACGAGATAGTTGTGCGCCTGTAAAGGTTCAACTTGCGATAAAGTGAATACAATGACCAGATATAATAATGAATTAACCCAAACGGCGTGTCTGTACGCTGACGTACATTGGTTAGTAAAGTAGAACTGGTTTCCGATTAGCACTATCAACTTGAAGGCCTTGCAGTGTCACCCAAACTGGGCCGACTCTCGAAAGCGCTAAAGCCGAAGCTGTACCCAGTGCCGCACGCAAGTAGGACCCATAAGAAATAATGGCATAGATGGCTCAAAATTCGATGCCTACTCACTTGTAGATTAAAAAATCAAATTTCTATTACACTTATTCACAGTTAGTCAACGCCGTTTAACAGACCATAAATATCACTGTCTGTGGTTAGCACCAACGTGGTATTGGCGTCGATCACGCTCTTATAGGTATCTAGCGTCTTAACAAAGGTATAAAGTTCTTGTGAATCGTTCGATTGATTATAAGCTGACGTATAAATTCCTGTTGCTTTTGCATCCGCGACACCCTGGATAGTTTGTATCTTTTGATAGGCTTCCGACTCGATTCGCTGAAGTTCTTTTTCTTTACTACCAATAATTTTTGCTGCCTCACCGGCACCTTCAGAACGATATCGTTCTGCAATTTGCTGTCGTTCACTAATCATTCGCGCATATATTTTTTGCCTAACACTTTCATTATAGTTAATACGTTTAAATCGAATATCTAATAGTTCGATGCCAAATTCCGATAGTTTTCCTGATGCTGCTGCATAAATATCATTTTCTATTTGTTGACGCCCTCGTTTTATGGGTAAAAGCCTACCCGTATCAGCAGCGATCAAAAGTGGATCAACCTCAGGCGCTCTGCCTTTAGTGGTACGAATAATTTCTATCAACTGGTGCCGGGCAACAGCATTACGCGTCTCACTACCAAGAATATCATCTAGCCTTGATTGAGCGGTTCGCTCATCTCTTAACCTTAAAAAATATTGAAGAGGATCTTTAATGCGCCATCGGCCAAAGGTATCAACACTAATATAGAGCTTATCTTTTGTTGGCATGTCATTAGCATCGCCATCCCATAACAAAATTCGTTTCTCAATTCGGTTAACTTTTTGAACAAAAGGTACCTTCACTTTTAGTCCTGCTTCACTAACAACGCCACCGACTGGTTTTCCGAACTGAGTGATAATAACCTGCTCTGTTTCATTGACACGATACAACGATGCATACCCGACAAAAAATAGAGGTAGAAATAAGGCAATTGCTACGTAGCTATACTTTTTCATTTTAAATCTCCTTTAATTCTATTCAGCTGAAGCAGTGGCAGTATCGATGCAGCTTTTTCGTCGAGTACCACCTTGTTGGTCACTTTAGGAAGTACTTCGGCCATTGTTTCTAGATACAATCGACGCTTGGTGACTGCGGGTGCTTTTACGTACTCTGCTAATAACGCGTTGAATTTATTTGAATCGCCTTCTGCCTCGTTAACGCGCTGTATAGCGTAACCTTCAGATGACTGAACTTTTTGGTCTGCTCTACCTTTTGCCCTGGGTATGGCCTTATTATATTCACCACGAGCAACGTTAATCATCCGCTCTCGTTCCTGCTTTGCTTCGTTCACCTCATCAAAGGATGCCTGTACCGGTTTCGGTGGGTTCACGTTTTTTAGCTGAACCTGATCTATGCGCAAACCCATTTGATAAAGATTAGTGACTTCTTGCATCTTTATCTGAGCAGTAGCTTCAATGCCTTGCCTGCCAATGGTTAGCACTTCATCGACAGTCCTATCTCCGACGACCTCACGCATGACCGATTCTGATATATCACGAAGCGCTGCGCCTGGATCGCGAACTTTAAATAGAAAATCAAAAGCGTTTTCAATCCGGAATTGAATAACCCATTCGACTAAGGCGGTGTTTAAGTCTCCTGTGACGATGGTAGTTTCCAGCAGCCATTCTCTCGGATTTGCTATTTGTTGTGTGTAGGTCGCACCAGCAGTACCAAACCCAAATTCTTCTTTTAGTTGCCTTTTGATAGGCACTTCAGTAACGCTATCGACACCAAAAGGAATTTTAAAATGCAGACCTGGATCCACTGTAGAATGATAATTGCCAAAGCGCTGGACGATACCGACGGATTCTGCAGAGACCGTGTAATAGCTGGTGAAACCTAGATAGGCGATGAAGGCTATTACAATGCCTAGGCCTATTTGACGTGGAGATATGGGTATATCCGGTAATTGAGTATTTATTTTATCCATGGTTATTTCCTTTTTAGATTGTCATTAGCTCAGGATTTAGTATTGATAGGCTAACCCGTTTGTTCATCAGCACCGATTTCAAACATGCCGTTAACAAGATAGTGGCATGGAGGAACAATCAAATTAGTCGGTGTCACCCATTTCTTTACGGTCAGTTATATGTTCACAAAGAAAAAAAAGAGGAAGGTACAGATGTGCTACTGTAAAGATTTTGCTTGTAATAAAGTGAATGCCATATCCAGATATAATAATGAATTGGCTCACACGGCGCGTCTGTACGTTGGCGTACATTGTTTGGTAAAGTCATTAAACATTTAAAACTATTTATTAAGATATGAGGGATTGGCTGTCAAAGGCAAACCTAAAATAGTAGAGCTGGTTCCTGAGGAGCACTATCAACTTAAGTTACCTGTACCGTACTGAACGAAGCTTCATCAAAAGTTTTAGTGTGTGACAGCGCACCGACGACAATTTCATTTATCGATATTGTCTACCCTACATAAGCGTCTTGCGCTGCAGAATGTAAAGTCAGGAATGCTTCAGAGAGATTGATATTGTTCCTGTAGCCTGACAAATCAATTAGTTTTTACGAAGACGGTTCAACAGTCGTCCTAACCCAATTATAAAAGGAGTCGGTTATGTCATTACAAGGTAAAGTCACACTGGTCACAGGCGCAGCCCAAGGCATTGGACGAGCTATTGCACTGCGTTTGGCAAAGGATGGTTCAGATGTTGCCATCGTTGATCTAAACGAAGAAAAAATGCTCACTGTTTCCCATGAGGTAGAAGCCTTAGGACGCAAAGCGACTATTTTCAAAGCTGACGTTAGCGACCAGAAACAAGTATATGCCGCCATTGATCATACAGAAAAAGCCTTAGGCGGATTTGATGTCATGGTGAATAACGCTGGTATTGCACAAGTACAAGCTATTACGGATGTGACTCAAGAAGAGCTAGATAAGATTCAAAAAATCAACGTAGGTGGCACGCTTTGGGGCATTCAAGCTGCGGCAAAAAAATTCATTGAAAACAAGCAAAAAGGCAAAATCATCAACGCCTCTTCTATAGCCGGTCATAACGGATTTGCTCTACTGGGCGCGTATTCGGCCACCAAATTTGCTGTGCGCGCTTTAACTCAATCAGCAGCGCAGGAATACGCTAGCGCGGGTATCACGGTAAATGCCTATTGTCCTGGTGTGGTTGGAACTGATATGTGGGTCGATATTGATAAACGCTTCTCTGAAATCACTGGCGCACCAGAAGGTGAGACTTATAAAAAATACGTGGACGGCATTGCGCTTGGCCGTGCGCAAACACCAGAGGACGTCGCCAACTTTGTTTCTTTCTTAGCGGGCCCTGACTCTGATTACATGACAGGTCAAGCGCCGCTGATCGATGGAGGTATTGTTTACCGTTAAGCCTAATGTCCGTCCAGCGAAATACTTTGCGACTGGCGACTTTAATCGACAACATTAAGACAAAAATCAATAGTGCTGGCGGTAGGCATGTCTATAGCGTCGACTGGCACAGTTGAGACGATCCGCCTAGCAATATCAAAACAACCAGACGGCTGAGGCGTCTTGGCCATAGAGGCAAGAAGAAAGTGAAAGTTTAATGGCTAATATATTGTTTGGTGCATAATATGGCAAAACTGCAGAATTTTGGCAATATTTGAATTAACCAACCACGGAGTTATTTTCAATGAAAACCGATATAAACAGAAGCGATTTTCCTGTTGTTTGCGTAGGCGGTTCGGCCGGTGGCCTTGATGCTTATATTCGTTTACTACAGCACCTGCCGTCTGATATGGGCATTGCGATCGTTATAGTCAATCACCTGAGAACAGTAGCCACCATGCTCCATGAGATTCTTCCGCAACACACCTCAATGCCGGTTCAACTGATCACGGAAGAATTAGACATCAAGCCCAATCATGTATTCATTATCCCGGAAAAGCGTGATTTGCATGTGTTTAATGGCGAGTTTCGCCTAAAATCGATATCCAAGCCCAGAGGTTGGCCCGACGTAATTACTGTGTTTCTGAGTTCCCTGACAGAGCATTGGGACGGTAAACTTATCGCTGTCATTGTCTCTGGCTATGATGGCGACGGGGCAGACGCGCTTTGCGGCATAAAGGAAGTGGGAGGCATCACTATCGCGCAGAACCTAGAAACAGCCGCGAAACCGGATATGCCCGCAAGCGCTATTGCAAGCGGTTGCGTAGATTTTATCCTTTCACCTGAGAATATTGCCAAACAAATTGTACTAATTGCGCGTGGAAGTGCATAGAAAACGAAAATAATTATAAAAAAGGTTTCATAATTTTTTTCAAAAAGTAAGAATCATGCCTGTCCGTGACTCGGCTTTTTGAGAAAATCCTCCTCTACACTGCCGCCAGATAACTAACCCACATGCTCACCATTAGCCTTTGCGGTGAGTAAAGTGCCTTGCGAACGCGGCGGCGAGCCAAATGTGGCTAATATCTTGCACAACTATTACGTGTTCTCCCTGTTATAACCTGCGAAGAGTCTGTTCTACCACTTGCACATTTAGATATAGCATAGGTTGTACTTAGTTTAAAAAAACGAGTAGCCATTGACCGAATGAAGCTTAAATTATTGATATTAAAATAAATTGGCGCGTAGGGTCGTTCAAAGCACACTTTTTCATACCGCCTTTGCTAAACGTTCGGGCTGCGCCCCCCTTGGATGGTGTTTAAAATAAAAACTAGTGGTTGGGTTATGCGCATCACTAAACCATCGAGGCGGTAAAAGATTGACCAAATTTCTTTTGCCTACCAGGCACCGGTTTAATCCTCAACAGATTACCAAACCCAGCCAACCAAATCATCGTCCTCCAAATAGTATTTATGGCCTTCATGATTTACTCACCTAGCCCAATTCTGCTGGCGCTAAGTGCCCAACAGGTTTACCGGGTAGGCCGTTTACATATTCTGCTTGGGCAACCTCATTTACATTTTTTAACACTGACAAATCTTATATTGAATATCTAATGTTCGTTAACGCACTGAGTTTAACATCCGACCCATGTAAGTTGATTGGGAACCAACACAAGTCTAGGAGAAAAGATATGAAACGCTATATTTTCAGTGCGGCACTCGTGGCACTCACGACCCTCGTGGCCCCCACGACCGCCACTGCCGCTGCACACAACCAGTGCAGCGGAGTCTCGATCACTCAGATGCCCTGGGATTCTGGCGCTATCGTTACGGCTGTATCAAAATTCCTGATGGAACAGGGCTATGGCTGCGACGTAACGGTAGTGCCGATGGGCACAACGCCGGCGATAACCTCTCTGGCAGAAAACAACGAGCCCGACATTGTGACCGATCTGTGGGTCAACTCCGCAGGCGATGCATACCAAAAGCTGAAAGCTGGCGGCAACATCGTAGAGCTGACCAGCGTGCTTGATCCTGGCGGTGTCGAAGGTTGGTGGTTACCGACTTATCTGGTTGAAGCGCATCCAGAGCTTGCGACAATCGAAGGAGTGATGGCCAATCCGGAACTGGTTGGCGGCATGTTCAACAACTGTCCCGATGGTTGGGGCTGCCGCATAGTTAACGACAACATGATCCGTGCGTTCGGCCTTGAGGATAGTGGCATTGA
>JBDNJA010000069.1:0-6425 GCA_041688005.1 Gammaproteobacteria bacterium
CGCCTTTTCATAATGAGACTCCAGGCCTTCGGCGATGACACGTTCAATAATTACTTTGATCATTTTAAAATTATTCAATCTCTAAATATGGGATTAACAAGGTTAGCAGCCTAACAACTCCAACCTTGAATTGCTATTAGAAGCCGGGGACTATTGAGGAAAACGACTAGGTAATGAATCCAGTCAATGCGCCAGGCTATCCGTTGCACTCAAATAGTGACGCACCAACCAGCCTGCTCGCAGGCCAATATGATTCGTGTCGTTGTCGCTAATATTTCTGAGCATCTCATCATCAGAAATGCATACTCTTATATGAGAAGACCGCCTATCCCGAGACTGTATACTTGGCTACGCTATCGAACTTCAATAAAGTCATCGAAGAATCTCAGTTCGATATTACACAATATTATGACTGTGAACGAATCACAACTAGAGATACAATCACCGCTGACAAATATCAAACACCGAGGAGTGTTCAATGAGCTGGCAACAACAAATACTAAGAGTCAATTTAACCACTGGTAGTTGCAACATCGAACCATTGAATATGGCGTGGGCCAATGAATATTTGGGGCAACGCGGACTTGGCACCAAGTACCTACTCGAAGAAATGGATCCAGCCGTCGATTCACTATCTGCCGAGAATAAACTCATTTTCGCAACAGGCCCATTAACCGGCACCATGGCTTCAACCGGTGGCCGCTGGTCAGTCATCACCAAAGGCCCATTAACCGATGCGATTGCCTGCTCTAACTCTGGCGGGAAGTTTGGCGCCGAACTCAAGCTAGCTGGCTATGACTTAGTCATCGTCGAAGGTAAGTCTGAGAAACCGGTTTATCTTCATATCGAAAACGACAAGGTAGAACTCTGCGATGCTAGTGAAGTCTGGGGTAAAACTGTTTGGGAAACGGAAGGCCTTCTACAAAAAAAGTATAGCGATCCATTAATGCGCTTTGCCTCTATTGGTCAGGCAGGTGAAGACCTATGTCGTTACGCTTGTATTGTAAACGACTTGCACCGAGCGGCAGGCCGTTCAGGCGTCGGAGCCGTCATGGGTTCAAAGAACCTTAAGTCAATCGGTGTACGTGGCACTGTGGGCGTGAAGAGTGCCAAACCAGAACATTTCATGAAAACAGTAAATGCCGTTAATGCCCGTATGAATGATCGTGAAGGCATGTCACGAGATGGCACGCTGGACATGATTGACGTCACTAACAGTATTGGCAGTTTACCAACCCGCAATAACCGACAGGTACGGTTTGAAGGCACCGAAAAACTCAATCCAAATGCGATGCAAACGCCCAATGATAATGGCCATACCAACCTGATTACAAACGGTGCCTGTTTTGGCTGCACCATTGGCTGTGGTCGAATTTGTAAAATAGACCCGACTCACTTTTCGGTTAAAGATAAACCTCAATACCACAAGGCTTCCGGTGGTCTGGAGTATGAATCTGCCTATGCACTTGGCGCTGCCTGTGGTGTCGATGATATTGATGCAGCCACCTACGCTGGATTTCTCTGTAATGAATATGGCATGGATCCTATTTCTCTCGGTGGTTCTATTGCCGCGGCGATGGAGTTATTTGACATTGGTGCCATTACCAAAAAGGACACCGGTGGTATCAAACTAGAATTTGGTTCGGCGCAAGCGTTAGTCACTATTTCAGAGCTGACCGCTCGTAGCGAAGGCTTTGGTAAAGATATCGCCATGGGCTCGAAGAGGCTTACCGCGAAATATGGCTATCCAGAATTATCCATGTCGGTGAAAGGACAGGAATTTGCCGGCTACGATGGCCGCAGTATGCAAGGCATGGGTCTCGCTTACGCAACCAACAATCGGGGTGCCTGTCATATGCGTGCGGACCCCTATGAAAGTGACTTTGATACCACTGAAATTGAAGGCAAAGCAGCGATAGTCAAAAACTCGCAGGATGAGATTTCCTTCATTGATTCCAGTGGTCTATGCCTGTTTCCTGGTGGCTGTGGCTGGACCTTGAGCGATTACCTCGAGCTGGTTGACGGCGCGTGTGAAGGCAACTGGAACATGGACAGATTAAAGCAAACTGGTGAGCGTATTTGGAATCTAGAGCGTCAATTCAATTTATTAGCTGGGCTAAGCAAGGCAGACGATACCTTACCCAAGCGAATTCTCGAAGAGCCAGCCGAGGTTGGTATAGGAAAAGGGCTAGTGTGTCGTCTTGGCGAAATGCTACCTGAATATTACGAACTACGTGGTTGGGATGAAGACGGGCGTCCAAAAGCCGACACGCTTGCTCGACTAGGACTTAATTGAGATCGACTTAGTTGAAATAATCTTAGTCAAACTACTCTTAGATAAATAAGCTGATGCAGGTAATGGTTAAAGTCTTTGGAAAATTGCGCCACTATATGCCAGCGGGTAACAGCGCTGGCATATACCACCTGAGCTTCGATTCGGGGGAGACATTAGAGCAACTACTCAAAAAACTGCCCTTACCCGAAGACAAGCCTTATCTGGTGCTCCACAACGACAACAAAATAGATACAGCCCAATTTTCATCAACCGCAATTAGTGAAAGCGATGACATCATTGTGCTAGCCCCTGTCAAAGGCGGCTGATAGCCATAGAGACTAGGACGTTAAATTATTAAGTTCCAATGCTTGTTGATAAATATCGTTCTTCTTTTTGCCACTAATACGGGTTGATATTTGCACCGCTTTTTTAAGCGGCAGATCTCCCAATAACAGCTTCAAAATCTCGATATCTTCATCGCTCAGGGTCTTTTCGCTGATGGTTACCGGGTTATCAATCAATACCACGAACTCACCTTTTTTTAGCGCTGGTTCTTGCTGCATTAGCAACAGAACTTCCGCTGGAGTGCCCGATAGAAAACGCTCGAAAGCCTTGGTCAACTCTTTGGCGACGACGATACGATTGTCACCATATAGTTCGCAAAGTTGCTCCAACAGGCGCTCAATTCGATGCGTCGATTCCAAAAACACCAATGTGCCCTGCTGTTGTTTTAAAGCACTGAGCTTCGACAACCTTTCCGATTTTTTTTGTGACAGAAAGCCATAGAAAGTAAACGGATCCGTTGGCATACCGGCAGCACTTAATGCGGCAATAATACTACTCGCGCCAGGTATTGGGCTCACCCGTAGACCGGCATCTTGCACCGCCTTGACTAATGGATAACCTGGGTCCGAGATCAAAGGCGTCCCGGCATCAGAAATTAATGCGACATTGTTACCCTGCTTCAGGTCATCGATGATGCCGGCGATCCGATCCCTTTCATTATGCTCATGCAGCGACATCAACTTATTGCGAATACCCAAATGGTTCAGGAGCCGAATGCTGTGGCGGGTATCTTCCGCCGCGATGACGTCAACCTGCTTAAGAATTTCGATAGCACGCAAGCTGATATCGTCCAGATTTCCGATGGGGGTTGCTACAATATAAAGTACGCCAGTCATGCGAAAGAGTGTACACTATTATGCAGTTGTAGCTTACCTCGTACTTCGCCTTTATCCTTCAAATGACTAACAATCGATGAAACTTCCTTGCCTCAAATTATTAATCTCGGCAATGCTGATAATCACTATTTCAGCCTGTCAAACACCGAGCCAAACAGGCTCACAGACGACTAACTTAGATTCCAGTTCTGGCTCGCTATTAACACCGACCGAAGAAGAAATCCTCGCTGCATTTGATCTTGAGTCCAATCAATACTGGCTAGATGCCGCGCTCGCTTACCAGGTGCTAGCGATAAAAAGTGGTCAGCCACAGAGATCATCTTTTCTAATTAAATCAGCCCTTATGCTTTATCAGGCTGGCAACTACCCCGACATTCCTGTTTTTTTCGATTCATTACCTGAGAGCGATATTCTCGAGCAAGATCAACCCTATAAAACCACCCTGCTGGCGGGCTCTTATTTTGGTGAAGGTAAGATTTATCAAGGCTTGCTAGCGCTACCGCCAATCGAAGAAATAGTCGATTGGCGGTATAAAGCACTGGCTTTGAATATTCGTTCAAGAAGTGTGCTCGCCATAGGCAAGCCTAAAGAAAGTGCCGAACTGAGAATGCAAATTAGCGATTATTTGAAAACTGAGGAGGAAATTGAGCAAAACCACGATTTCATCTGGGACGCACTTAATCGAATACCAGAAAGTACAATTACCAAAGAACTTTCCGAAACTCAAACCACAGAAGTTCGTGGCTGGTTAGAATTGAATCTAATTGCAAGACGTTCAAATATGCTGCCAGAGAAAATTAAGCCCTGGATGAACCAGTGGTACGAACGCTATACCGAACATGCCGCTGGAAAACTATTCGCACTCAATCTGTTAGAAGAAAGTAAGAAAATCAACATAAGGCCAGAAAGAATCGCACTAATGCTGCCATTTTCAGGTCGATTCGAGCAGGTTTCTGAGGCGATTCAAAACGGTTTTCTCTATGCCTTTTACCAAGACAAATTAGCGCAAGATCAATTAGCCCAGGGCCAATTAGCCCAGGGCCAATTAACCCAAGATCAATTGCCTCAGGATCAGCCGCTTAAGGCGGAACTAGAAATTATCAACGCCAGCACAGATGCCGCTGAATTCAACCTTCAATACCTTCAGGCAATCCAGAATGGTGCCGACTTTGTCGTCGGCCCCATTAACAAGGAATTAATTGAGTTATTACAAAGTCGCGAGAGCCTGCCAGTGCCGACACTGGCTTTAAACTATGGCGACGAAACCAAGCCCACTGATTTAAACCTATATCAATTTGGCTTGCGCCCAGAAGATGAAGCCGAACAAATTGCCGACTACGCACTAGCCCAAGGCAGACGTCATGCCATCACCCTGGTGCCAGACACAGCGTGGGGCCAGCGTTTACATCGAGCGTTTAAGTCAAGATTCGAAGCCCTCGGTGGTTATGTCGTTGACAGCGAAACCTATCCTTCGCGCAAAAGCGATTATTCTATTTCGATCAAGAAACTGCTGAACCTGACAACTAGTAATTTGCGCAAGTCGATGATCCAGCAAGTAATTGGGCAATCGGTCGAATTCGACCCACGCCGCCGACAGGATGTTGATATGATTTTTGTAGCTGCCAACTCGCGCCAGGCCAGGCTCCTCAAACCGCAACTCAAGTTTCATCATGCTCAGGACTTGCCAGTTTATGCTACCTCTCACATTTCATCTAGCAATGCCAATGCCGATGATGACCGTGATTTGAATGACATTTTGTTCGTCGACATCCCCTGGATGCTGGATAATAAAAACAACCTGGACCATCAAAATATAGCGAAGTTATGGCCTGATAGCAGCAAGCGATTTAGTCGATTATTTGCGTTCGGCATTGATGCTTATCGACTCATCCCTTCCCTGCGTCGATTAATGATTAACCCACAGGATTCTATGTCCCAACATACCGGCGCATTGTCAGTCGATAGTAAGGGTAGAATTAAACGAACATTATTAATGGCAACCTACAAGAACGGCACGGCAAAACTATTAACGACACCGACCCAGCTACCGAACAAGTTGCCTATCAGATTGCCCATCAGCTTGCCCATCAGCTTCCCCATCAATGAAGAAGCCGCTCAGTAGTCGCTTGCCAGCATTACGAATGCAGATATGACCAAGAGCAGCAGTAGTAGCACCAAAACTGGACAACACTATGAAGCGCTCGCAAGAGATTACTTACAACAACAGGGCCTGACGCTACTCAGACAGAATTATCATTCTCGTTTTGGTGAGATAGATCTAATCATGTTTGATCAGCAAGTTTTGTGTTTTATTGAAGTTAAATTTCGCAAAAGCAATGCTTTCGGTGGTGCTGTTTCGGCGATACCTCGCGCGAAACAACAAAAGATTGTAAAGACGGCACAGTGTTATATTTCATCGACACCGGCTATAGCAAAAAAGCCGATGCGCTTCGATGCACTCATTTTGCAACTTGAGTCATCGGTTTCTGATCTAAATATAGAGTGGATTCAAAACGCCTTTTACGCAGAATAAATCTACCCAACGCCCTACCAGGTTGAAAATGAATGAGTGACAATTTCGTGAATGATGTAGAAAATCAGATAAAACTAGCTTTTCAAGCCAGCATAGAAACTAAGCAGCAATCCGAAATTGCGCTTAGTGAGTCGATCGAACTGGCATCGACCTTATTAAATCAAACCCTACTCAACGGTAACAAAGTGATGAGTTGTGGCAATGGCGGGTCGGCAGCCGATGCCCAGCATTTCTCTTCGGAGCTACTTAACCGCTACGATCGTGATCGTCCTGGCCTACCTGGCATAGCACTTACGACCGATAGCTCTACCCTTACATCGATTGCTAATGATTACGATTACCGGCAAATATTTTCAAAGCAAATAACGGCCCTCGGGCAGCCTGGCGATCTACTACTTGCGATCAGCACGAGCGGTCAATCTCCGAATATTATCGA
>JBDNJA010000070.1:0-8189 GCA_041688005.1 Gammaproteobacteria bacterium
AATGGAATCACATTAACTACTATTTCTTTCCCAGAGTTTTTTGTTGCTTACATTCTAATTCTGATCTTTGCATCTCTCTTTAAAGTATTTCCTTCGTTGGCCAATATCTCTCAGGACGCCACCTTTTTAGAGCAATTGTATTTGTCAGCGCTACCCGCCATTACGCTCACTCTGGTTATTGTTGCCCATATGATGAGAATGACACGAGCTGCTATCATCAATTTGATGGCGAGCCCTTATATAGAAATGGCCGAACTTAAAGGTATATCGAAGTCTCAAATCATCCTTAAACACGCATTACCCAATGCCTGGGCACCTATCGTCAATGTTATCGCTTTCAACCTGGCTTATCTGGTTGTTGGTGTGGTTGTTGTCGAAGTTGTCTTTGTTTATCCTGGCGTAGGCCAGCTTATGGTCGATGCAGTCACCTCGCGTGATGTACCCGTGGTACAAGGTTGTGCCATCATATTTGCCGCGACTTATATTTTACTGAATTTGCTTGCTGACATCATATCAATAGCAACCAACCCACGTTTGTTGCACCCACGATAGGAGCTGAATAATGAGTACTAAAGATGAAGGTTATTCGGCTGCTAACGAAGTCAGCCAATTAAAATCTCGCAGAACCGTGTCAGAGCATATCTGGCGAGGGCTGAAGTCAGCACCCCCGACCGCAATATTTGGTATGACTGTCATCACTTTATATTTGCTGATCGGCATTTTTGCACCCCTGTTGGCACCCTTCGGTGAAGCTGAAATTTTTGATGTTGCCTATGCTCCCTGGGGCGGTGACTATTTATTCGGCACTGACCAACTGGGCAGAGATGTCTTGTCGAGATTAATCTACGGCGCCCGAAATACAATTGGTATCGCCGTAGCCACTACTTTTTTGGCCTTTTTAATTGGAGGTTGCCTAGGCATAGCAGCCGCGATCAGTCAAAACTGGCTAGATCATCTGCTTAGCCGTTCGGTCGATGTATTAATGGCGATTCCGAGTTTAATATTCGCACTTATGTTGCTCTCCATTTTTGGGTCAACGGCAATAAACCTAATTTTTATTATCGCAGTACTCGATTCAACTCGAGTTTTTCGTATCACTCGAGCTGTCTCACTTAATGTCGTGGTAATGGATTATGTCGAAGCCGCAAAATTACGGGGTGAAGGCTTAGGCTGGATCATGCGCAAGGAAATTCTACCCAATATCATGCCACCGTTAGTCGCCGAATTTGGCTTGCGATTCTGCTTTGTATTCTTAACGATTGCAGCACTGTCATTCCTCGGTGTCGGTATTCAACCACCCACTGCCGACTGGGGTTCAATGGTGCGAGAAACAGCTGGCTTAATTCAGTTTGCTGAATACGACATTACTGCCGCATTAACACCCATGCTACCAGCCGCAGCCATTGCACTGCTTACCGTCGCCGTCAACTTCGTTGTTGATTGGTTCCTACATAAAACTAGTGGTCTAAAGGACTAAGGTATAGATCATGAGTACTCAAAATAAAGGCGAAAAAGGCGAAGTCCTACTTGAAATGCGCGGCATTGTTATCGACGGCTACAGTGACGATAAATGGCATCCCATCATTAAAAGCGCAGATCTGATACTAAAACGCGGTGAAGTCATGGGGCTCATCGGCGAATCGGGTGCGGGTAAGTCAACACTCGGCCTGGCGTCAATGGGCTTTGCTCGACCCGGCTGCGCAATACATGCTGGCTCGATTAACTTTGATGGCATAGATTTAATTGCGGCAACAGAAGCAGAGCGCAGAGCATTACGTGGATCACGCATTGCCTATGTTGCGCAATCGGCCGCTGCATCCTTTAACCCGGCACACAAACTGATCGATCAGACAATTGAAGCCTGCCTCAGTCACGGCATTAGCTCTGAGGAAGAGGCTAGAGCAGACGCAATACAACTGTTTTCTGACCTCCAATTACCACACCCAGAGACTATTGGTGAACGTTACCCTCACCAAGTTTCAGGTGGTCAGCTACAACGAGTCATGACCGCAATGGCGATGTCATCACGACCTGACTTGATTATCTTTGACGAACCAACTACCGCATTGGACGTTACGACTCAGGTCGAAGTGCTGGCATCGATGCGCTTGATTGTTGAAAAGTACAACACAGCCGCAATTTATATAACGCATGACCTTGCTGTTGTTGCTCAAATGGCCGATGTTATCAAGGTATTGCGTTACGGCGAAACAGTCGAAAATGCCGATACTCGCACCATGCTGTCACACCCTGAAAAAGAATACACAAAATCTCTCTGGTCAGTTCGTTCGATTGAGAAAGAAGAAGTGGTATCAAAAGACATCGTGCTCAAGGTCGATCGCGTTGATGCTGCATACGGTGGAGGCGTTAAAGTACTCGATAATGTTTCAATCGACATTCCGCGTAACCAAACCATTGCTATCGTTGGTGAATCGGGCTCAGGAAAATCGACCGCCGCGCGTGTAATGACAGGCCTGCTCCCACCGTCAAAAGGCAAGATTTTGTTTAACGGAAAACCATTACCACCGATGCTCAAAGACCGTAATATTGAACAGCTCAAAAAAATTCAAATGATTTATCAGTCGGCCGATACCGCTATGAATCCACGCCACACGGTGCGCGATGTGATTGGTCGGCCACTTGAGTTTTACCTGGGTTTAAAAGGCAAAGCGCTCGATGATCGCTTGATCGAGCTACTTAAACTAATTGAACTCGACGAAAGTTTTATTGATCGCCTACCAGCCGAAATGTCCGGCGGACAGAAACAACGCGTTTGTATCGCACGCGCCCTCGCGGCCGAACCTGAGGTCATCATTTGTGATGAAGTCACCTCAGCACTCGATCAAATCGTGCAAAAAGGTATATTAAGCCTGTTACTTCGCTTACAGAAAGAGCTTGGCATTACCTATGTCTTCATTACCCACGACATTGCTACAGTTAAGGCTATTTCAGATCAAATCGTCGTTATGTACCAGGGCAAAGTGGTTGAACAGGGGATGAAAAGTGACATCTTATCGCCACCCTTTCTGGATTACACTAATTTGCTGCTGTCTTCGGTTCCCGAGATGGATCCAGATTGGTTGACTGGCTTATTAGAACAAAGAGCAGAAGCAGCACAGGCGGGCTAACGCTCACCTACACAAAAATAAGCTAGGTTACTTGACTAGGTCAGCAAGAAAGTTAAGATAGCTTCGCTATTTTATGCAAATTTTAGTCAAAAAAAACCCCCAGATCTTACGATCAGGGGGTTAAAGAAGTCAAAACCTGAGGAGGAGGAAAGGGTTTTAACTTGTAGCCTTCAGAAAGTAGCCACTCTGGCTTCTTTCAAATAATCAGCTCCGCTGGGAACTGATTTAAAATCTTTCTGCTTGTTGTTCAAGCATAGTGAGATAATAGAGACTTAACTGTTACAATAACAGTTACAATTTTTATTAAATTCGACCAACACAGTTACCAAGAAACCATGGCAGTTTTACCTTCTAAATCCGACTCCTTCAAGTACGACCAAGTATCGCGACATATTAGCGGATTGATCGAAAAAGGGGAATTAAAACCTGGCGATAAAGCCCCATCTTTGCGTATATTGAGCAAGCAACTTGGCGTCAGTATCTCTACCGTATCTCAGGCCTACGTCAGCCTCGAAGATCAGGGCATGCTAAATGCTAAACCTCAGTCTGGTTTTTTCATCACCGCTACAGCCAACCCGACTAACAGCATCCCAAAAACCACCGGTCCTGCGGGCAAACCACGCAAGGTTAAATTTGGTGAGCTGTTTGAAGAAATCTTTACCAGCGCTAATAACCCGCGCATTGTTCCTTTTGGCACATCAAAACCCTCGATGGAGTTCATGCCGGTTAAATCACTCACCCGCGCGACACGCAGCGTTATTAGCCGTCACCCAGAAAAGTGTATGGATTACTGCTTTTCACCGGGTGACCGCAAGCTGCGCGAGCAAATTGCGCTACAGTACGCCCGTACCAGTACTCGTGTATCTGCTGACGACATTATTGTCACCTCAGGTGCCACCGAGGCACTCTCATTAAGTATTCAGACTGTAGCTAAGCGTGGCGATATTATTGCCGTCGAGACACCCACTTATTTTTCAGTATTGCGCCTCATCGAAAAATTAGGATTGCTGGCGCTCGAAATTGAAACCGACCCAGAAACCGGCATGGAGTTAGAAGCACTAGAAGAAGCGTTCGAGACGATGGATATTCAAGCCGTGCTCGCCTCACCCAATATCAGTAATCCGCTTGGCTGCTTAATGCCCGAAGAAAAAAAGCGCGAACTAGTGAATATGCTGGCAGAGCGGGACGTACCACTCATCGAAGACGATGTTTATGGTGATGTCTATTTCGGTGAGCGAGCGCCTCGCTCTGCGAAATCGTATGATTTCAATGATTTGGTACTGAGCTGTTCGTCTTTTTCAAAAACGCTGGCTCCAGGCTATCGCATTGGCTGGATTTTACCTGGACGCTATAAAACTGAAATCATAGAACTCAAACAAGCGACGTTTTCGGCGACCTCATCCATCAATCAACTGGCTATGGCCGAGTTTCTCAGTAGTGGGCAATATGACCGCCACCTGGTTCGATTGCGCCAGTCAATGCGTGAACAAGTTGAAAAAGGTCGATTCCTGGTGTCAACTCACTTTCCAGCAGGCACGTGTATATCCAGCCCTCAGGGTGGCAACGTACTCTGGGTAGAAATGCCGCGCGGCTGCAATAGCATCGAAATTTTTAACCGTGCCTTGCAGAAAAACATTGGCGTAACGCCAGGCATACTGTTTTCGTCGACTAGAAAGTTTAAGAACCATTTACGCCTTAACTGTGGTTTTCCATGGAGCGAAACGAACGTACAAGCCATTCAAACACTTGGAAAGATTGTTTCTGATGTATTGGAAGAGCAACGATCATAAATAATTTAATGACAAGGAATTTAGTGGCCAATCAAATCAAAAACACAAGTCAGCAAGCACTGGATATTCTAAAATCGAAATATGGCTATGATCAATTTCGATTTCAACAACAGGATATTGTGCAAACTATGGTTAGTGGAGAAGACGCTCTTGTTCTGATGCCGACCGGCGGTGGTAAATCACTTTGCTATCAAATCCCATCTCTCATTCGAGACGGTGTTGGTATTGTCATTTCACCATTAATTGCCTTGATGCAGGATCAGGTCAATGCACTCAACGCACTCGGCATTCGGGCGGCCTTTCTCAACTCTACATTAAGTAGTCAAGAACGCTATGAAGTTGAGCAACAACTGGTTAACAACCAGCTCGACCTACTTTATATTTCGCCCGAACGCCTCAACACATCCAGTTTTTTATCTCTGCTTAATCGCTCAACCATTGCCCTGTTCGCGATAGACGAAGCGCATTGTGTATCGCAATGGGGCCATGATTTCCGAAGTGACTACATGCAATTGCAACAGTTGCATGAGCGATTCCCAAGCGTGCCGCGTATCGCACTCACCGCCACCGCCGATCACCGCACACGTAACGAAATCGTCCAACAGCTTAGCTTGCAATCGGCGCGCGTATTTCTGCATAGTTTTGACCGTCCCAATATTTTTTATCGAATCAGCGAAGGTGACAGTAACCGCGATAGATTGTGGCAGTTTATTCAGGCCAACCACCTGTTAGATGCTGGCATTATTTATTGCCTATCACGTAAACGTGTCGATGCCATCGCCGAGTGGTTAAGCAAAAAAGGCTGCGTTGCCCTGCCCTACCATGCGGGCATGAGTGCCGAGCAACGTGCCATCAATCAGCATCGTTTCCTAGTTGAAGAAGGAGTTGTTATCGTCGCAACAATTGCCTTCGGCATGGGCATTGATAAACCCGATGTGCGTTACGTTGCCCACTTGTGTTTACCCAAAACCATCGAAGCTTACTATCAGGAAACCGGTCGCGCAGGACGTGACGGACAGCCCGCAAACGCCTGGCTAGCCTACGGTATGCAAGACGTCATCAGCATGCGACAGATGGGCCTGCAAAGTGATGCTAACGAGAGTCATAAGCTTAACCTGTTCCAAAAGCTAGAATCGATGCTCGGCCTATGTGAGCAAGTCACCTGCCGCAGACAAACACTACTCGCCTACTTCGGTGAAGTTCTAGATCAACCCTGCGGCCATTGCGACACCTGTGCCAACCCACCGCCCACCTGGGATGCGACCGAAGCCGCTCGCATGGCGCTGTCGTGCGTCTACCGAACAGGACAGCGATTTGGCGTAAGCTATTTAGTCGATGTCTTAATCGGCAAACCTCACGACAGGATAGAACGCAATGGTCACGATAAAATCAGTACCTGGAATATCGGCAGTGCCTTGTCCGCCGTAGAATGGCGCAGCCTGTTCCGTCAATTGCTCGTCTACTCCTACGTCGAAAGTGACGCCGACTTACACGGTGGCCTGAAACTAACCCAACTAGCCAAACCACTACTCGGTGGTGGCGAGACATTGATGCTACGCAAGGTAGAGCCACGCAGTAAAAAGTCTAGCTTAAAGACTGCCAGAGTGGCACCTGAGGTTGAAGATCAGCCGCTATTCGATGCGTTGCGAGCCCTGCGAAAATCGATCGCTGATGAAGACTCAATACCACCTTATGTTATTTTTCATGATAAGACATTGATCGAAATGGTGTCAGTGCAGCCCACTAGCCGAGCGGAGATGGCACAGATCAGCGGCGTTGGAGAGAAGAAGCTTGAGAAGTATGGGGCAGAATTTTTGGGGGTTATTCGGGAGCACCACGCAGGCCTTTAGGCATCTGCCGGATTTTGATAATCGTAGCGATGCAGTTCTGTTTGCTAATCACGAACAGTGAATTCAATTAATGACTATTTATTCGAACTATTTTTACCCTTATGATATGGGCACTACTCTAAATACGGTGCCTTGGTATGAAAACAATACTCGAAGTTAGTAACGGTGAATTCATTCGTGGCGTATCGGAATTCAGACACTGGGTGACCGCCGATGGTAGCGCAGGTCCTAGTGGCGATGGCGGGTTCGAAGCCGAGGCTGGTCGTTATCATCTATATATCTCTCACGCCTGCCCCTGGGCACATCGCACCATGATTTTTCGCACCCTCAAAGGCTTGCAAGATGTCATCTCGGTGTCGGTGGTTCACCCGCTAATGCCCGAAGAGAGTTGGGTATTTGGTGAATATCCCGGCGCAACTGAAGATCATATTTATCAGGCTAAATACTTATACGAGAATTACCTCAGAGCCAGCCCTGAGTTTGCCGGCCTCGTCACTGTCCCGGTTTTATGGGATAAAAAACGCCAAACCATTGTGAATAACGAATCGTCAGAAATCATCCGTATGTTCAATTCAGCCTTCAATGCCTTTAGTAGTGGCCATGTTAATGGCCACTCCAATGCCGACGTCGATTTCTATCCCGAGGTCTTGCGCGCAGAGATCGAAGCCATCAACCAACCGATATATGACAATATTAATAACGGTGTTTATCGAGCGGGTTTTGCCACATCACAAATAGTCTACGAACAAGCATATGACCGCTTATTCGATACACTAGACGAACTAGAAATCCGTCTGTCACAGCAACGCTATCTAGTTGGAAACCAAATCACCGAAGCCGATTGGCGCTTATTCACCACACTAATCCGGTTCGATGCAGTGTATTACAACCACTTCAAAACCAACCGACAGCGCGTGATCGATTATCCTAATTTGTGGGCTTATACGCGGGAGTTGTATCAGATACCAGGGGTAAGTGAGACAGTCAACATGGATCATATTAAATATCACTACTTCGCCAGTCATCAATCAATCAACCCAACAGGCATAGTGCCCAAAGGCCCAATCATTGATTATAGGCAATCCCATGGTCGCGAAATAATTTTCCCGAAGCTTTAAACAGTAACAACATTGCTTCGTTATAATTATTTTTGATTTTTCTATCATCAATGAATTACGCTACCAAAAGGCTTTACAGATCATTGAAATTGATAAAAGCCATTATATTTTTCTATATTGAAATCCATGTGAAAGACACTATTCATCAATGTTCTTATATGATTTGATAAAAATCTCGGCCGCAAGCGACCGAGTTTTTGGAGCGCTTACGCGCTTTAGAACAGATCAATCTGTTTCGATTTACTTTCTTTTTTTTCGTACTCTGTCAGTTGATTTTGAACATATTCTCTAATCATCTCTTCA
>JBDNJA010000071.1:0-7460 GCA_041688005.1 Gammaproteobacteria bacterium
GGCTTGGCGAAGCCGATTAGGTGAAGGTCAGGCATCTACGTTGATAGGGAGTCAGATATATCCATAGTAGCGAAGAAGCTAGCGAACAAGATGAGACAACTAAAAACATGGCGGAGTTAGTGGAGCGAAGGGGTTTAACAGAAAGAAATGGCGAACTATGCCGGGCTTGACTGCGACACAGAGCGCAGAAGGAAAGCTGTCGGGGCTGGCGCGTCACCATGTGAAAGCAAAACAGGATCGCTCACTGCGGTTTAATAAATATGCGTTTACGTGTCTGACTTATCTGTAGGAGCCGTATGCGTTAGTAGCGCACGTACGGATCTGTGCCGGAGGGGTGGCAAACATTGAATACTCTTTGTGAGCCTACCCTTTACGGCGATCTCTTAAAAATCCTTGATGCTAGCGAGCTGTGGCCGTTTGCCTGCAAGCTGGTAATGAAATTTACTATCGGCGCTCGGCTTACTTTGTGTTTTGAAGTGTAGAATAATGATCGTGAACCGTTTGTTTTCACGAGTGCTTTGCATAGTTACTTTGCCATTGGCGATATTACTCAAACCAAAATTAGTGGACTGGATAGCAAGACTTTTATTGATGCCTTGAATGGTTGGGAAGTGTTCACTCAGCAGGGTGATATTGCGATTGATCGCGAGATAGACCGTATTTACGAGACAAATGGAGAAGACATCCAAATTGTCGATAGCCAATGGCAGCGGAAAATTTCAATCATTAGTAAAAGTAGTGTTAACGCGGTCATTTGGAACCCTTGGGTAGAGAAGTCAAAACAGTTGTCTCAATTTGGTGATTCGAATTTTAAGCAAATGTTTTGTGTCGAGTCTGTTAATACTGGTAGTGACTGCGTGGCGTTGCAGCCAGGCGCTGCCGTTAGAATCGATATGATTCAACTATTCGGCCATTGGTGCTGAGTCATTGGAGCTAGCTCATTGGTGCCGTGAAGTAATCTCGGATATGGCCGGACACCATGCGTGAGGCAACACCAATTGGATAGCAACGATGAAACGGTATGGGTTTCGGAGCTTCTATTGGGATACTGGTCGATTGCCCCTTAAGTGCCCGTGCTAATTGCTTGCCCATGCTTGTTGCGGTGGTAATGCCTCGGCCGTTATAGCCAAGGCCTGCAAATGCATTATTGCCGAGCTTTGTTAGTAGTGGTCGCATTGGAGTGGTGATGGCGACATAGCCTGCCCAGTCATA
The DNA here is from genome assembly GCA_041688005.1 of Gammaproteobacteria bacterium. Taxonomy (GTDB): domain Bacteria; phylum Pseudomonadota; class Gammaproteobacteria. The sequence goes on from JBDNJA010000071.1 coordinate 1,213, forward strand.
TTCCCAGCTTAGCGAGACGAGTGAGGGGAATAGCTTTATTGCTTGTATTTTAAGATGGCGAGTATCTAGATCACCACTGCCGTCTGAGCAGTGATTTCCCAATAAGCTGCCACGTGACCCAAATACCAGTCGGTTTGATTCATCGATACGATAATAGGCGGGAATACCGGCGTATTCTGCGGCGGGTCGTCTGCTGGGTAGGATTTTGTTTGCAATTTCATCTGGCAGTGGCTTGGTTGCCGCGATCATGCTGGCGACCGGCACGATAGTTTGCGCCAGGCCGGGCCAGAGCTTATCGGTATAGCCATTGGTGCCAATAATGAGGCGGCTGCATTTGATCGTGCCTTTATCGGTTTTAACTAACCACCTCCTTCCATCGGCTGCAATCGAAACCGCCTGAGTATTTCCGAATATTTGAATACCTTGTTGAAGGCAGGCTCGGGCCAGGCCTCGGGCGTACGAGAGTGGTTGGATACTGCCACCACGATGGTCGAACAGGCATGCGTCATAGGCGTTGGTGCCGATGATATTGGCGGTAGCTTCGGCGTTTAATAATTCGACATCAGCGCCACAATTCTGTCGAAAATCGACCCAGCTTTTTAGGTATTGATAACCTCTTTTACCACGAGTGGGAATCAAATTGCCGGTTTGAATGGAATGGCAGTCAATCTTAAATTGCTCGATTAAGCCAAATACAAGCTTTGCCGATTGGTCTTGCATTTGAATGAATGGATCGAACTGTTGTCCAGGATACAATTTTTTAAGCTGATCAAGCGGTGTTTTCCAATGTGGAATAATTTGCCCGCCATTACGTCCAGAACAGCCCCAGCCAGGTTGGGCCTGATCGATAACGATGATATCTTTAATAGGGCTGGATTGGGTAGACTGAACATTAATGGTGTCGTCATTGTTATCGTCACCACCAACGGCACCAATGGCATGCAGCGCTGTTGATAAACCGGTGTATCCTGCACCGATGATGAGCAGGTCGGTATCGATATCATTCTGCTGACAGTCAAACGGGTCGAGTGGCTCGGCAGTGGCTTTCCAAAGGCTATCGGGTAATTCGAAGGAGGGTTTAATGGTTGTGTTGGTCATGGTTATTACTCGACATTGCCAGCGCAAATTATCAATCTATGATAAGCCGAAACGAAGTAGTATATTTTGATGATTTGTAGTGTCAATCAGTTAGCTTGAAATCGGCCCTGGGCTAGAATTGGGTCAATTGATTGTGGTGAAGGCGTCCGATTGGCTCATTTTCGATGTACAATTGACCTCCCATTTCAAATGACCGTTTGCACCCAACCTAATGCCTATCCAAATCAACAACCCCATAGCAAGCTTTCTCGTAACCTCGAATTCGCTTCGCGAAAAGGGGTATGCAAAAGCTTAAGGTCAAAATCAAAAGACTTTTCGCAGCAAGCTGCGGGGAATTAAACCCTCAGAGATTAAACGGCTGGCTGGCCTCAGCACCACGCCAATCAACCGAAACTGACCTCAAATCAATCCACGCTCCGAAAAGCAAGTGGTGTTGTCGCCAACAATGACGTGATCCAAAACCTTAATATCGACCAACGCCAACGCTTTTTTTAATCGCTCAGTTATCTGAATATCGGCTTGGCTTGGCTCGGCAATGCCCGACGGATGATTATGGGCGAAGATAACACTGGCGGCGTTGTCGGCCAAAGCCTGCTTGACTACTTCGCGGGGGTAGACGCTAGCGCCATCGATCGTACCATAGAACATTTCTCGATAGACGATCACTCGATTTCGGTTATCGAGCATGACACAGACGAACACTTCCTGTTGTCTGTCTCTGAGTTGGCTGTGCAAATAGGCGATGGTTTGGGCGGGGTTAGTCAGGCAGTCATCACGTTTCATGCCTTCGGATAAATGGCGATTGGCCATTTCGAGTACCGCTTGTAATTGAGCAAATTTAGCATTACCTAGCCCTTTATGGGCACAAAATTCTGTTTTAGAGGCAGTGAGTAGGGCTCGCAGTGAACCAAAGTTGGTGAGCAGTTGGCGGGCGAGCCCGACGGCTGAAACTCCCTTTATGCCAGTACGAAGGAAAATTGCCAGCAGTTCAGCATCAGAAAGACTCGATGCGCCTTTTAGTAAAAGTTTTTCACGTGGCCTTTCTTCACTGGGCCAGTCGGTAATTGCCATGTCTAATCCTTTAGTCAGCTTGCGTGGGTCATTCTTAAAGATAGTCTTTACGTAAACGCTTTTGTCATTAAAATAGTGTATATGAACTCAACTCTCAAGAAAAAAATATTGCTCGGTATCACAGGGGGCATAGCCGCTTATAAATCAGCCGAACTGGTTCGGTTGCTAATCAAAGCCAATTTCGAAGTACGTGTGGTGATGACAAAATCAGCGCGCGAGTTTGTGCAGCCTCTTACCTACCAGGCGTTGAGCGGTCATCGCGTATACACCGACACCTTCGATGGTGAAGCCGATTCGGCGATGGACCATATCGAGCTCGCACGTTGGGCCGATTTGATGTTGATAGCACCGGCCTCATCTAATACATTGGCAAAGCTGGCCAGTGGCTATGCTGATAATTTGCTGCTAACGCTATGCCTCGCCTGTAAACAAACAGTGGCAGTAGCACCGGCTATGAACCAGCAGATGTATGCCAACTCGGCGACCCAAGACAATTTAACCCAGCTTAAAAAACAGCAAAAATTGATTTGGGGGCCGGCATCAGGTGAACAAGCCTGTGGCGATAGTGGCCCAGGTAGAATGCTCGAACCGGAGGCCATTGTCAGGCGGGTAATGACTCATTTTGAACCCGGGGAACTTTTTGGTAAGACAGTTTTGATCACAGCAGGCCCTACCCGAGAAGCGATCGATCCGGTACGTTATATTAGCAATAAAAGCTCTGGAAAAATGGGATATGCATTGGCTCGGGCGGCCTCTCAGGCGGGTGCTTCAGTGACTCTAATCAGTGGCCCAGTCTGTTTAACCGTACCCGAGCAAGTGAAGCGAGTCGACGTGTCGAGTGCGATAGACATGCGCGATGCGGTAATTCAACGCGTCGATCAGGCTGATATTTTTATCGCCTGCGCGGCGGTTGCCGATTATCGAGTCGCCGATGTGTCCGGTCAGAAGATCAAAAAAATGTCTGAAACCATGCAAATCAATTTGATCCGCAATCCAGATATTGTGAGCGAAGTGACTCATTTGGTAAACAAACCATTCACCGTTGGTTTTGCTGCCGAGACAGAAAACTTAGCTGACTATGCTCAGGGAAAACTAGAGCGTAAAAATCTTGATATGATTGCCGCTAATCTGGTCAGCGATGGCAATGCTTTTGAAAAAGAGTGCAACGAGTTGCTGGTGCTGTGGCCGGGTGGGAAACAAAATTTGGCTCTTGCTAGCAAAGATGAAATTGCCATTCAGCTCATAGACTTGATAGCGGGTCGCTATATTGCTATTGATGAAAGCTGAAATGACTGATCCGGATCTTTAGTATGTTGACCCTAAAAAACTGAACTGAAAACTTAAAACTCCTGGTAACAAAATGATCGTAAACAGCACTATGAATAAAAATAGCGTCGCCGAAATTCTGATCGAAGCATTGCCTTATATTCAGGCGCTCGACCGAAAAACAGTGGTGATAAAATTTGGCGGCAATGCGATGGTCGACGAAGCGCTAAAAAGCAGCTTTGCACAGGATATAGTGTTATTGAAACAGGTCGGCGTGAATCCCGTCATCGTTCATGGCGGTGGCCCTCAAATTGGTAAATTGCTCGAACAAATCGGAAAAGAAAGCCGGTTTATCGAAGGCATGCGAGTCACCGATAATGAAACCATGGATGTCGTTGAGATGGTGTTAGGCGGTTTAGTTAACAAGCAAATAGTATCATTAATCAATCGGCACGGTGGGCGAGCGGTGGGTCTGACCGGTAAAGATGGTGGCATGATTAGCGCACGCAAAATGAAACTATCGCGTGGTGACGTTGAGCAAAGTGACCTCGGCCAGGTGGGTGAAGTGGAAAGCATAGATCCAGCCGTCGTGACAATGTTGGATAACGATCGCTTCATTCCGGTAATTGCACCCATCGGAGTGGGTAAAGATGGTGCCTCTTACAATATTAATGCTGATCTGGTTGCGGGCAAACTGGCATCAGTACTGGGCGCCGAAAAACTCTTACTACTGACGAATACGTCCGGCGTGCTTGATCTTGATGGTAAGTTACTGACCGGTATCGATGCGGCTGAAACTGATCGGTTGATAGAGTCGGGTGTGATTCATGGTGGTATGTTGCCCAAAGTTACCTGTGCGCTAGAGGCGGTTAAATCTGGCGTTAAAACCAGTCATATTATTGATGGTCGGGTTAAACATTCGGTGTTGCTTGAGTTGTTGACTGATACGGGTGTCGGTACGCTGATTAAAGGTTAAGGTAGGATTTGAGTCGCCCATTGCAATGAAAACCAATAAAAAGACATTCTTGTGAGCATTTATAGGCTTGTTAATGAACGGCCTCTTTCGAGATCTCGAGAAAATTGCTGATTGGGTTTATTTTTTCAGTTTGGTTAGCGGTTGTTGACTCTTTCGACTAGCGGATTTTTGGTGAAATGCTCGTTTTTTTGTGCCCTTCCTCTGGGCACGTCTAGTCCTTGGGCAGGTAGCGTGTCTCACCGATTTCTATTCTAATAGAGACGTGATCGGCGTATAGACCGCTTGTAGATATTGTTCGCTGCCCGCTGTGGTGACTAATGCGGCGATGCCGATATTGTCGAGCTGCCAGTCAGGGTTGATTTTTATGCTATGCCTGTCATTTTCTCTCGATTTGAATGTGGCGCTCATGTATCGAACGACTTGTTCATGGGCCAATAGCTCACCGACATTTTCTCCGCGTTTAACATCGCTTGATAACCCGTTTTCATAAACAAAGTAACGGTGTTGCAAGCCGTTGGTCTGTGATCCGGTTGCGGTGGTTTCTAGCTCGACCATTAAAGAATGCTGATTCTTGGATACCGACAGTTTTAGGCGTATGGGTGATTGGTTGCTTTTGTTTTTACTTATGTTTTGGCGGATTTGAGACAGCACATTTCTCGTGCCGCGAGCTTCTTTGCCATCGACGAAAAATTCAGGTGTGTATATAGATCGCTGTCGATTATTGATGCCTAACTGGCGCTGTCGACTGGTGTGTTTAGGGTCTGCAAAGCGATCCTTCCATCCGATGTAGTCCCAGTAGTCAACGTGAAATGCGAGCGCCAAAATGTTGATGTCCTGTTTGGGTGCTGCGGTCAATGCTCCGAACCATTTGTCTGCCGGAGGGCAGCTACTGCAGCCTTCGGAGGTATAGAGTTCGACAACAGTGGGTTGATTTGTGCCGCTGTCTACGGTTAGTTTTTCGGCTGAAAATGCTGCAAATGCGGGCAATGTGGTCAAGCAGGTGATGAGTAGTAGTCGAAACATGGTGCCTCCAGAATTTCTAGTTTGATAGACCGGAGGCTCTAGTGAGAGTTCACTTTGAGATTAGGTGCCAATGCCTTCGACAATGTGAAAAACGAGGTGGGTCAGCTAGCGGCCTTTAATCAATACCGTAGCGGTTTCTATACTTACTGACCGATTCTAAATGTTCTGTTTGATTGTTGGCTTGCAGATACTTCAAAATGTCCGCGAGTTGGATGATGGGAACGACCCGAATACCCAGCGCCTCCAGCTCCTGTATGGCCGATAATTCACCCTGCCCTTTTTCCTGGCGATCCAGCGCAATGGTCACTGAACAGACATTGGCACCTAACGATTCGATTAATTTGAGTGACTGGCGGATGGCAGTGCCCGCAGTAATAACGTCATCAATAATCATGACCCTACCCTTGATTGGGGCGCCGACAGTGATGCCACCTTCGCCATGGTCTTTTGCTTCTTTGCGATCGAACGCATACGGCGTATCACGTTGATGATCTTGATACAGGCTACTGGCTGTAATAGCGGCGAGCGGAATGCCCTTGTAGGCCGGGCCAAACAATAGGTCAAAATCAATATTGGCATGCTGGATTGCTTCGGCATAGAAGGAGCCTAACGCTGCGAGGTCGGCACCCGTATTGAAAATTCCGGCATTGAAAAAATAAGGGCTGGTGCGCCCAGACTTTAACGTGAATTCACCAAATTTAAGTGCGCCGCGTTGCAGACAATAGTCGAGAAAGCGTGATTGAAATTCTTGCATAGTTTACCCAGATGAAAATTAACTGATGTATCATAGCGCCAGATTTTACGAATGAAAGTA
>JBDNJA010000072.1:0-15674 GCA_041688005.1 Gammaproteobacteria bacterium
AAAGTCTGCACAATCTCTTGACGCACCTAGAAAACCTGAAAAAAGACTCATCATCAACAAGGTGACTATGCATTTTTCAAGCTTCCTATGCACATCAATATCTTGCACACCTTTTTCGCGCTCAACCGAGGATTCTAGGTTGAAGTCAGCATTTTTTGGTGCCGTGGTCGCTGGCTTTTTATGGGAGAGGGTTGGAGTATGGTTCACCTCATTCGCGGGTGCTTCGACCAGCTATACCGTGATTTACTCAGGCTTCGCGATTGTCCTGATGTTTATGGTTTGGTTATACCTAAGCTGGCTAATTTTATTAGTAGGGGCCACTATTGCTTATTATCACCAGCATCCAGAACGCTTAAAGTGGCGACAAGACACAACCGTTTAAGCGCCAGAATGCGCGAACAGTTGGCATTGCAAGTGATGCGTAACATTGCACTGTGCTATGACCAACAATCTGATATGTTGCCCACTATCGATAATCTGGCTAACTATCAACAAGTACCCGTCGAAACCTTGACGAGAATGCTCGGTGCGCTAGAGCAGGATGGATTAGTGCGTCAGTCGAATGACGAGGGTGCTCAATATTTACCTTCGCGTTCACTCAGCCAAATTAAGCTACTGGATGTTTTGCGTAGTGCTCGCGATGCCGAAGACGAGAGCCAAACCATGCACTTACACAGTGATGAGGCGGTCGCACAATTGTTAAAGCAAATTGAAATTGACGTCGAAACCCGACTAGGGCAACAGACGCTGGCAGATTTTATACAACCTCAATAAACTGAGCTCTATTAAGCTTTGTTAAATTAAAGTAATCAAAGGAACAAAAGTAATGAAAATAGTTTCGTTTAACGTCAATAGTGTGCGAATGCGACTACACCAGTTAGCTCAATTGATTGATACCCATAATCCTGAATTTATTGGCTTGCAAGAGACTAAGGTGCAAGACCATGATTTTCCACTCGCTGCAATCGAAGCGTTGGGTTATCAGGCTATCTATATGGGGCAGAAAACGCATTATGGAGTCGCCTTGTTGGCTCGTACAGCTTGCTTGCAGCCAACCTATGGCTTTCCAACCGATACCGATGAAAGTCAGAAACGTTTTATCGGGGGCAAGTATGAAGTCGATGGTAAGTCTATCTATGTTTTTAACGGGTATTTCCCGCAAGGCGAAAGCAGAGATCATCCAGTCAAATTTCCAGCCAAGGCCAAATTTTATCGAGACTTAAACGACTTTGTGCAAAGCAGTGAACTGGCGGGTGCGCCACTGCTAAACACGCCCTTGATAGTGATGGGTGATTACAATATATCACCACAGGATAGCGACATTGGAATCGGCCCAGATAATGCCAAACGCTGGCTAAAAACAGGAAAGAGCAGCTTTCTACCAGAAGAGCGAGAGTGGTATGACCTGCTCTGCTCATTCGGGTTGAGTGATGGATTCAGGTTATGTCATCCAACAGAAAATAAGGTGTTTAGCTGGTTCGATTATCGCAGCAAAGGGTTTGATGCCGAACCAAAACGCGGGTTAAGAATCGATCATCTACTGGTATCCGATCAACTCAAATCAATGGTCACGAATGCTGGTGTCGATTACTCGGTGAGAGCAATGGAAAAACCATCTGATCATGCACCCGCCTGGATAGAACTCGAGTTCTGAATGCCTTCGATTGAATTGGATGTTAAATCGACAGGAGCCTAGGTGTCACCAATATCGATTTTATTCAGGGCTATACGGTTGCTAGCCAGTCGCTACTCACTGATTGATCAGATATAGCTCGCTTCGATAGCCTTTTGCATGGCCTTAAAACTAGGAACTTGATAATCGTTCAACAGTTTATCCTGCTCCGCACGTGTTCGCGTGGCAGCGATTTTCTTGATCGTATCCATGTCGAGATACGGCGCGATCATTTGCAAAAAAACAAACTGAAAAGCAGAAATGTGCCGTGAATGCCTGAAGCCAATCTTTATCAGGCTTTCAGGGAACAAATGATTGGCGTCGATATAAACCAGTTCCTCGTCTTCTTTATCACAGGCCATTTCTGCAATGATGCCCGCACCAAGTCCCAGTCGAACATAGGTTTTTATAACGTCCGAATCGGTCGCCGTAAATGCGACGCGAGGGCTAAGGTTGGCTTGCTGGAAGGTTTTATCGAGTTGTGATCGGCCTGATAATCCAAGCATATAGGTCAGAATCGGAAATGAAGCTAGATCAGCCAGCGTGATATTGAGCATTTTTGTCAATGGATGACCTTTTGGCACAACAATATGACGATTCCAGCTGTAAGCGGGGATGGTGACGAGTTCAGCTAGCTCATCGATGGTTTCCGAGGCCATCACAAAATCAACCTGATTATTAGCCGCCAGCTTACACATCGATTTGGGATTGCCCTGATGAACACGCAATTCAATGTCAGGATAAATCGATGAAAAACGCTGCAAAATAGGCGGTAAAATAAACTGCGCCTGAGTATGCGTAGTCGCGATCGTTAAGCTACCACGGTTCGAATTACTAAACTCGAGGGCCGCCTGCTTAATATTTTTAGCGTTATTTAACAGATTGGTGACATGACCCAAAATGGCTTCGCCAGCGGGTGAAATACGGGTGAGTTTTTTTCCTGAGCGCTCGAAAATTTGGATGTCGAGCTCATCTTCGAGTAACTTAATTTGGTGGCTGACGCCAGGCTGCGAAGTATAGAGTTCCTCAGCGGCCGTTGACACGTTCAAATTATTGCGCACGACGGCATCTAGAAAACGAAGTTGTTGCAGTTTCACCTATCAATATCTCGGATTAATTTGGAAAAAAAGTGCTCATGAATGAATTGATTAAAGGCAGCATTGGCCTTTAATTCTTTATAATAGTGATTGAGTTTACAAGGAATTGATCGCAAGACAATCGGTTTTTTTTCTCGTTGCTTGATTGAATTAAACTTCTAGGCTGATAGTGCTTCCTGTTCTGTCTGTTCAACTTGTCTTGGGCGAAAAATCGATGGATTTAACCCGCGGCGACAAGTTGATTTCATCGATCACGATATCCGCGCTGGTTTGCAATATTTGGCAAATGAGTTTGGCGACATCTTCGGTTTCGATAGCGTTCTCGGGTTGGCTTGCCGGTGCAAATAATTGTTCGTCAAAAAAAGGGCTGCGAACCATACCTGGGTTGACGAGGCTGACCCCGATGCCATCTTTTGCGCAATCTTCACGCAATGCCTGGCAAAAACCTCGTAAGCCGAATTTAGCCGCACTATATAAAACACCTTTCTTGCCAGCATTAAGAGCCGACTCTGATCCTATGAATATCAACCGGCCTTGTTTTTGACGTCGGAACATGGGTACTAACTGGCGACACAGAACGAGTGCGCTGGTTAGATTAACTCGAATCGCGCGGTCAATTTGTGCCACCGAAAACTGTTCAATAGAACCGAAATGGCCATAGCCAGCGCAGTGAATAAAGCAGTCGAACGAGTGTTCTTTTAGTAACGAATTTAGTTTTCGGTCACAATCCTCAAGTCGACTCAGATCAAGCTGAAGCAGGCTGAAGCCGGGGTGATCGAGTTGCGGCGTTTCTGGCTGACGGCTAATGCCGGTAACGTCATGGTTCATCTCTAGCAACTGTTTTGCGGTCGCTAAGCCTATGCCCGAACTAGCGCCTGAAATTAAAATCCTCATCCTTTTATCATTAGTCATGCCATTCACAGGGATGGTAACAATGAGCTGGAATATATTGCAGTAATTGCTGCTCACAATAGCGCATCATTTCTTTTTCCTGCGTCAGTGGGTAGCCGACAATACCATTATTCAAAGCAAGGTTTTGGGCAAATAACGGTTCGTCTGGATAAAGTTTGTTAACCTGACGAAAGTTATTCTTAGGTAAACGAAAGGCACCCAGGCTAACCGAGTGTAATCGGTTGGCATCTATCGTTGCAAAAATGGTTTCAAGCAAGTTAGAAAACGACGTTTGGTAATTGTCGTGATAAACAATCGGGTCGAATCTTAGGCCAATTGGCCAGCCAGCATCAACCAGCAATTGCATCGCATCGATGCGTTTCTCGATGGATGGAACGCCATGTTCGAGTTTGTCGTGGCTATGCTGCTCGGTAAAGCTAAAGGCAGTGACGATCCGTTCGCAGGGCTCGTGCTTTAATAGCTGACGAACCTGGGTGCTTTTGGTGCGCAATTCTAGCCAGGCGTTGTCGATTTTGTCGAATGCAGGTACAAAGAAATCGGCAAACTGGGTGACGGGTTCGTAAGCCAAGCTGTCGCAATCGTAACCCGAAAAAAACCAGACGGGTTCCGAGTTATGTTGTGCGCAAATCTGCGTAATATCTTCGTCAAAGTCTTCATAGTTGACGAAGATAACCTGATGCGCGGAGTTGTACATGCCTTGCAAAAAACAATAACGACAATCGTACAGGCAGTTGAGCATATGCGAAAAGTAGTAGTTATGTTTGCCGCCCAGGCCATAACCTTCGGGGGTCGGCAGTGCATGACGGTTGTTTTTATGCGCTAGAATTAACGCCGGGTTCGACTTTTGCAGGCGAAAGTTTTGCGCACTTGGATTGAACACTTCGCCATGGTGTTCTATCTCGACGACGGGTGTATTTTTGAATCGAGCCAGAATTCTAAGGGTTCGTTCATGGTGTTTGATACTCGATTCGACATAGACGCAGCTAACCATGTTTATAAGTTCCTGCTGAGATCAATTCGCCGCTGCGTGAGACAACTCAGAATTGATTGGCTGTTACTATTTGAAGATGCATTTGTGCATGCAGCTGCAGCCACGCTTGCCATCAGAGAGTCGATACTATCTCCCTGACTGAGCAAGAAACGTAAGCAGCTTTTAAGCTGTGTTTTTTGGGTTTGACTGAAATGGGCCTGCGCCAAAAATCGCTGCCAAACCGGTTCCGAAATACCCATTTGAGCAACCTGCTGATTTAACAGAGTCAATGCCTGTGAGAATTCGCTAATCGCTTTTATGTTTTGCTGAATCAGTTGACTCACTTCACTTTTGTTTCGACTACAGGGCGTGTCACTATTGTCACTAACCACCTTAATACAGTGAATCAACTCGGCACTACTAAATCGAGTCGCGGTGCCAAAAAAGGCACTGGCTTCCATATCTGACAGAGATTGTGAATGGTATTGAATATCGGGTTGATTGTGCGTCTGGCAATGCTCAGTTGGCAATTGGCTATTGACTAAGGGCACAGGATAATAACGATGACCTGATTCAATATCGGTTATCTTGTTAATCGACCAGGCACTACCGACGGCATATGATTCACTCCCTGCGGTGCCTATATTAATCCATGCAATGGAACGCGACTGTCGATGAAGCGCGGCTATCCATGCGGTCGCAGTAGCCGAGTTTAATTTGCCGATACCGCTGACAATACAGTACATGTTATCTTTCTGATAAATATCAAAAGCGTGGTGATCGTGAGATTTTTTCAATCGGAAAAAATCAATCACCGGCTTGGCTTCACAATGTAATGCAGCAACCCAAATTAGCATCTGTCTGTAACCAGCCGAGCGGCCTGCCGATTGTCGATCATCGGGTCCATTACAAGGGGAAGCATCGCGCCAAATTCATCCAACACCGCTTGATTATTGTGCTTTTTGGCACCGGTTAATAACACCATTAGCTTTTTTTGCATCATCTCGTTGGCTGCCAAACGATATGCTTCCGACAAGTCACCTTGTTGAATCAGTCGCCACAACGAGCGAATCCGAAATCGATCCATCCCCCAGTGTTGATTAGAGAGTTGGTCTTCATGACCACCGTATTTTGTAATCAATGGCTGATTGATATAGTGAACCGAATGCTGACAACATATCTTAAGCCACAGGTCATAATCCTCACAGGCCGGCAGCGACTCGTCGAAGTAACCGACGGCCTCTATTAGCGCACGTTTTAACACCACGGCAGAGGGCGAAATCACACACAGTGGCAGGCATCGCAAAAAAACATTACCACCGGTTTTTTGATGCTTGTTCATCGCATTCACGCGGACATGGTTGCGAATCCAGATTTCGTCAGAATGAATCAGACCAATGTCAGGCTGCTGGGCATGGTGTTCTTTTATGGTTGAAATCTTATTGCGGTGCCAGCTATCGTCGGAATCGAGCAGTGCAATCCAGTCGTATCTGGCCTGCTTAATGCCAGCATTTCGGGCTGTGCTAACACCCTGATTAGTTTGCTGGATAAGTTTAATCTGGGGAAAGTTGTGCCGAATGTAATTGGCGGTATCATCGGTCGATCCGTCGTCGATAACAATCAGCTCATCGACCGCACAATCTTGATCCAGCACTGAATGAACCGCACGCTTTAAACTGTCCAGCCGGTTGAAAGTAGGGATGATGACTGATATTTGCATCGTTCCTAACGGGCACCTCTAAAAATGCACTTTTTCCGCGATCGCCTCAGGGCGCCTACTGTTGGTGAAGGAGCAAAAAAACAGACCACGAAAAAACCACTATTTTTAAACATCCCCTAACGCCAGTTAACTCTTTTGTGGTGCTAGATTCGCGCCGGGGAAATTGGTAATGCTACCGCCTTCTGAATCAAGAATTCTATTCTTGCCGCTTTGCTCAACTTCGTCGATACGAATCACAGAATGGTGAGGGATATAGGAATATTTAACGTTGCCAAATTCGCTTTTCAGCTTTTCTTCGGCGGGATCGATGAGGATTTTCGAATGCTCACCAAAAATGATTTGGCCAACTTCGACAAACCCCATCATTTGTGCCTGGCCGACTTCGTGCGCATAGAGTTCATAAATGCGATTGTTATTATGAAACTGGATACGAAAGGTATGTTCTCGGGTTTTTGCCACGTCGGACTCAATCTATGGGTCGCTAAAAGGAGGGCAATTCTACATCAAAAGTTAGGGCAGGTACTATTAACCCTGCACTATTAGGCTGGCTCATATTGTTGTCAGGTTACTATGGCCTAAGCTATTGGTTTAATGGCCGTATGACTTACTGGGGTAACGGCGTAAGCCACGCACCAAGGTAAGAAGGCTAATGAAACTCAGCGTGCGTGTTGTGGCTGTAGTTGCCCTTGGGCACAGGGTGCTTGAGGGCAGGGGGTTAGAGACCCTCGGTTACCCGATTAGCAGGTGTTTGACTAAGCTCATCTTTTTTTTATTTTTGCCTCAGTATCTATTCTTCACGTTAACTTTGATGCCCAAATAGCAAGTTTATGCTTCATCGTCAGCTGAGATATTTGATCCTGTGGTACGGGCTGAATTACTTTATCGTGTACTAGTAACCGGTAGATATATTCTATTTTGTCAGTCGAAGAATCCGTTGCTTCAAATTCAACAACACCTCTAACCTCGCCATATTTCATTCCTTCAATGATTGCCTTTTTTACTAGTTCCTTTTCGTCTTTAAGTTTCTTCATGTATAGATATACCCTCTAACAGCTAAATGGCCAGACGTTAGCAGTAATTAGATACCGCAAGTTAGCGCCTATGACTTTTTGATATTGATCAATTTAGTCCATTTTAGGCGATTTCATTTTGAAATTTTGGGCTCCCCAAAACAAAGTTTCCATTAGTAGACGAGCGTATTGCCTTTACCGTACGCTGATCCAACTGGCACCGACACAATCCTCGGTAGACTTTTTGCCCTGTATTATATGGATCCACGTATTGGCCAGCATTATCCTTGCACTTTTTGTTTAGCCGATCTCAATAATAAACTGCGATCTGTCCCTATTTTCGCTCATTAGACTTGACTGCGATGGTTCTCATTTAGGATTCGACTCTTGATATCTTTTCTCTAGTCGGGCTAAACCATAGGAAATATAGTTGCTCTGTACCAGGCCGAGGGCTATAGCATTGCCTTGATCCAGTGCATCCGCAACTTCTGTTGTTTCGCTTACCAGGCTATCGGCCATGTTGTCTGGATCGGTTCTTGCTAACTCGTACCAGATGCGCGCCGCGAGATAGTAAAAGTGATTCCACATTTGCTTGAGTGCTGAGTTGCCAATGATTTCGACAATCAAATTATGCTGATCGTGATTGACGAGCCAGTAATCAACGATGTTGAACTGCTGGGTTAACAGAATCGCCCTTTGCTGTAGTTCGTGAGCGGTGCTCTTTATTTTCTGGTCAATTTCTCGTGGGTTCATGTGCCCGATACACTCGGCTAACTTAATGCGCATGCAATAAATGTCGCGTATTTTTGCAAAGCTGAGTTCTGTCACCAGGGTGCCGACACCATCTTTAGATTCAACCAGGCCGCAGTGTGCCAATTGCTGTATTACCGACCTTATCGGCGTCCGGCTGACACCGAATTCGGCGGCTAATCCTGACTCTCTAAGGATAGTCCCTGGTGGGTAGTCGAGCAGGCAGATCCGATTACGGATTTTATCGAAGATACTGTCTGCTGGTACTCGATCACTGTTTGGGTACATATTGGATATGATTAGTTAAGTGGTTGATTTGCCGGGATATATATTAAATCGCCTGATTTGAAGTATACACCTGGTGAAAATAAATTGTAAATAATGCAAAAATCTTGTACATTTTGATTTAGGTGTATACACCTGTCGTTAATTATATGAGACTTAATACCATGCTAGAGCAAGCGCGCGAACGCACTATCGAATTCCAAAGTCGGTTAACCGCGGCGGGAATCGACACCGCAATTATTACTGATGAAAACACAATTGCGTACCTCGCCGGATTCTGGGGGTATCTTTCTGTCGAATTTGGTCGGCCGACCTTTTTACTGTTACGGTCAGGCGAAGCACCTTGCGTCATCACGCCATTGATGGAAAGCGAGATGGTCGGCAACATGACCTGGGTCGAGGATGTTAAGACCTGGGAAGATATGGGGCCGAACCGGTGGGAGAATGTATTGTCACGCGCATTAGGTGTCAAACTAGGCAACATCGGAGTGGAGTCAGCCATTTTACCCTCGTTGGTGAGGAACTGGTTTGACGATCAAATGCCAGGTACTAAACTCAACGATGTTAGTGCAATTATGGGCAGTATGCGCATGATTAAATCGCCTGAGGAGATCGATGTCATGCGCCAGACTGGGCAAATTGCAGGCGCAATGATGCAGGCCGCCGAGGGTGCTCTGGCCGAGGGCGCGCAGGAATACGAGGCTGCGTTGGCGGTCATCGATGCGGGCACTCGAAAAGCCGCGGGTTTTCTGACCGATCGTGGCTGGGAAGCTTTTATATCTCCGATGATCCACAATTTGCAGATCATGCAGTCGGGTCGAGACACGTCGATGGTGCATCGCCGCGCTAGTGTTAAAAAGTTAGTAAAGGGAGATCCAGTGTATTTTTGTTTTTGCAATATGGCCCAGTTTAAACAATATAAATTAGGCTTCGACAGAATGTTTTTTATTAAAGAGATATCTGACGAAGCGGCGAGGGTGCAACAGGCCGCAATCGATGCGCAGCAGGCGGCGATTGCAGCGATTCGCCCTGGTGTTACCGCCGAATCCATCGCGCAAGCGGCCAATGAAGTCTATCAGGCACGGGGATATGAAACCGGATACCGTACCGGCCGCTCAATTGGTATGGCTTATCTGGAATCTCCAGAGCTAAAAACCGGTGATAAGACCGTGTTACAGCCAGGCATGACCTTTGCGGTGGATGGCGGTATATCGGTTGATGGTGAACTGGGCGGACGAATCGGTGATTCGATTGTCGTCACTGAGCATGGTGCGGACTATTTAACCGACTACCCGCGCGACATATTAATGGTTAACCGCTAGTGCGAGCAGGCATATTTCAATGTGAAGGTGGGGGCTTAAGTCCCCTGGAGCGGTTCGCCCAACTTGAGGATGCAATTTCAGATCAACAGCTTGATCTGGTGGTTTGCCCCGAATTATTTTTGTCCGGCTATGCAGTAGGGGGCGACGTGCGCCGGTTCGCTGAGACGAAAGAGGGGCCATTTTCGAATAAAATAGCCAATCTTGCAAAACAACAGGGGACAGCCATTATCTACGGTTACCCTGAACAGCAAAATGGATTATTGTTTAATTCGTCTATTTGTATCGACAGCAATGGACACATCGTTTCGAATCATCGAAAAATGTTGCTACCACCAGGCTTCGAATCGGAATATTTTACCAGTGGAGATGAATTGTCGACCTTCAATTTGGGGCCGTTTAAATGTGCGATGTTGGTTTGTTATGACGTTGAGTACCCAGAGGCGGTACGCGCTGCCGCCGAAGCGGGCGCACAGATTATTATCGTGCCTACCGCTTTGACCGATCAATGGGGAGTCGTGGCGCATAAACTGATACCAACCCGAGCATTCGAAAATGGTGTCTGGGTTTTGTATGCAAATCATGCCGGTGTCGAGAATAGCGCTCGCTATCTGGGCAATAGTTGTATTGCCGCTCCCGATGGCAGCGATGCGATCCGAGCCGGTACAGCACAGCAATTAATCATTGCCGAGATCAATCTCGACGCTGTGACTGAGGCGCAGAACAGGCTGCCTTATCTTAAAATTGTCCCTCAACTTAGAGCCATTATCCGTTGAGGACATAAACTTGAAATTGATAGGAATTAAGCGGCTGTATACCTATTTGAGGGTGTCTCTAAAAATAGTGATTTTTCGTGATCTGTTTTTTACTCCTCGACAATTACATCTCCTGCATTGTTCTAATTAGTTACATCCGTGTAACGATGCAAAACAAACATACATGCCATATATGGCAATAAGTGCTAGGAGCCGTAGCTTAGCGGAGACAACAGCCAACGGCTGGTCCGCAAGGTGAGGGCGAAGCCCGAGTAACCACCGCACGGAAAACCGCAGTGTACTTGTGGTACTAAATGAGGATTTGAGCACGGAGCTGCCAACAGTAGGGGCCACGAGGCCACGGCGGCAATCGCGGTTTTAGAGATGCCCTTGAACTAGTAGGCACTCGCTTGCACTAGTGGCTACCAAGCTACCTTATTGGCAACTAGACTGACATCGCCGGATAATCGGTATAACCCTCCGCATGACCACCGTAAAAGCTGTTGGTGTCGGGCTCGTTCAATGCGACACCTTGCTTGATACGTTTGGGTAGATCTGGGTTAGCGATGAAATCTGAACCGAATGAAACGAAATCACTTCGACCCGCTTGCAAACTTTGCTCGGCTGAGTCAGCGTTATAACCACCATTGGCCATATAGGCCGAATTGAATTTATCACGTAATTGCCCGAAGTCAAAACCATCGTCTGACCCAGCAAAGCTTTCGACGACATGCAGATAAGCTAAGTCATATGGGTTTAGTTGCTCGACTAGATAATTGAACAACGGCTGTGGATCGCTCTCTGACATTGAATTAAACCGACCGCTGGGTGAAATTCGTATGCCTACTTTTCCGCCACCCATCACTTCGCTGACTGCGGCGACAACTTGCAGGATTAAACGCGCTCGGTTCTCGATCGAACCCCCATAATTATCGGTGCGATGATTGCTACCGTTTTTGAGGAACTGGTCGAGTAAATAACCATTCGCTGCATGGATTTCGACGCCATCAAAACCAGCCAGTTTGGCGTTAATGGCTGCCTGTCGATATTGCTCGACGATACCGGGCAGTTCACTGGTTTCGAGTGCGCGCGGCGTTTCAAAGTCGAGCATGCCTTCATAGGTAAACGCTTGACCTTGCGCTTCGATTGCCGAGGGAGCGACTGGCAGCGCCCCTTCGGATTGCAGGCTAGAGTGAGAGATTCGACCGACATGCCATAACTGCAGGAACATTAGCGAACCCTTGCTATGTACTGCATCGGTTACTTTGCGCCAGCCGGCGATTTGCGCTTCGGAATGAATGCCTGGGGTAAACGCATAACCTTTGCCCTGTGGTGATATTTGCGTGGCCTCAGAAATAATCAAAGCCGCTGATGCTCTTTGAGCATAGTATTCGACGTTTATGTGCTGTGGAATATCGCCGGGTTGTGCGGAGCGAGATCGGGTTAGCGGTGCCATCACGATGCGATGATTAAGTTCGTGGTCGCCTAATTTTGATGAGCTAAATAGCTGTGGGTAGTTCATGTTTAATAATGCCTGATAGAGGTAAATAAAATAAAAGATATGGGGTTAAGCGGCGAGAAAACTATGATTAGTTTTCAGGTATTTGATGTAAATTTTTTCAAAGTTGTCGACAACCGACTTTTGCACAAACTCGAGATCCAACAGCCGTCGGCTCAGCGCACTCAATTTTGGAAAGCTGGAAACCAGGTCTTCGTTAAATAAGCGCGCTAAAATGTCGAAGCGCGTGAAGGCTGGCGCAAGCGCGGTATCGACCAGACTAAAACTGCCGCCATTAAAAAAGCCATTGTCTTCGATGGTGTCTTCCAGACGTTGCAATTTAATGATCAACGATTGACGATGTTTTTCAAAGTCAGCGCTATTATCGACAGCCGACATTAAATACTGATCGACTATCAGTTGGCTCGTGAATTCGATCCAGGCTCTATCTTTGGCTTTGTCCAGTGCGGCGATTGGCATGATCGAATCTGGCGTGATTTCATCCAGAAATTCATTGATGACGGCCGACTCGAACAATACTTCGTCGCCATAACGCACAACGGGCACTTTCGCCAGCGGCGATATCTCAAGGAACCATTCAGGCGGATTGGCCAGATCGATATAAGTAATCTTGAAATCGATGCCTTTTTTTAATAGGGTGATGACCGAGCGCTGAACGAATGGGCAAAGATTAAAGCTAATGAGTTCTATGGGTTGTAATGGCATTTCTATGGTTCCTTAAGTGTGGTTATGCGAGTAAAAATCCTTGCCTCAATTACTCAGGTTGATCAATAAAGTCGATCAGTTAAATTTAGAGAGCCCTTTTATCTTTAGTATCTTTTCAACGCATAGTATACTTTAGGAACTATAGATATTTTGTATAGAGTAAACAAGTACGCACAGTTTTGGTATTAAGTTACCTGGGAGTGCCTAATGGCGAATTTAAAGGCTGACAGCCAACAAAATAATTTTCAAACAAGTGATTCGATGAAAATTGCTTCGACTAAGGAATCATCTGGCTTGAATGATTGTCCAGTGACTACCGCAATCGATGTCATCGGCGGGAAATGGAAGGTTATCATCCTCTATCAATTGCGAGGCAAGACTTTGCGATTTGGCGAGCTCAAAAAAATCATCCCCAAGATCACTCAAAAAATGCTCAGCCAACAGCTGCGTGACCTCGAAAAAAATAAGTTAGTGGTTCGAAAGGTGCACGCCGAAGTGCCTCCAAAAGTTGAATACACATCAACCGAGCTGGCTGAAAAGCTCAGCCCAGCACTCGATATGTTGTGCCAGTGGGGCGGTGAATATCAAAAAGCACATTCTGAATAGAAGGTGTCGAAAAGCGATTCAATTGCATGGCTTGCATGCAACCAAGTATTAAATTGTGTCTCTACACCTACCATATTTTTCTCGCCTTCAGTCTTATGGCCATGTCCGTTCCAGTTAAGGCTCAAGAATTGAACCCATTTGTTAGCGATGGCTGCAGCGCGTTTCCCGACGGAACTGTAAAGCAAAAAGAGCTTTGGTTCGATTGTTGTACAGAACACGACCAGGCTTACTGGAAAGGCGGAACTCGTCAACAAAGGAGACAGGCCGACCTGGCATTGAAAGCATGTGTGTCAGCAGTTGGCGAGCCTGAAGTGGCGATATTAATGTTGGCTGGTGTCAGAGTAGGAGGCTCGCCATATCTGCCTACGAATTTTCGCTGGGGATATGGTTGGAGCTATCCTCGATGCTATGGCTCGCTGACAGAAGACGAATTAGCGCAAGTTTAAAAACTCAACCCACCAGTCATATCGAATGAATAGTTGAAATAGAGTGTTAATTCACGACGACTACAAGTCAATAAATGTTCTTAAGCCGCGTAAGCATCGAAAAATTTAAAAACGAAACACTGAAAAACAAAATAGTCTAGCCCTGCCTAGCCCTATCCCTGCTCTAACAAATTCCGCAAATCAATTACCGCTGAATTGGCACGTGAGATATAAGAAGCCATCACCAGTGAATGGTTGGCAAACATCCCAAAGCCACTGCCGTTCATGATCATTGGGCTCCATAACTCGTCCTGCGTGCCTTCGAGTTCACGGATGATTTGACGAAGACTGACGAGTGCGTTCTTCTTTTGTAGGACGGATTCGAAATCTTGTTCGATTGCTTTCAGAAAATGTATCAATGCCCAGGCGGCACCACGAGTTTCATAGAACACGTCATCAATTTCTGACCAGGGTGTTTTCACTGCAAATTGATTGCTGGTTTCGGTTGATTGCTCGGCTTCTGCATCGCCCGCCAGATCGGTGTTAAAACGGGTTTGTCCGACACTGGCACTGAGTCGCTGCGATAGGCTGCCGAGTCGCTTGGATACCTGACTGAGCCAATCTTTTAAGTTATCTGCCCTTGCGTAAAATTGGGCTTCTGGATTGCCCGGGTTTTGCAGGCGGTTCAGGTAGCCATACAATGCATCGACACCGTCTTGATATTCGCCTTCTGTCGTTGGCAGCAGCCAGGAGCTGTTATCGAAATTGAATTGAGGTTCTGCAATAATCAAATCGGTATCTTCAGTCGACTGTGATTGTGACCGGCTGAAGTCATTGCGCATGGCGCGCGCGATATCGCGGATTTGAACCAATACGCCAAACTCCCAATTGGGGATGTTATCGAGAAAGATAGAGGGGGGTAAGATGTCGTTGCTGAGATAGCCACCCCGTTTGTTGAGCAAGGTTTCCATAGCAACAATAATGCTGCTAGTGGTATAGCTTCCAGTGACGATAGACGCCCTGGTTTCTGGTGCTCGTTCGGCAGCAGTTGCTACCACATCGAACGATCCAGGTTCCTCGCTCCAGTAATACCCAAGTACGAGACAAAGCAGTAATAGGATGATTACCGGCAACACCAGCCAGCCCTTCGAGCTCTCACTATGACGGTTGTTATTTTGCCAGTCGGCAAAGGCGTTTTTCCATGCTTCGAGTTTGTCTTTCATTGTCTTGATTCAATACCTAATTCATGCCACATTGGACTCATTATAAACGGCGACCCCCCATAGGGCACCTCTTAAAATGCACTTTTTTCCGCAATAGCGGCGTCCACTCCGTACTCGAATCATCATGTACTGCTTGTACACTGCGGTTCTCCGTGCGGAGCTTCCTTGTTCTTGCGAAAAAATCACTATTTTAAGAGACACCCTAATAAATTGCACGCTTTGTGAATTCATCAGCAAAGTGTCTTACTTAATACGCCCAACAGGCCAATAGACCTAACAGGAAAGAAACTATGTCAGGACTTATCAGAAAAATTATAAGACTTTGCCTTAAGGTGATAGGTGTTGCGGTGGTATTTGTGGTTGCCATCGCCGCTATTTTTATTGCTACCTTCGACGCGAATCAATACAAGCAGGATTTGAGTGAGCTGGTTCGAGAGAACACGGGACGCGATTTACAGTTTTATGGCGATGTTAGCCTGACATTTTACCCAGCCCTAGGGATGAAGCTCGGTGCATTAAGTCTGTCGAATGCAGTTGGCTTTGGCAGTACACCAATGGTCAAAGTCAACAAGGTCAGCATTAGTGTCGACGTCGCCTCGATCATTGCATTCAGCCCCGAAATTGATGAATTGATACTCGATGGTCTCAACATCAACCTGCAGAAAAATGCCAAAGGGACTGCCAATTGGGATGATTTAACAAAGGC
>JBDNJA010000073.1:0-3246 GCA_041688005.1 Gammaproteobacteria bacterium
GCACTCGGTGAAGCAATACATAGTCTGCGACTTGATCTAATCAAATCTGAGAAACAGGCCCTAATGCAAAAATAAACGCAACCCATGTAGGTAGGCATCCACCTTAAGCAAAACACGCCGCAAGGGTGAAAAATGGAACAACAAGCCAAAGACGACTCCGATACTATTGGCCAGCGCATCCTCAGGGTCTGCATATCGATATCCGGTTAAGCCCTGTAAATACTCCATCAAAATGCCAAAAGCAATCAAACCAAATAAAACCCACCATAGCGATGTACGCTGCCGAATGATTAAGCTAAAGGCGAGTGATAGAACCGCATAAGCCAGGAAATGCCCCAACTTATCACTGCCGCCAATATTAGGAACGACCGGCGTTAACGACAGAACAGTCACCACTAGCAACTGAGCATAAGCCAACCCAAACCAGAGTGGTCGAAGGTGCAATTCAGACTGGGCGTCCTTATTCATAAAAGATAGTCATAAAGCTTACTCAAGAATCTAAACCAATAAGGCGATTAAAACCACGCCTAGCAATAATCGATAAATCACAAAAGGCATCATCCCGACTCTTTCGATCAGGCGTAAGAAAAAGTGAATACACAGACCAGCACTGATCGCCGATAAAATAATCGCCACACTCAAGGCAAACCAGTCAATCGATTGCACCGACTGCATCAGCTCTGCGGTTTGTAACACGCCACTCGCGAGGATAAGTGGTATCGACAATAAAAATGAAAATCTCGCCGCCGCCTGGCGGGTCATACCCAGTAGTAGCCCGGCAGTCATCGTAATACCAGAGCGCGAAGTACCCGGTATCAAAGCGATGGCTTGAAATAAACCAATCGTCAAAACATCTGGTAGTTTCAATTCATATTCACTACGCTGCTTTGACTTGCGCGTATCAGCGAACCAAAGCAACAAGCCAAAGACAATAGTGGTGATTGCAATCACCCATGGCCCCAAAGGAGCAGGCGGCCTCAAATCAGACTCGATAAAACCCTTGAAAAAAAAGCCAACAATAACCGCAGGCACCGTACCTAGAATCACCCACCAACCCAGGCGACTATTTGAAGTCGCCCCACCACCAACCAAGCTTCGAGTCCAGGCAACCAGCATATCAATCACTTCAACACGAAAATAAATTAGCACCGCAATTAGCGACCCAACATGCACCGCGACATCAAACACCAGCCCCTGATCTGGCCACTGAAACAACATCGGCACCAAAATCAAATGCGCAGAACTCGATACCGGTAAAAATTCGGTAAGCCCTTGAACAATCGCCAGTATGATGATTTGAATCGTATCCATTATCTTCCACCTGTCAGCGCAGGAATTTCAATACCAAGGTCGTTCTGCAAGACATTTTTCTGCAACCCAACCACTAGAAATTTTTCGCCCATTTCACCTGATAATATTAATGTTTTGACTTGCTGAGCTACTTCAACCTGTGCCTGAGTATCAGCCGTTTCACTCAATTCCTGGGCCGCTTCTAGCAATCCATTGTGAAGTAAAAACTGACGCTGGCTAGTCAATCCGCAAACAGTAAACCCAGCATCAATCGCCGCATCGGCAAAGGCATCAAAATCAACAAATGCAGTGATATCCTGCAACCCAGGGTAAACAAAAGGGTCGGGGTGGGTTCGATGCCGATAGTAACAAGTAAGTGTGCCACTACTTCGGTCTGGGTGATAATACTGAGCCTGCTCATAACCATAATCGATCATCAATATTACAGCCTGGTGACAGATCGCCTGCAACGCTTCGAGCCAGGGCCCGTAGTTGAGGTTAATTTCGGTGCAATAACCCTCTGGCAAGGCTCCAAAACCTGCTCTGATAAGATCGGCCTCAACCTTTTGAATGGTTTTGATTGCATCACTTTGAGCCAGGTCATTTTGGTTCATGTCATTTCGACTCACATAGGGCTGCCAGACAAAACGTCCATCCTCAAAACCGACTCCCAACTCTTGCCACTGACCGTCTTTTAAAAGCACGTTCACTGGCATGGCGTCCAGCACTTCGTTGCCGAACATAATGCCATCAAAATGCTCTGGCAATGCATCTAGCCATTCGATGTTTTTGAATACAGCCGGAGATAGCTTGTTTTGCAAATATTGCTGCTGACGAGCCTTTAAATCAGCACTCACTTCGACGATGCTATAACGCGTCGGCTCGGTTAAACTCGACAAAATTTGTTCGCATAATCGTCCACTGCCAGCACCAAATTCAAGCAATTGACGAGCACATCCTTGTGAGAATATCGACTCGCATTGTTGAGCCAGGCAACGCCCAAACAAAGGCGATAATTCAGGTGCGGTGATGAAGTCACCCGCTGCCCCAAATTTTGTCGTACCTGCGCTGTAGTAGCCTAGCCCTGGCTCATACAAAACTCGATTCATATAGTCATGAAACGACATAACACCCTGCTGCTCGATTTCGCTAACAATCAGTTCGATCAACTCGCTGCTATGCTTGATCTCTAACGCGCTGGGTTCTGGCAATTGCACTAGCGTCTGTTCTTGAGAATGATATGATGACATTCTGTCTGTGTGCTCTCTTAAATTCTGTGTCTGGAAAAATATTGCCTGAAAAAAAATTACCTGAAAAACAACTGCTTGCTGGAAAGACCGCCCTGGTGACTGGCGCTGCCAACCGCATTGGTGCGCAGATTGCGCGGACTCTACATCAAAATGGCGCAAATCTCATCATTCATCATCGCCATTCGAGTGGCAATATGAGCGAGAATAAGAGTCACGCATCAAGTATCAATGCGCAAGCCCTCGAAGCTGAATTCAATGGCCTCCGACCCGGTTCATCGATACGCTATCAAATCGAGCTGTCGGACATCACCGAAATTGAATCGCTGGCTCAAAAGTCATCTCGAGCTTTTGGCCAGCTGGACATTTTGGTAAACAACGCATCCAGCTTTTACGCGACACCTTTAGGGTCAATAACCGAACAGCATTGGACCGACTTACTCGGCAGCAATTTGAAGGCCCCATTGTTTTTATCACAGGCTTGCCACCCTGCCCTTAAAGAAACCAACGGTTGCATTATTAATTTACTCGATATTTACGCGACATCGCCACTAAAAAATCATAGTCTGTATTGCAGCGCCAAGGCAGCCAATCAAATGCTAGTCAAATCGCTCGCATTAGATATGGCACCGGAGGTACGAGTTAACGGCATCGCACCCGGTGCTATACTTTGGCCAGAAGCCAATCAGAGCGACGCTAATTTAAATAA
>JBDNJA010000074.1:0-9287 GCA_041688005.1 Gammaproteobacteria bacterium
CCGGTTCCCACATTATGACGGGTTTGACGATAAGGTTCTGATACGTAATCAAGAAACCCAACCAAATCATGGATGGTTTGATCATATTCAGATTTAGACAGACTGCCTGGCTTGACGATATCAAAGCCAACAATCACTTCATGGTTTTCACCATCACTATCCACTCGCATACCCATCTTAGGCACCTGGTAGCCCTGCAATTCGGCCAACACATGCGGCATCCCGACTTTATCAAAGACACCATTGTTCATACCAAACGGTCTTGATTCATCCACGTAAAATCCACGCAGATAATTGTAAAGCCAGTCAACACCACGCGAACGCGCAATCAAACTCAAGTCTGGTGGTGCTGTACCAAAAGCCTCAGCGGCATAGTCTACGCTCATGGTATTGGTCATTAATGCACCAACTTTAGTTTTATCACCATTCTTATCAGTGGTGAAAATCAAGTTTTCTACAACTTGTGCATCGTCGATTTCGAGGTCTGCACCGACGCGGTTATAGCGCGAATAGGATGCTTCATGACAACTCATACAATAATTAACAAACGTACGAGCGCCTCGTTGCATAGAGGCCTTATCGTCCCAATCAATTGTAATGTCATCGTTTGGAAATAAAGCACCACCAGAAGCAAAACCCAATACAGGCAGTAAAAGGCCTGCAATAATCATTAACGTCTTTTTCATTACAGGATCCTCTCTGGAACAGGCTTGGTTTTTTCGTTTTTACTAATCCACCAAATACCCAGGAAGAAACCGAAATAACCAATACTAAAGACTCGGGCAAAAAATGTTCTTAGTTCGGTTGGCGGTAATGCACCCAAGTAACCAAGGCCGATAAAACTAATCGCTAACATGACTAGCAGCCATCTAAACGAATTAGCTCGATAGCGAATCGAATGCACCTTGCCACGATCAATCCACGGCAATACAAATAAAACAGCTATGGCAGCAAACATCGTGAGCACACCCGATAGCTTATGCGGCACCGCTCTTAAGATGGCGTAAAAAGGAGTGAAATACCATACCGGTGCAATATGCTCAGGCGTCTTGAATGGATTCGCGGGTATAAAGTTCGCGTACTCCAAAAAGTAACCACCCATTTCCGGCATGAAAAATACCACCGCACTAAACAGGATTAAAAAGCCAACCACGCCGACGATATCCTTCACCGAGTAATATGGGTGGAATGGAATACCATCCAGCGGAATACCATTCACATCCTTACTTTTCTTAATTTCGACGCCTTCAGGATTATTCGAGCCGACTTCGTGCAACGCAATAACGTGCATCACAACCAGCATCACTAAAACTAAAGGAACGGCAATTACATGCAGCGCAAAGAAGCGGTTTAGAGTGGCGTCAGAGATAACAAAGTCACCCCGAATCCACAGTGTTAAATCATCACCGATGACCGGAATGGCACCAAATAATGAAATAATAACCTGTGCACCCCAGAAAGACATTTGCCCCCAAGGTAATAGGTAGCCCATGAACGCTTCCGCCATTAATGCGAGGAAGATGAACATCCCAAACAACCAAATCAACTCACGTGGTTTTTGGTAGGAGCCATACATCAAGCCTCGGAACATGTGGAGATAGATAACGATGAAAAAAGCCGATGCACCAGTAGAATGCAAATAGCGAATCAACCAGCCCCAATCGACATCGCGCATAATATACTCGACAGAAGTGAAGGCTTGAGCAGCATCAGGTTTGTAATGCATGGTCAGGAAGATACCAGTGACGATTTGTAACACTAGTATTAACAATGCCAATGAACCGAAAAAGTACCAGAAGTTAAAATTCTTCGGAGCGTAGTACTTTGATAAATGCTCCTCCCACATCTTGGTTAATGGAAAGCGTTGATCGATCCAGCCAACTAGCCCTTTATTTGAATTATCGTTACTCATTAGACAGCTCCGTCCTCACCAATACGAATCACATCATTAGTGACATAATAATATGGTGGTATCGTTAGATTGGTTGGCGCAGGAACACCCGTATAAACGCGACCTGAAAAGTCAAACTTGGAGCCATGACAAGGGCAGAAGAAGCCTTGAAAACCTGCGACCACCTCAGGCACATAAGTTGGCGAACAACCCAGGTGCGTACAAATACCTACGACAACAAGATATTCAGGTTTAATCGAGCGAGCTTCATTTTTTGCATACTCTGGCTGAATACTTTCATCTGACTTAGGATCACGAAGTTCACCAACTACCTTCGACAAGGTGGCTAAAATATTGCTATCACGTCGCACAACCCAGACTGGCTTGCCACGCCATTTAACAATGACTTGCTGGCCTGGCTCCATTTTGCTGATATTAAATTCAACGGGCGCGCCAGCAGATCTGGCCCGTGCGCTAGGATTCCAGCTTTTTACAAATGGAACGGCCACCGCACCGGCACCGACTGCACCAACCACGACCGTCGCGGCAGTCAGAAAGCGCCTGCGATTATTATCTACACCATCAGAAGACATTCGAATAATCCCTGCTTGAGAAACATGAAAACCGGAAATAAAATCAACGCAAGTAGATTTATTTCAGACATAAAAAACGGTCGCTAGAATAGCGCAATTTCACTTTTCCGTCGAGCCTATTAATGACTTAACTCGCCATAAGTTAAGGAAAGTTCAATAAAAACTCCCACACTGGATTCGTTTATAAGTTATCTATACCGGATTAGGAATATCAATAAACTGATGCTTTAAGCCAAATTGTTCAGCGATCAACCGCCCTAATGCCTGCACCCCATAGCGTTCCGTAGCATGATGCCCCGCTGCGATATAATGAATACCGCATTCCTTCGCGTAGTGAAAAGTATTCTCCGACACTTCACCACTGATAAACACATCAAAGCCTCTCTCTGCCGCCTGGTCAATATAACTTTGCGCGGCACCCGTGCACCAGGCGATGCGATTAATGGACTTATCACCTGCCGCTAGGCTCAATGGTGTGGTGTTTAGTTTATTGGCGATCGTCTTTGTCAGGTCATCCAGCGTTATAGCCGATGGCAATGTCGTATGAAACACAATATCGTGTATTCCAACGCTAGCAAAAGTCCCTTGAACGTCCCATCCCATAATGCTCGCTATCTGCGCATTGTTACCAACCACGGGATGCGCATCCAACGGTAAGTGATAGGCAAGCAAGTTTAGATTATTCTTGATTAGCGCCCGTATGCGACGGCCTTTAAAACCAGTGATTGTAGGAGACTCTCCTTTCCAGAAATAACCATGATGCACCAGCAGTGTATCTGCTTTTAGGTCTATCGCGGCCTCAATCAAATCGAGGCTGGCCGTCACACCAGAGACTATCGATTTAACTTCACCAACACTTTCAACCTGCACCCCATTCGGGCAATAATCTTTGAAATCACTGACTCGAAGGTAGTCAGCACAAAAGTCACTTAGCTGCTGTAACTGCATTTTTTTCGTCCTCTATTGACAGATTCCTATGATACTATTTCGCTATGAGTTTTTCGTCATGAGAATAATCAAAGTCGTCGGATTTTTATTGCAGTTTAGCCTCGTAGGGCTAGCGATTGCGATATTATATTTGTTCTGGCAATCCGAACACTCTAACCGGGACATTTTAGCCTTTCTATCGACCCCAACGAAAGAAATGCGCCCTCACATCCCTAGTCAGGTATTCGTTCAACGCCCGACCACTTCCTATGCCGATGCTGTGGCCTCCTCTTTTGAATCTGTGGTCACGATCTATACCTCCAAAATGGTACACGAACAATCGCATCCCTTATTAGACGACCCCATTTTTAGTCAACTATTTGGCGAACAACTTAAACGCCGCCAGAGAAGCAAAACCGAAACCAACCTCGGCTCAGGTGTCATCATCAGCAATGAAGGCTATATCATAACCAACCAACATGTGATCGATGGAGCAGACGAAATATTAATCTCCCTGCCAGACGGACGTGGTAGCCAGGCGGTTTTAATTGGTGAAGATAAAGAAACTGACATTGCTATTTTACAAATACCGATTAGCGGCTTAAGCAGTATTAAATTAGCCCCAGACCAACCCGTTCGGGTCGGTGATGTCGTGCTAGCCATTGGTAACCCATTGAATGTCGGCCAGACAGTGACCATGGGCATCATCAGTGCCACGGGTAGAAATCGAATTGGCTTGAACACTTTCGAAAACTTCATCCAGACCGATGCTGCGATTAACCTAGGCAACTCAGGTGGCGCTCTAGTCAATGCCAATGGAAAGCTGATTGGTATCAATACCGCCATTCTTAATCAGGCCGGTGGCGCGCAAGGCATCGGTTTTGCCATTCCCACCTCAATTGCACTCGATATCATGCAACAACTAATCGATCACGGCAAAGTTTCCCGTGGATGGTTAGGCGTTGAAGGCATTGAAATTACGGCCAAAGCAGCCTTATCTACCGGCAACCCTAATATAAAAGGCGCACTCATCGTCGGTGTGTTCATCAACAGCCCCGCTGATATGGCAGGCATTCGGTCTGGGGATATTCTGGTCGCGATAGATGGCAAGTTAGTGTCAGGGGTACGCGACCTGCTAGAAAAAGTCAGCTTTCATAAGCCTGGTGATACTCTGGAGATAACTGTTTATCGCGGGCCAGATAAGTTTACCTTTGAGACTATTGCTACTGAGCGACCCAAGCAATGAAATTACCTATCATCCACTTAAAATGAAACAGACGGACTAAACTCAAAGAGTGATTTTACCGTATTTCACACACATGATAACTGCCCGCGCTACGAATTGAACTAGGCGTGTGCGAAATTATAGACAGGCAGATTGACCGAGCCAACTGACTAATGACCTTTATTCTTTTTAAATGCGGTACTAAAAGTCTGTCGAACTTAGGATGAATCTACTGCGAAAAAGTCATTTCGTCCAGATTACTTAATCCGATATTCCGCCGAACAAGCATGTGCAACCAACCCTTCGCCACGCGCTAATACAGAAGCAAGTTTGCCTAACTCCGATGCACCTGCCGGAGAACAACCGATCAGACTCGATCTTTTCTGAAAGTCATAAACACCGAGCGGTGATGAAAAACGAGCTGTTCTGGATGTAGGTAAAACATGATTAGGACCAGCACAATAATCACCCAATGCTTCAGCGGTATAACGCCCCATAAAAATAGCGCCGGCGTGCCGAATTGATTTGGCGATGGTTGACGCATCATCAACCGAAAGCTCGAGATGCTCAGGCGCGATGTAATTCGCGATTTTGATCGCATCATCCATATCAGAGACCTGGATAAGTGCGCCACGTGCAGTAAGCGAGGCACGGATAATACCCTGCCGAGGCATTTCTTTAATTTGACGCTCGATACTGGCTTGAACCTGATCGAGGAAATCAGCATCGGTAGACAGCAATATGGCCTGCGCATCTTCGTCGTGTTCGGCCTGTGAAAACAAATCCATCGCTATCCAGTCAGGATCTGTCTTACCATCACAAATAACCAAAATTTCTGATGGCCCCGCTATCATGTCGATGCCCACTGTGCCAAATACCAAGCGCTTTGCAGTCGCCACATAAATATTTCCGGGGCCGACAATTTTATCAACGGAGGGGATTGTTTCTGTGCCATAGGTCAGTGCAGCAATCGCTTGCGCGCCACCAACGGTAAAGACTCTGTCGACACCCGAGATATAAGCGGCTGCCAATACCAGTTCATTAACCACCCCTTTTGGTGTCGGAACCACCATAATCAACTCTTCAACGCCAGCTAGCTTGGCTGGAACGGCATTCATCAAGACAGAGGACGGGTAAGTTGCCTTGCCACCCGGCACATACAGACCGACTCGATCGAGTGGGTTTATCTGCTGACCAAGCACGGTGCCATCGGCTTCGGTATATTGCCAGGACTCTAGCTTTTGATGCTCTGCGTATGAACGAATTCGCTCGGCAGCGGAGTCGAGTGCATCCCGCTCAATGTCAGGTAGCGCTTGATATGCTTTCTCTAATCGCTCTCGTGATAGTTCTAATTCTGATGCGGTTTTGACAGCCACGCCATCAAACTTTTCGGTGTATTCCAGTAAGGCCTGGTCACCTTTTAGTCTTATCGAACGGATAATGTCATTAACCGTATCAAAGATGGCCTGATCCGATTCATCCTCCCATGACAGTAAATCTTTTAATTGAGATTGAAAGCTATTTGATTGGCTGTCAAAGCGTTTAATTTCGATCATAACAATTACTCCGCGACCGCCTGTTCAATACGAGCAACGAATTCTTTTATAGCCTGATTTTTCATCTTCTGAGAGGCGCGATTAACAATCAATCGCGACGTAATATCCATAATGTGTTCGAGTGGCGTTAGTCCATTCGCCTTCAGCGTATTACCGGTATCAACCAAATCAACGATCAAGTCAGACAATCCAACGATTGGCGCCAGTTCCATTGACCCATAAAGCTTAATCAATTCAACCTGTCGACCTCGGTCAAGAAAATACTGGCGTGCTATTCCGGGATATTTAGTCGCTACCTTCAGCCGTCCAGATGGTAATGCCTTATCGGGGAAACCAGCGGTCATCAATTTACAGCCCGCTATTTTTAAATCGACCCGCTCATACAAACCGTCACCACCATGCTCAAGCAAAACATCCTTACCTGCAATGCCGATGTCGGCGGCGCCATATTGAACATAAGTAGGAACATCGGATGATCGGATGAGCACCAGATTAATATTGGCATGATTAGTTGAAAAAATTAATTTTCGGCTAGTCGAAAGATCATCGACTGGTTCGATACCCGCCCGCTTTAGCAGCGGCAGAGTTTCAGCTAAAATACGCCCTTTCGCGAGTGCAATCGTTAAAATTTGGGACATAATTTATTGTCAATTAGGTTCAGTTCAATTAGATCTGGTTTAATAGGGTTAGAGTTTAACCGAGTGCAGATCTAATCTGGTACTCGTTGAATATTGGCACCGATGCAGGCAAGTTTTTCCTCTATATGGTCGTAACCACGATCGATATGGTAAATACGCTCTACAACCGTTTCACCCTTAGCGACCAAACCTGCCAGGATTAAACTGGCCGAAGCACGTAAATCGGTCGCCATCACAGACGCGCCGTTTAAGTAATCTACACCCTGGATAATAGCGGTATTACCTTCAAGCTGAATCTTCGCACCTAGCCGTGACATTTCCTGGATATGCATAAACCGATTTTCAAACACGGTTTCGGTTACCGAGCCGGTGCCTTTCGCGATGGCATTCAACGCACAAAACTGAGCCTGCATATCAGTAGGGAAACCAGGATAAGGCGCACTTCGAATATTAACTGCCTTCGGCTTGCGGCCTTCCATATCAAGTTCAATCCAGTTTTCTCCAGTATCGATTATTGCGCCAGCTTCGACCAATTTGGCCAGTACTGCATCGAGTAAACTAGGGTCGGTATCCTTCAACAAAACCTTACCACCCGTAATCGCGGCAGCGACTAGATAGGTGCCAGTCTCGATACGATCCGGCAATACTGTGTAGTCACAACCTTCCAATTTTTCAACGCCATGGATTGTAATTTTATCGGAACCTGCATTTTCTATTCGACCACCCATCGCGTTAATGAAGTCGGCGAGATCGACCACTTCGGGTTCACGGGCGGCATTTTCGAGGATTGTAGTGCCCTCGGCCAGACTAGCCGCCATCATCAAATTTTCGGTTCCGGTAACCGTTATCTGATCCATTACGATATGCGCACCCTTCAGTCGATCTGCTTTAGCACGGATATAACCCTGCTCAACTGTAATTTCAGCGCCCATCGCCTCCAGCCCGGAAAGGTGGATATCTACCGGCCTCGCACCAATCGCACAACCACCGGGTAGCGACACTTCAGCCGTACCATAACGTGCTAATAACGGCCCCAGAACCAAAATCGAAGCACGCATGGTTTTAACTAACTCATAGGGGGCAAAGGTATTTTGGATGGTGGAGGGATCGATCTCGACACTCATTTTATCGCCAATGGTAATCGATACACCCATTCGACCGAGTAATTCCATCGTCGTGGTGACATCATGTAAATGCGGTACATTACTAACCACAACAGGACCGTTCGCTAACAATGTGCCCGCCAGAATCGGTAATACTGCATTCTTCGATCCAGAAATTCGAACTTGTCCGGATAGGGGGACACCACCTTTAATAATTAATTTATTCATCGCCTAATGTACTTAGTATCCATGGGGGCTCCTCTAAAAATAGTGTTTTTTCGTGATCTGTTTTTTGCTCCTGCAAAATAGACATACATGCAGACATACATGCCATCCATGGCAATAAGTGCAGGAAAGCACCGCGCGGAGAACCTGAGTGTACTTTGAGTACAGTAAGGATTCGAGCGCGGAGCTTATGTACATGGATGTACGGTATGTCGATTTTGCAGGAGCACAAAAATCGCTGACGCGGCAATCGCGGAAAAAGTGCATTTTTAGAGGTGCCCTGAGGTTGAAAAGGCCTTTATTCTATCAGATGTTCCATGCAATGGCTGACAAGAATACAGGCCCTATTTATTTACACTGATTCGCAGAAATTAAGGAATATCCCTACGAAACACTACTTGTTTTTATTGATTTCTCTCAGCCAATAACTTGATGAGACCTTCGACACCATTCTTCTTAATTTCTCTGGAGAAACTAGAGCGATAGTTGGTCACGAGACTGATGCCATCGACCTGGATATCGTAAACCTGCCAGCCTTGTTTGCCTCGTCTTAAACTGTAATCGA
Organism: Gammaproteobacteria bacterium; assembly: GCA_041688005.1. Classification (GTDB taxonomy): domain Bacteria; phylum Pseudomonadota; class Gammaproteobacteria. Next base: position 8,724 of record JBDNJA010000074.1, read on the forward strand.
GTGGGATAGCTGACCCACCCGCCTGGGTAACCTCGGTTTTCACCTTCACTTTACCGTTCTCAACTGAACCGACCATATCGAGGTAATTAACCTCCTGATTATTGTATTCAAGCAATGCCGTACCGTAGGTTCGAACCAGTAAGGCTCTAAATTCGCTGACGATCCTAGTTTTTTGCGCGTCATTAAATTCTTCCCTATGACGATATAAGGCCAGGTTGGTCATAGCCACAAAATTAAAATGCGGTAAAACCACCTCGTCAACCAGCGCAAATAACTTATTCGGATTTGCTCGATAGTCATCTGAATTAAGTTTAATTTTGCCTAGCACCTTTTCCGTGGCTTGCTTAATCAGTTGTTGCGGATCAATGTCAGCAGAAAACACGCTCTGACTGAACAAGGCAATCAGTAATAGTGTTTTTATCATTACGAGTGTTTTTATCATTACGTTTACCTTGACCTACCAATTTTAAAATTAACTGACTGAAATCGTACCGACTATAGCTTAATCGGAGCTGACTAGGTGGCTGATTCAACATCACGATTGCGACATCATAATTAAGCCCC
>JBDNJA010000075.1:0-7270 GCA_041688005.1 Gammaproteobacteria bacterium
GACATTATGCTTATCTAAATAGGACTGGGCTTTCCATAGCGCCTGATCGACGCCACCAACGGGTGAACCTCGGTAGCCCGAAATAAAACCTGCGGTATTAAGCCCTGCTTCAAGGTCACGCTGATGCTGCAATATCGGTAAACGAACCAGTGCTTCGATACCGGTGATATAGGCTCGAGTGGTATCCAGCGCATATTTATCGTCCAGTGATATTGTCACTTTAGTCATGGTAGCTTTTCTCAACCTCGATAGTTTTTGTGATTGTTATTTAAGAGCACTTCTAAACAATAATGACGTTCTAAAACAGGTATATACAGTAGATATAATATCAAAGCAGCAGCGGAAATTTTATTTTTCTAATGCTTTACATCGGCGTTTGTGGGAATATTTAGGCTAATATATAACTAAATATGGTTTTTTTATGCAAATCAGTTTAAGTGCTTCTGATATAAGAATATTAAACATCATTCAGAAAGACGCTAACCTGACGACTTCGGCGATAGCAGATAAGGTTGGACTATCTCAATCGCCCTGCTGGCGTCGTATTAATTACATGGAGCAGGCAGGGCTTATTAGAGGAAAAGTCTATTTGCTTGATAACGAAAAGCTGGGGATGGCGGTTGTTGTCTTTACGTCTGTCAATTTATTAATCCATGCGGGAGAAAGCTTGCAGGAATTTGAGAGACAAGTTGCAATGCTGCCTGAGGTAGTCGAGTGTTATACGATGACTGGCAACATCGACTATATGCTGAAAATTATTACCAAAGATATTCGGCATTATGAACAGTTCGTCAGAACCCACCTGGCTCTCATTCCTGGCATCCGCGAGTTGCATTCAAACGTTGCGGTTACGTGCATAAAAGATACGACAGAGCTGCCACTGGAGACCCAGTTATAAAACCAGCTCTAGGCTATCGCAGTTGCTTCGCTGCTGTAGGCGTCTTGCAATCTATCATTAACTATCGTCGTTTTACTGAGTCTCCCACGGTGCGGCATAACCAACCTTTCTATTTAACGTTTGTTCATTGGTTGCTTAAAGCGATTATCACCTGTGGGCATTGAAAACGTCCAGCATGACGAATCACTTGAATGTCAACAACGTTCGAAAACTGAACCACACCATCAATTCCGCGTTTGCGTTTTCTAAAATACTTAGCATCCAGTCATTGCTAACGATAAAAGTCTGCAACACTAAACTGGCTTTCTCTCTGGTTTTTTTGACCATGCTTGCGATTCTGACTGGCTACGACGTTTTCGGGGTTTCATTGACTGATTCCTGTAAAGTAGAAAGTCGGTCAGCTTATGTATGGGTCATTTTTTGACTAGGTGCAGTTAACGGGACCTTTACCTTTAATTGGCCCCTTTAATTAAGATCCCTGCCACTTCTCTGGACACCGCCAATACGAGGGTGTCGCTAAAGCCCCTCAAAATAAGACAATAGACTGAATGAAAACAGGCTGAGTGTGACGATAAACATGTCGAGAAAAACAGGCCAGATTGACCGAACCCTTCAGTTTGATTTGCTCGGAGAAAATCCGACCTCAAGTACCGGACAACAGTTAAACGTTGCGGCATCTGGTCGAAAATTTATCGCACCCGATCGTCATCAGAAAAGGAAACGCGGCAAAGCGGCTTCCTATAAACCTTCTGTGTTGGCAAATAAGCAACGGGTAGTCTTGGCGCATGACGTTGACCCTTCGCAAGAAAATGCGTTGATACCTGAATTACTCAAGCAAAGTCAACGGGTGTCGGGAGAGATGGCTCGAGATCTGTTACTGGATGCTGGGTACTGAGGGATGACCTAGTCGGGGTATGAACTGACTCGATCTATGCTAGCTACTAATTTTACCGATCAGCCATAAAAAAAGGGCGCTTTAAAAGCGCCCTTTTTGTTTTTCAGACGAATCAGACTTAAGCTGAATCAGTCTCGGCTGCAACGTCTTCTGCTACGGCTTTCATACTCAAGCGAATACGACCCTGACGGTCAACTTCGAGTACTTTGACTTTAACCATGTCGCCTTCATTTAGCTTGTCGCTGACGTTCTCGACGCGCTCATCAGAGATTTGCGAGATATGAACCAGTCCGTCTTTTCCAGGAAGGATGTTGACGAATGCTCCAAAATCCATAATTTTGGCAACCTTGCCTTCGTAGATTGTTCCGACTTCTACTTCAGCGATAACCATCTCAACTCTACGTCTAGCTTCATCACCGGCGGCTTTCTCTACTGAGGCAATTTTGACTACGCCGTCGTCATCAATTTCGATGCTTGCGCCTGTTTCTTCGGTGATTGCACGGATGGTTGATCCGCCTTTACCGATAACATCACGAATTTTTTCTGGGTTAATTTTGAAAGTAACCAGACGTGGTGCAAATTCGGACATCTCTTCACGACCTTGGGTAATAACCTTAGACATTTCGTCAAGGATAAACAGACGACCATCTTTGGCTTGCTCGAGGGCTTTTTGCATGATCTCGGTAGTAATACCGTCGATCTTGATGTCCATTTGCAAAGCAGTAATACCATCGGTAGTGCCTGCTACTTTGAAGTCCATGTCGCCTAGATGATCTTCGTCACCCAAGATATCTGACAGTACGGCAAAACCTGTGTCTTCTTTGATCAAACCCATTGCGATACCGGCAACGGGTGACTTTAATGGTACGCCTGCGTCCATCATCGAAAGACTCGCACCACAAACGCTGGCCATTGATGATGAACCGTTTGATTCGGTTATTTCTGATACGACACGAATGACGTATGGGAAATCGTCAACTGAAGGCATAACGGCTTGTACGCCACGCTTGGCTAAACGACCATGACCGATTTCGCGGCGCTTAGGTGTACCAACACGACCACATTCGCCAACACTCGATGGTGGGAAGTTGTAGTGCATCATGAAATTTTCTTTACGCGTACCTTCGATTGCATCGATGATTTGCGCGTCACGGCCAGTACCCAGTGTGGTTACTACGATTGCCTGAGTTTCACCACGGGTGAAAAGAGCTGAACCATGTGTTCTTGGTAGTAAACTAGTACGGATTGCGATCGGGCGGACTGTGCGTGTGTCACGTCCGTCGATACGTCTTTCGCCAGAGATAATTCTATCTCGAACGATTTTCTTTTCTAGCTTGCCAAAAACTTCACGAACAGCTGATTCACTAGGTGAACCTTCTGCATCGCTGACTAACGCTTGAACTGCACTGCTACGAACGGCAGATAGTTTATCCTGACGATCTAGCTTGTCAGCGATAGCATAGGCTTCGGTGATAGCGGCTGATGATTGATTGCTAACTAGATCACTAACAGACGCATCAGTTTCTGGTGCTGCCCATTCCCACGGTGTGGTATTGACTTCAGCACTGAATTCTTTGATTGCCTGAACGACTGTTTGTAGTTGCTCGTGTCCGTAAACAACTGAACCCAGCATCACTTCTTCTGACAAACGATTGGCTTCAGATTCAACCATCAGTACCGCTTTGTCTGTTCCTGCAACCACTAGATCAAGATCAGAATCGACCAGTTGGCTTATGCTAGGATTTAAAATGTATTCACCATCTTTGTAACCTACTCTGGCTGCACCAATCGGGCCGTTAAATGGCAAACCAGAAATAGAGATAGCAGCAGAGGTACCAATTAAAGCAGGGATATCAGGATCGATATCGGTATTCATTGAGACGACAGTAGCAACGACCTGAACTTCGTTCATGAACCCTTTTGGAAACAAGGGTCGGATAGGTCGGTCGATCAGACGACAGGTTAATGTTTCCTTCTCGCTTGGACGGCCTTCGCGCTTGAAAAAACCACCCGGGATTTTGCCTGCAGCGTAAGTTTTTTCGATGTAGTCGACTGTTAATGGGAAAAAGGGACGGCCAGGGTCGGCCTTTTTCATTCCTACCACGGTCACCATAACGATGGTATCCGCCATGTTGACAAGAACAGCACCACCCGCTTGACGCGCTATTTCTCCGGTTTCCAGCGTAACTTCGTGTTCGCCGTACTGAAATGTCTTTTTAATTGAATTCACACTTTACCTCTCTAGGATTAATCAAAGTCGCGGTAATTATATTACTAGCGACGCAGACCTAACTTTCCGATCAAATCTCTGTAACGACCCTGGTTTTTAGTTTTCAAATAATCCAGTAGACTACGACGCTGATTGACCATCTTCAACAAACCGCGACGCGAATGATGGTCGTGGATGTGCTCTTTAAAATGCTCAGTTAAGTGCTTGATTTGGTGTGAAAGTAGTGCAACCTGCACCTCAGGTGAACCTGTATCACCTTCGGATTGCTGGTGCACAGAAACGATTTCTCGCTTTTGATCAGCTGTCATTGACATGGATAAAACCTCGTGGGCCCGAAAAGGCTGGTATTCTACCTAGCGGAGCAGGTAGTAACAAGGGGTTTTACGGAATTCTACCAGTTTAAATTCCGGCCCTTTGATGCAGCGTCTATCTTGCTGTATTCATTAATCTTTTTGGTGCGATCAAGCCATTTGGCAGGGTCTTCCCGACGCCTATAAAATCGCCACTTTCTGCCACTAGACTCAATATGCTGCTATGTCCGGCTTTACTACTATTAAAGCCGACTTCGACTGCCACACCATTTTTCAGTAAATCTACCGCAGCCGCGTCTATTATTAGCTCCCGCAAGTCCGATAGCGCACTGTTAACCGGCAGCAAGCATTGATCCATGACGTCGAGCCCTTGTTCGGCTAATTCAGTCAAATAATCGAGTGTATAAATGGGTTGCTGCCAATAGGGATGCACTGCTTTTCGCTCGAGTAAACTAACAAATGCACCACAACCCAGCGCGGCTCCAATGTCTTCGGCCAGAGTACGAATATAGGTTCCTTTAGAACAATGAACGTCTATTTCTAGTTGAATACCATCGAAGCTTATCTGGCTTAGTTTATGAATGTCTATCGGCCTGGCTGCGCGCGCTACTTCTTTGCCTTTTCTGGCTAGTCGGTAAAGCGGCTGACCCTGGTGCTTTAAGGCCGAATACATAGGTGGAATTTGTTCAATCGATCCAGTGAAAGATTCAAGCACTGCAGCAATATCAGCCTCACTCACGTTAACCGCTGATTCAGACGTTATCTCGCCCTCGGCATCGCCTGTCGAAGTCGTTTGACCTAGATGACAAATGGCACGGTAGCTCTTCCTAGCATCGAGTAGGTAGGATGAGAATTTAGCTGCTTCGCCGAAGCAAATCGGTAACATGCCGGATGCGAGTGGGTCGAGACTGCCCGTATGCCCGCCTTTATTGGCCTGGAATAAATAACGAGCCATCTGCAATGCTTTGTTTGAACTGATACCAAGCGGCTTATTCAGCAAAAGGATGCCGTCGACATCACGAAATCCAGCTGGTTTACGTGCACCTCGACCCATTATTCGGAGGAATTTGCCTTGTCTTTTTCGATGGCAGAATCGATTAATTCCGACATATTACGGCCACGAATATCAGTATCATCATAAACAAATACTAGCTTCGGGGTTAGGCGTGATTTCAAAACTCGGCCAATTTCACGTTGTAAGAACCCACTGGCACGTTTCAGGGCCTGCTGAGTTTCCTCCGCTGCCTCCTGGTCTAATACACTGAAGTACACTTTAGCCTGCGATAAATCCTTCGTCACTACCACCTCAAGCACGCTCGATGGTGACATTCGTGGATCTTTCACACTGTTATTAATCAGCCCAGCCAGCTCACGATGAATTTGTGAGGCTAGCCTGTCGCTACGGGAATAATCCTTAGGCATTACTATTGTCGAAGTCGGTTGATTTAAAGTTCAAGTCTGCCCACTAAGCAAGTGAACGAGCGATTTCGACTCGTTCGAATACTTCGATTTGATCGCCAGGGCGAACATCATTGTAGTTCTTCACTGCGATACCACATTCGGTACCCATTCGAACCTCTTCAACGGCGTCTTTAAAGCGGCGTAATGACTCAAGTTCACCTTCGTAAATAACAACATTGTCACGCAGCACACGAATTGGCAGACCTTTACGAACAAAACCGTCGACAACCATCGATCCAGCAACATCGCCAAACTTAGGTGAACTGTATACCTCTTTAACGGTTGCCAGACCAAGAATATTCTCTCGTGCTTCTGGTGCGAGCATACCCGACATGGCTGCTTTGACGATATCGATAACTTCGTAGATGATGCTGTAGTAACGAATATCGACACCAGCACTTTCCGCCGCTCGTTTTGCAGCAGTGTCAGCTCGAACATTAAAACCAACCACCATGGCAGATGATGCCGCTGCAAGGTTGATGTCAGACTCACTTAGACCACCAACACCACAGCTAATAATATTAGCACGCACTTCATCGGTAGATAATTTTTGCAATGCTTCGCGAATGGCTTCCGCGCTACCCTGTACATCTGCCTTGATCAATACATTGACTTCGGATATTTCACCTTCCGTCATGGCATCAAACATGCCTTGCAGCTTGGTTTTATGCTGATCGGTTAATTTAGCTTCGCGTATCTTAGATTCACGCGCCTCGGCGAATTCTCTCGCTTTACGTTCGTTCTCAACAACAAAGACTTCGTCTCCAGCGCTTGGCACGCCAGAAAGACCGAGTACCACAACAGGTAAAGAAGGCCCTGCGGTATCAACCGCTTTCGATGACTCGTCGTACATGGCGCGTACACGGCCATATTGAGTGCCAGCTAGTAATAGCTGCCCTTTCTTTAACTCACCCGACTGAACCAGAATGGTAGCAACGGGGCCACGTCCTTTATCAAGGGTTGCTTCGACTACGATACCTTTTGCACTACCGGTATTCGGTGCCTTCATTTCGAGTAATTCAGACTGGAGTAAAATTGATTCGAGTAGCTTTTCGACACCGTCACCAGTAATCGCAGACACATGAACAAACATATTTTCGCCACCCCAATCTTCGGGAATGACTTCTAGTGCGGCTAGCTCGCTCTTAACACGATCTGGATCAGCACTTTCTTTATCCATTTTATTGACTGCGATAACGAGCGGTACATTCGCAGCACGAGCATGGTCGATCGCTTCTCTGGTTTGTGGCATCACACCATCATCAGCCGCAACAACCAGCACGACAATATCAGTCGCCTGAGCACCACGAGCACGCATTGCAGAAAACGAAGCGTGGCCAGGGGTATCCAAAAAGGTAATCATGCCTTGATCGGTCTCTACATGATAAGCACCAATATGCTGGGTGATGCCTCCTGCTTCGCCCGATGTCACTCGTGATTTGCGAATATAATCCAGCAGTGACGTTTTACCATGA
>JBDNJA010000076.1:0-13498 GCA_041688005.1 Gammaproteobacteria bacterium
CATTAAAGGCGGGTGATTATAGCAGCGTAGGCGGGAGAATAAACCAGTAGCTAAGGTGCATTAGAATACCAGACGGCTGTTACAGCTTAAAACTTCTCCTCCAACGAGGTGTCTGACATTCCTTAAAAATCAAGTTTTCTTTACCTGGCTTAAAGTGGATAAGCCAAATATCGGGGCGACACTTCAGATTGAGGAGATCCTTTCCTAACAGCTTAAGGCAGTAGTGTTTAGATATTTTACTAATTTCTATGTCGTGATTTGCAAAGGCCGATTCGACAAACAACATATCGATATTGTCATACTGGTTTAGCGCATGCCACAAAGAGCTATTGGTTGTTGTATCCCCACTGAAGGCGACGGTTGATCTCGCTGTCGATACACAATACCCCACACCGGGTACGGTATGGTTGACGGCTATCATTTCGATTACCCTCGATCGAAATGGTCACTTTATCACCCGGCGCCATAACCTCGAATCGAATGGTTGGACTTTCTTTTGAAAGTAGTTCAGAAAAATCAGGCCAGATAATCCAGTTAAATATATGTGCCTTTAATGCCTTGATAGTTTTTCCAGCGCATGGGCAACGATCGGTTCGTCGTGCACACCAAACATGCTATCGGCCAATAACGGCAGACCAGCAATATGATCCATGTGTGAATAAGTCAGGAAGATATGACGAATACCAGTCATATCGTTCAATGACACGTCACCAAGGCCAGTGCCTGCGTCAATCAGCATGTCATCGTCAATTAAAAATGAAGTGGTTCTCAGGTTTATCCCGATGCCACCAGCCCAGTATTTTTATTTGAATTATCTTTAAATCTAACTGTTTATCTATCACCAGTGGTATTTCCATCAACAGAAGTCATCAAAATTCACTCATCAATATAGTTCCTTTGAGAGATATCTGAATCATTTTATTCAATAACGCACAATCTAGGCGCAACAAGACACCCTATTAGCAAGTTGCCGTTAAATTGTCTGCTCTTTGTCACATAACGTGATGCTTACCACAAACAACACTCTTCTGAAGTCTGCACTCATTATGAATTTCAAGACATCCATGAGTAGTGCGGCGTTTAAAGATATCGGTTACAATCCGCGATCTAGACCATAGATAATTGATGATGTCCCCCACCATAGCAAGCATTCTAAGCATAGTTTTATATTGTTTGTCCGCGTTTTTGATTTTCAGTCAACTTAAGCATCATCCAAACACGGCCACTCAACATCGCTGGCTCTCGCTTACACCTGCGTTTATCGGGTTAATCTTGCATGCAGCTGCGCTTTATCAGTCGATTGGGCACACCGAAGGTCTTGACCTTAGCTTCTTTAGCGCTTTTTCTCTGATTACCTGGCTTATTTCCATTCAAATATTACTAAGCTGTATCTTTCGTCACATCGAGACGCTGGGCATTGTCATGTTTCCCATGGCAGGCTTAGCGAGTTTAGTTTCGAGTATGATACCGATAACACCAGAGCAGCTAATCGTAGTCAGCAATGGCTCGATACAAGCCCATATCATGATATCCGTTATTGCCTATAGCCTTATTATGCTGAGTGCTGTGCAAGCCGTGTTACTAGCCTACCAGGATCGTGCCATTCGATCTCACCACCCAGGTGGGTTTATTCGTTATCTTCCGCCTATACCCGATATGGAGACATTATTGTTTCAATTTCTTGGTTTTGGCTTTGCCTTCCTCAGTGGCTCACTTATGACGGGCTTCTTCTTTCTAGAGGATATTTTTGCTCAGCATCAAGCACATAAAACTATATTATCGCTTATCGCCTGGTTGATTCTTGGCACATTGCTATTTGGTCGGTTTCAGTTCGGCTGGCGAGGTAAAACTGCAGTCAGGTGGACTTTATCTACCTTTGCATTGTTACTGATTGGATTTTTCGGCAGTAAGCTTGTCTATGAATTTATTATATAATTGATCACCGATCAACGTTAACTGATCAACCATAACTGATGGCTCACAATCAACCTGTCTCAATCAACCTTAAATAATAAAACCCCTAACTATCGGCATATGCCTTGAACGAAATTCCTCTTTACCTGTTGTTTTTAATATTAGCGCTGCTGATTTTATTGTCGGCTTTTTTCTCTGGCTCTGAGACAGGCCTGATGAGCCTGAATCGTTATCGACTCAAACATCTGGCCGAAAAGAATCACGGTGGTGCAAAACGAGCGGCTGAACTGCTGGCCGATCCTAACCGGCTAATCAGCCTTATTTTGCTCGGCAACAATTTCATTAATATCCTCATTACACAGCTCGCAACCTATATTGGCTACCTGATGTTTGGCGATGCGGGCATTGCTATCGCGACCGGCGCGTTAACCATTACTCTGTTGATTTTTGCAGAGGTAACACCAAAGACTCTCGCTGCCAACAGGCCCGAATCAATCGCCTTTCCAGCAGCATATGTGTACAAACCACTTCTAAAACTGCTACTGCCATTAGTGACCGTCATTAACTGGCTAGCAAAAATGATATTAGTGTTATTTCAAGTGTCGAATAAACCAACCGGAAATGACGCTCTAACCTCGGATGAACTGCGAGTCGCTGTCAACGAAACCAGCGGTTTAATTCCCGATTCACATCGTGACATGTTGATTAGTATCCTCGACCTCGAACGAGTGAGTGTTAATGACATTATGGTGCCGCGTAATGATATTGTCGGGATTGACCTTGAAGACAGTTGGAACAAAACGCTAAAGCAAATCACAAAACTATCTCACACCAGAATTCCAATTTATTCGGGCAATATCGATAATTTACTGGGCATTACCCAGTTGCGCAAAATCCTGCCTTTGTTAATGGATAACGAATTCAATCCTGAGTCACTGGAAAAACTTACCCGTCAAAGTTACTTTATACCGGAAGGCACTCCATTGACGACGCAGCTCATCAATTTCCGCAAAAATAAACGCCGCATGGGCTTTGTAGTAGATGAATATGGTGACATTCAAGGCCTGGTGACCATCGAAGACATTCTGGAAGAAATCGTCGGGGAGTTCACCACCGACCCAACGGCACTGCACCAAGACTTTTATAAAGATAGTGATGGTACTTATCTAGTCGATGGTTCCACCCATATCAGAGTGATCAATCGCAACCTCGGCGTCGATCTTCCAATCGAAGGCCCGAGAACGATTAACGGTTTGATTCTGGAACACATGGAATTTATCCCCGATGCAGGCACCAGTCTGAAAATTAACGATTACGCTATCGAAGTCATGCAAGTCAAAAACAACATGGTAAAAACAGTGCGGTTATCGACTGATCAAATCACCCGAATCCGACAAATTCAGGCCGAGCTACCGCTAAATGGCTAACTTTAATGAGTAGCTTTAATGGCTAACTTTTATGAGTAAGAAGCAAGCACAATACCAGTGTCGTGAATGCACCTGCATTCTGCCGAAATGGCAAGGCCAATGCCCCGACTGTAAAAGTTGGAACAGCGTCGAAGAATTACCCACTATCGTCGGCGCGAGTCAAGCGAATACCAACTGGCATGGCAAGGCTACTACCAGCAATTCCATTCTGCTCAGTGAAGTCCCCGTTACCGATACGCCTCGTTTTAGTAGCGAAATTTCAGAACTTGACCGCGTATTAGGTGGTGGCCTAGTACGTGGGTCAGTTATTTTACTAGGCGGTGACCCAGGCATTGGTAAGTCGACTATATTGTTGCAATGTCTGGCCAAAATTAGCGTCAACCAAAATGCACTTTACGTCACGGGTGAAGAATCCCCCCAACAAGTGAGTATGCGCGCCCAACGTCTTGGGCTGCCAAATGAATATTTAAAACTATTAAGCTCTACCTGCGTCGAAGAAATCATTGCACAAACCGCGCTCAATAAGCCGATTGTTATGGTCATTGATTCAATCCAGACCATCTATACCAACAGCCTTCAATCGACAGCAGGTTCGGTCAGCCAGATACGGGAAAGCACCGCCATCCTAGTTCGGCTCGCCAAGCAAAGTAATATCTCTATTTTTTTGGTTGGCCATGTCACTAAAGAAGGGCAGCTCGCTGGACCACGAGTGCTCGAACACATGGTCGACACCGTGCTTTATTTCGAAGGCGATAGCTCTACCCGATACCGTGTGATTCGTGCCGTCAAAAATCGCTTCGGCGCGGTTAACGAGATAGGCATATTCGCGATGACTGACGAAGGTATTAAGCAGGTAAGCAACCCCTCGGCAATATTTTTATCGCAACACGACAAACCAGTCTCGGGCAGCATTATCATGGTGTCGCGTGAAGGCACCCGACCTATTCTGGTAGAAATACAGGCACTGGTCACCGAGAGTCATTCGGGTCATCCTCGGCGCATTAGCGTAGGGCTGGAGGCCAACCGACTCGCCATGTTACTCGCTATTTTACAACGCCATGGCGGCATTCCACTTTACGACCAAGATGTTTTTATCAATGCAGTTGGTGGTGTTCGTATTGCTGAAACAGGCGCTGATCTGGCCGTCATACTCGCCATATTATCGAGCTATCGCGACCGCCCGGTTAGCAACCGGCTATTGGTATTTGGTGAGGTGGGTCTATCGGGGGAAATCAGGCCAGTACCCAATGGCGAAGAGCGATTGCGTGAAGCCGGCAAACATGGATTTGAGACGGCCATTATTCCCAAAGCCAACATGCCTAAACGCAATTCTATAAAAAATATGAAATTGATACCCGTCAACCATTTGGCTGACACGCTTGATGCTTTATAATAACCAGTCACAGTCCTCTTAAACCTGAGCTTAGTGGCATGCCGAAAACAACTGACAAACTGAAAGACTTTGAAAAGTCTTTGACTCAACTTGAACAAATTGTAAACCAGATGGAAGGTGGTGAACTGGGTCTGGAAGAGTCACTCGATCAATTCGAGAAAGGCATCAAGCTCGCCAAAAACTGCCAGGACACGCTGTCTAGTGCAAAGATAAGAGTAGAAAAACTGATCGAAAAAAATGGTTTACAACAAACACTATCGTTCGATGACAATGATGAGGATTGATGCCCAAAGCTTCGAAGCACTTGTTTTACAATACCAAACCCGAGTCAATCAAACACTAGATCGTTGGTTACCACCCGAATCAGTTCATCCACTCGAGCTGCACAAAGCGATGCGCTATTCGGTTTTAGCACCGGGCAAAAGAGTTCGTCCTGTCCTTGTTTACGCGACCGCCTCATCTTTAGGATTAGAGCTATCACTGGTTGATGGCATCGCAGCCGCTCTCGAAATTATTCACGCTTACTCTCTTATTCACGACGACTTACCAGCGATGGATGACGACGATTTGCGTCGTGGTCGGCCGACCTGCCACTGCGCGTTCGATGAAGCAACAGCCATATTGGCGGGTGATGCACTGCAGGCACTGGCGTTTTATGTTTTAAGTCATGATCAAACTATGACAAGTGATAGTCGCGCTCGGCTCAAAATGATTGAAAAGTTATCATTATTTTCGGGTTCCCGCGGCATGGCTGGCGGCCAGGCGATTGATTTAGCCGCAGTCGGGCGGTCGCTTAACATCGTCGAATTGGAAACCATGCACATTCATAAAACCGGTGCGTTAATCAGAACCTGCATTCAGCTCGCAGCGCTAAGCTCATCCAACTTATCAACTGAAAAATTCGACGCTCTCGATACCTACGCCAAAAGTATCGGTTTATCTTTTCAAATTCAGGACGACATACTAGACGTTGTCGGCGATACACAAACCCTGGGGAAATCCCAGGGATCAGACATGGAACGGGACAAACCTACCTTTCCTTCTATCATTGGTCTCGACGCTTCGCGTGAGAAAGCGCAAGACCTACATCAAAATGCAATCAATGCATTGTCGATATTTGGTGAGGAAGCTGACATTTTAAGGTATATTTCCATCTGGTTTGTAGAGCGAACCCACTAGATCTAATGATAACTAATAACTTCTCCATTCTGAGTCAAATTGAGTCTCCTTCTGACGTACGCTCACTCGATGAAGAGCAATTGCCCGAACTTGCCGAAGAATTACGCGCTTTCATCATAGATAGCCTATCGAAGACTGGTGGGCACCTGGCCTCTGGTTTGGGCTCGGTTGAAATTACTATCGCCCTGCACTACCTATTTAACACGCCCAATGACCGCTTAGTTTGGGACGTTGGTCACCAATGCTACCCACACAAGATACTCACCGGACGTCGCGATCAAATGCTAGGGCTGCGCCAAAAAGGCGGCTTGTCAGGCTTTCCAAAAATAACAGAGTCAGAGCATGACCACTTTGGCGCTGGACACGCTAGCACATCAATTAGTGCCGCTTTAGGTATGGCCATTGCAGCAGCGGCGCAGGACAAAGACCGTAGAGCTGTTGCTATTATTGGTGACGGTGGCATGACTGCCGGTATGGCTTATGAAGCACTTAATCATGCAGGTGCTATCGATACCGACTTGCTCGTCATTCTCAACGATAACGAAATGTCGATATCACCCAATGTTGGCGCTATGTCAAAATACCTGTCGCGCATCTGGTCTGGAAAAATCTATTCCAATATGCGCGCTGGTAGCAAAAAAATACTGCAACGATTACCATCGGCATGGGAGCTTGCGCGCCGCGCCGAGGAACACGTCAAAGGCATGATCGTGCCAGGTACATTATTCGAAGAACTCGGGTTCTCTTATTATGGCCCGATTGATGGTCATAACTTACCTGAAGTCATACGCCTGATTAGAAACTTGCAAGACATTCCCGGTCCTCGGATATTGCATATAGTCACGCAAAAAGGCAAAGGCTATGAGCCGGCTGAAGCCGACCCTTGTAAATTTCATGGCGTGGGCGCATTCGACCCCACAACAGGGTTGACTCAATCATCCAGCAAACCAGGAATCCAGTCGTATACCCAGGTGTTTTCAGCCTGGATTGTAAAAAAAGGCAGTGAAAACAATAGGTTGCACGTGGTTACACCAGCCATGCGAGAAGGCTCAGGCCTAGTCGAGTTTTCACAGAAGATTCCAGAGCGATATCACGACGTTGGTATTGCCGAGCAGCACGCCGTTACGGTGGCTGCCGGAATGGCTATAGATGGATTAAAACCTATCGTTGCCATTTATTCGACCTTCCTGCAACGAGCCTACGATCAGCTGATTCATGACGTGGCAATACAGAATCTTGACATTACTTTCGCTGTCGATCGAGCGGGTATCGTCGGCGCTGATGGTGCGACTCATACAGGCAGTTTTGACACCAGTTTTTGTCGGTGCATTCCCAACACGATCATAATGGCTCCTGCGAACGGCCAAGACATGTTTGAATTACTCAACACAGCTTATCAATACCCAGGGCCAGCGTTGGTCCGATATCCTCGTGATAACACGGCTAAACCAGAACAGATAGATACCGTAAGCTGCATCGAACTGGGTAAAGCTGTTCAGGTTCGCAAAGGATCAAATACCGCATTATTAGTATTTGGAACCCTGCTCAACGTCGCCTTAGAAATAGCTAAGGAGCTTGGTTGCAGCGTCATCAACATGCGTTTTATTAAACCCATTGATGAAGCAATGATTATCGAAATGGCATCCACTCACTCAAACTTAGTGACGATAGAAGACAGTGCAATCGTTGGCGGGGCAGGGAGCGCTGTCCTCGAAGTGCTCAATGAAAATCGTTTAACTACGCCCTGTTTACGGCTTGGTTTATCAGATACCTTTCCGTCTCACGGAACCCGTGAACAGGTATTTGAGGAGTACGGACTAGACAAACTAAGCATTCTCAATTCAATAAAAAACTTTACTTCGCCATAGATCAAACCTGTCATTTTACCTGAAAACCCAGAAAATCGGCATGGCGATGCGTTAAAGATGGCGGTTTTTGGCGTATTCACATACAATGTTTTTCAGTTAAGTGCATATAAACTTGACTGAAGTTCTTTAATAGTAATTTTAAAAAAGTGAAGAGTATTGATATGTCTGATTTAGTAACGGGTACAGTCAAGTGGTTTAACGACGCCAAAGGGTATGGTTTTATTTCACAAGAAGGTGGAAAAGACGTTTTTGTTCACTTCAGTGTCATTCAGTCTGATGGTCATAAAACATTACAAGAAGGTCAAAGCGTTACAATGAAGGTAACAAACGGCGAAAAAGGCCCACAGGCTGAAGATGTAACGCCTGTTTAAACTCACTATTTAGCGCCCTGTTCTAGACTTAGGGCCTACTTAAGAGTTAGAAGCCTGCACTTAATCGCAGGTGAACCTCCCGTTTGAGACTGCTTGTGTTGCCTCTACTCTAGTAGTCGTTTGTAAAAATGGGAAGGAAATTTAAATTTTGTTCTGCCTCATGGCAAAATAAAAAGATGAGCGATTGCCTAAATAAGTCGCCTCAGTATAATTACCCACCATATCAGTCAGCTATTATTATGCCCGCCTACTCAACCAAACTAATTATTTTGAGTAAACGATTCATTTTTAAAAGCCATATCAATATTACTCAGCGATAGCATAGGTATTACTATGAGCAACTCAGCCGCCTCGGCAACCGCCATACCCGATGTACAAGGTTCGGCAGACACACGTCAACTTGCCATTAATAAGGTTGGCATAAAAGATATTAGACACCCCGTGATCGTAAAAGATCGATCAGATGGAGTGCAACACACAATAGCCAACTTCAACATGTTCGTATTTCTGCCCCAGCAGTTTAAGGGCACGCATATGTCACGATTTGTTAAAATTCTGAATGACCATGAGAAAGAAATAACAGTCGCCTCGTTCCGTGACATGTTGACAGAAATGGTCGAATTACTAGAAGCCGAATCCGGTTATATCGAAATGCGCTTCCCTTATTTCGTCAATAAGAAGGCGCCTATTTCGGGTGTTCAATCGTTGCTAGATTATGACGTAACCTTCATTGGCGAAATAAATAAAGGCGTTACCCACACGCGGACTAAAGTCTTGGTACCGGTGACTAGCCTGTGCCCTTGTTCAAAATCAATCTCCGAATATGGCGCTCACAATCAGCGATCACACGTTACAGTGAATGCTAAAACCAACGGCTTTGTTTGGATCGAAGAAATTATTGATATCGTTGAAAAGCAAGCGTCTTGCGAACTATACGGACTGCTTAAACGTCCGGATGAAAAGTATGTCACCGAGCGCGCTTACGACAATCCTAAATTTGTAGAAGACATGGTGCGTGACATCGCTGGTAAACTAAACGAGAATGATCGTATTCGTCAGTATATCCTCGAGTCTGAGAATTTTGAATCGATCCATAATCACTCTGCTTATGCGCTCATCGAGCACGATAAGGATATTTAGGAATAGATCTATTAGTTAGTTGCTACCAGGCTTGAAGAGCCTGGCTAGCAATTTTATTTGACGGACGGGCTATTAACCCTGCCTGAGTGACAGATAATTTATACCGAGCCAAATGCCGCACGGGCATAAAAACACTTTGTCCAAAGTAGGCATCTAGCAAAGCTAATCGGTTACCGGTTAAACTCCTCAACTGCCATAGACTCAATCTAGCTTGCTCATCCGATAGTTTATGGGCAATTAGCTTGGTCACATTGGCTTGGTCGATATCCTTATAGCGTCCACTCAAACGATCTAACTGATAATAGCTATCCAGCCCTAACAAATTCGCCCAGCTTTTCCATTTTATGATTCTGACGTCGATTTGCCATTCGTCGCCGTTAATGAGGAAGCGCTTAGATTGTCCTGAATCAGAAATCAATTCGAGCTCGTATTGCTTACCAGCCACATTCCTCACTACGACGTCAGCGACGCCTTTTTCAGCGGTCAGCCGTCTATAAGTATTTAGATTTGAAAAAAGCAACAGAGCGACCACGAATAGGGAAAGTATAAACAACACCTGAAACCCACAAATACAGCTGATGAGTATCTTGCGCTGCCTGAACTTTTTTACGGTAAGCCAAATCGCTGCTATGCCTAGAGCACCAATCAGAATGCAAATATAGCCGAGGGGATTCATCGATATCTAGGGAGCCTCGAGGCCGGGTAAGTACTTAGATGTTAATCCAATCAAAACCTGCATCCTGACTCGCTAATATTGGTTGTGGTAAATGGCCAAGCAAGCCTAACTGGTTTTCAACAATGGAAGGAGCGTTATTTTTTTCAGAAATGTGTGCTGCTATAAGGCATCTTAATTGACCCGTATTTATTTCTTGCAATAAGCCGATCGATTGATCATTTGATAAATGCCCTAACCCACCCGATACGCGTTGTTTCAAGGAGTAGGGATAGGGTCCGTTTTCGAGCATTTGTTGATCGTAATTGAATTCCAACAGCAGTCCGTTGAGGTTTTCGTAGGCGTCTATTATATGGCGAGTAATATGACCAGTATCCGTTAATATGCCAAATTTCTCACCACTTGCGTTATCACAGAAAACAAACTGCACGGGTTCGCCAGCATCATGGGGCACCGTCACGGGCAACACATCAAAGTTGCCGATAGTGATTGATTGACCGCCAGACAATTTATTAAAATCAGCACTATTTTCAAATACCGACCGACCGGTTCCAAAGGTTGTCCATACTGGAATAGCATATTTTTTTACGATACGAACCACACCACCACAATGATCTGAATGCTCGTGGGTGATGAGTATGGCGTCAATATCCTGAGGCGCCATACTCAACAAAGAAAGTCGCTTCTCGAATTGGCGCAGAGAAAAACCACAGTCAATCAGTATATTGGCACCATCAGCACCACTGACGATGGTAGCGTTACCTTTACTACCGCTGCCTAGTGATGCGATTTTCATCTTATTTTAAAAATTGCTGTAGTAGCGTTATCAGTTCGACACCAGCTTTGGAATTTTCAATTTCGCCGTCAGGCCTAACCATACTAATCCTAGTGACGTTATGCGACTCCTCGGTAAGCACTAGTATCACTTGCTTTTTTACCACTTTGGTTTCACTACCGAATGAAAAGAAACCACCTTCGGTTATTTCTTCTTCTACATTGGTTTTCACTCGAATCATACCTCTAGTCTTAATCCCGACATCGATATTCGAGCTAACCACCTCTATACCCATACGATCGAGTTGATGCAAGGTTCGGTACCAGGCTTTAGAATAAACATCTTTCACCAGTAGGTAAGCTTCATTCGCTGCATAGTCTGCGTGAATTGAAGAAAGTGGCGAAAAGAGTTGTATTTTTCCTAACTGTTGATCAAGTTCAGCTTGCTCCATACCAAGATAAACCATTAGTCGTGAAAGCATTTCCACTTCAAGCTCGCTATTGGGCGGAACCAGTTTCCAGTCATTTTTCTTTTCGTTCTCGGTTTTTTTTGTCTGCAAGATATGCTTGTAAGCAGTCCCTCTGTGTGCAATATAAATACGGTTCTTGCCAGTTTCGGTATCGCGCTCAATTCGCGTCCTAAATTGATTCTGTGTAGCGGACAGGTCGTCAGAAGAAAATAATTTCGCCAGGAAATTAGTATCTGACTTACTTTCCCCTTCTTCCTTGTAAACCCATGCTGTTTGTAACACACCAATGATCGGCTCATCAGTTTCGATCTTAAATCCTTCCGACGACCAAAATTCTTTCACTAATCGAAAGAGATTGTCCACCGATTCATCAACGGACAGCCAATGAAAACCTGCTTGACCCTCTAGCTGAAGTGAATCAACTTTCAGTAGCACAGGTACACTTTTTAGTGGTTTTGAAGCGTCAAGGTCGCTCGAAAAATTGACGGGTAAACTAGTTTCACTGCCTAAGTTTGTGACGGTCAAATCTGGTGGGATCTCCAACTGCTTGGCTGACCGACTATCAAGATAGCGCAAATCTTGTGTCGTACCACAACCTACTATCACCAAAGCAACGATGGTCGAAAGGATTGCCATTAAAGAGAATTTCATAATGCATTACTCACAGTAAAACTTGTTTAAAAACTATCTGGAATTCGGGTCGCACAAAGTCAGACGGATTAAGCCAGTCGTTTCGTTGGCGAACCTAATTAATCAAATCGTGGTTGCTAAATTACTACTTGCAGACCACTCTAAATTATATTCGTCTCATCATTTCTGCAAGACGTTATAGACTAGCGAAAATCTCTTTGATTCCCACCGCTGTCCAATTTTTATTTACCTGTAACCATGGTGTCTGGCCACGTATTTCGAGCCACTTGTACCCAGTCGAAATAGTCGCGCTTAACTCATCGCCTAAAAATAATCAACGGCATATACTATAAAGACGGAGGTCAATGTACAAGCAGCAATCCTTAAGTGTGCCCGAGTATCGATAGTGTTTAGGTAATCATTTTATTGCTCCGCACTGATGAGACTTGAATATTTACTCGGCCATAATTTCCTGGGTTGGCCAGGCTTTTAAAATTGCCTGAATCAATGTCGCCAGTGGGATTGCAAAGAACACTCCCCAAACTCCCCATAAACTGCCAAAAAACACCACAGCCACTATGATCGCAACAGGGTGGAGATTAACGACTTCTGAGAATAGTAATGGCACTAGTAGATTAGCATCAAAAATCTGAATGACGGCGTAAACAGCCATTAAATATCCGAATTCAGAACCACTACCCCATTGAAAGAAAGCGATCAATATCACTGGAATAGTAACCACGGTAGCGCCGACGTACGGCACGATAACAGACAGGCCGACCAGCAAACTGAGCAACACGGCATAGTTAAGCCCCATGATAGCAAAACCAATATAGGTTGCCAGCCAAACCACTAGCACTTCGATAAACTTGCCGCGGACATAACTGGCAATTTTAATATCTAAATCAGTCCATACACGATGTACCAGTGTGCGTTCTTCTGGTAAAAAATGGCCCAGCCAGGCCAATATCAGATATTTATCCTTAAGGAAGAAAAATACCATCAAAGGCATCAAAATTAAATAAACGAAAAAAGTAATGACGCTAACGACAGAGTCAACCGACACACTAACAACGCGTAGTCCAAATGCATTGAGTTCGGCACGAATAATGGCAAATATGCCGTCTACTTGCTGAACCGTAAGATAGTCAGGATATCGCTCAGGTAAACCCGACAATAAATGCTGACCACGGCTAAACATATTGGGCATTTCTCGGATTAAATCGCTCACCTGCCGGGATAAAAGTGGCAATAATATGAATAAGGTCAACACGATCGCGCCGAGAATAATCAGGGTGACAAAACTGGCCGCTACGGTTCGATTTAGATTGATTTTATCCAGCCGAGAAACCAGCCCTTCGAACAGATAAGCAATAATGATACCGATCAAAATTGGCATCAAATGCGCGTTCATGACGAGGATGAGTAAGCACCCAAAAATAAGGATAAATGCAAATATCACCGTCTGTGGATCGGTGAAATAGCGGTGATACCACTGTTTGAGTACGCTAATCATTGTCTATAGTTTTTCTATAATAAGATTGAAAACACAATTGCAGCTCATCGATAATCACTGGAGCCTCTAACCCTTGCAAGATATGCTTGCCCATCAATGCTGCCACGTCATTTAACAAATCATCTGTATCGAGCATAAAGTAA
>JBDNJA010000077.1:0-14718 GCA_041688005.1 Gammaproteobacteria bacterium
GTGCCTACCCGCATGCACGTATGACGAGCCATCAGGCCGCATGCCAACACGGAATCCAGTGACGCCCACTGATGCGCCAACACCACTCTTTGACAGATTGAATCTGATCGGCCCTACCGACACAGACTTTCTTAGATACCACGTCATCCTACCCTCCCCCTATGTTTCCTAATGGCACATGTTTTTCCTGCCGCCTAACGCCTGCAACAGCGGTTGATTTGGAATGCAGCGGAAAAGCAATCCGGCACAGCTTGCTGTGCATACTGATTGCTCTGGTTATGCGGCATTTAATGGTTGTATGCGAGCAACTTCAGATTTTAGTACTTCATTGGCCTCCCAAAGATCAACAGCACGTTGTGCATTCAGCCAAAATTCTGCTGAATTGCCAAACAGGCGACCGAGCCGAATAGACATCTCTGGGCTAATTGCTCTTCTCTCACGGAGTAACTCATTTACAGATTGCCTAGATACTCCTAAAGCTGAGGCCAAACTAGATACAGTTAACTCATAATCTGACAAAAAGTCTTTTCGTAGCATTTCACCCGGATGGGTAGGTTTACGTTTTATACCTGTATTAACAATGGACATAATTTTACCTCTCTTTAATGATAATCATAGACTTCAACATCATATGCATCGCTATCTTCAAATCTGAAGCAAATGCGCCATTGATTATTAATGGCTATAGCATGTTGTCCTTCGCGGTCATTAGTTAGTTGATGCAATTTATTTCCAGGAGGAACCTTAAGATCATCAACGTTACTGGCGAGATCAATATATTCCAACTTCCTCGAGGCTCTTGATAGAATATCAGGAGGAAATTTTGTAGACTTTCCTGACTGATATAGGGCTTTTGTATATTTGTCTGAGAATGTTTTGATCATTAAACAAGTGTAGTGCGTCACGTGACACAAGTCAACTGTTGTGGATTACAGCAGATGCATATGATGCCACATAACGCCTGTGTAATTTGCGCATTGGAGCACAGCGTAAATGCGTCAGATTGACACATTTGTTAGTTTATATGCTATCATGTGTGGATTGATGTGTAAACAGAGGTGTAACATGGCTACCAATCTTGCAATTAATACCGATCTTCTTGATGAAGCCTTATCCATAAGTGGCTTAAACACAAAAAAAGATACAGTGAATCAAGCTCTTACGGAATTTGTTCAACGTCGTAAACAGCGAGAAGTTGTCGAACTTTTTGGTTCTTTACCATTTGATGAGGATTATGATTATAAGAAGGCTCGTACATGAGCAGTGTGCTTATAGACACATGTATGTGGTCTCTTGCCTTTAGAAGAAAAGGATCAATAGAAAATAAAGTTGCCAAGGAAATTGGCAACCTCATCGATGAGAACAGAGCTAAAATCATTGGCCTAATTAGGCAAGAAGTACTTTCAGGATATAGTGATGTTAAAAGCTATACTAATCTAAGAGACAAGCTTAGATACTTCCCAAATGAGGCTACAATTGATTCTGATTATGAAGTAGCAGCGGAATACTCGAATCTCTGTAGAAAAAATGGTATCCAGGGTTCTCATGCCGACTTTTTGATCTGTGCTGTTTCTGCACGATTAAAAATGAAAATATACACCAATGATAAAGATTTTCAGCATTACGCGAAGTATTTGCCTGTGAAACTACATCAAAAAAACTAACGCCTTGCTAAGCGGCGTGTTTTTTACGTCCGCTTTAGCTAATTGTTAGCCCATTCTTGATTCTTTAACTGCTGCTAGAATATTTGCAGTCGTTGCTTTTGTTTTTATTCCAGGGACATCAAATGGTGATACTGGCTTGCCTATTTTTGATTTTAAAGAAAATATAGTGCCATCTCTTCGACGAATTTCAACTTCCTCTTTTTGTGCGAGCAATAAAAGTTTTGATAAATTTTGACGTGCTTCTGAGTAAGTAAATACTTTCATTTGATTACTCCAATATTTTAATATTTAGCTGTTTTGCCACTTTTTTCATGCTTTTATCAAGCGTCAGTAAAGGACATGAATGATTTATTGCACACTGTAAGAAATATGCGTCATATGCATAAATATTAAAATCAATTGCCAATTGTAATGCTTGGGTAATATCTATGCTCATTAGCCGTACAGGGATGGAATTTACAGATTTTTGCGCCTGCAATGCTTCTTTGTGCGTTATCTGCTTTCTTTTGATCATTGCAGATAAGGCATTGCCTGCTTCATATGGCAGTATTTCTGAGGCAATTGCATTATTTCCTAACGTGAGCTGAACGATATTATCTTTTTCTGGCTCATTAAAAATAACGGCTAATAATATATTTGTGTCTGTGACTATATCCATATAGACAATTGTACAACTTAATGGTGATTTTGCAAGGGCTAACGCCCGCATAAACTGCGGAGTAAATTTGGCGATTTTTTTGCGTGTCTTTGCAAAAAAGACGACAAGTTTACGGAGTCAGATTTGATGCGCTGGTTAGGCTGATAGTTCATTCAGTATCTACTAATCACTATTAAATGCAGGAACACCTTCAATCCACGGTTCCGCTAAAATATAATCAATTTTCCCTTCAAAAAACCACTCCCACAATTGATGAATATTATTCATTTCTAAATCTTTCATGTAATAACCTTGTCCGTCATTTTCTAGACAGACCCATTTATTGTTTTTTATATCCAGATGAAACTCCCCATCCGTGATGGATACATCTGAAAGCACATTATCTAAGAATAGATCACTAAGCGTATTATCAAATAATGACTTTTCTGGGTCTATAGTTTCTTTGCCCCAACGATTAGTTATGGTTATCGACATTTTACATCACGCAGTTTTCGTTATTCATGATATGTATGTATTTAGCCTAACATTTGTATATCGCGCCCCAGGCGGCCTATTTCGGCGCACGGCTATTTTTTTACTTAAGATAGGAAAAATACGCTCTATCCCCCGCCAGATAAAGTTTTGCGTCAATTATGAAAGTAATACCTCCAGGGAGCAATAGTCCTCCGATCCTCCTATCACCGGAAAGGCCGCCCACGTAACTCATTGAACTTAGTGCTAAAAATAGTCATTCTGAGAATACAGGAATATAAGCGTATAAAAATGATTATTTTTTTGCATTCCGCTACCAACACTATATATTTGATTAGTATGATTCCCCAAGGAGCCTGTTATGGACGACATTCGCCCCAACCTACCTGATGAACCTACCCGATTTATGGATCAGCTTCGCGTATTTATAAGAAGAGAAGAATAAAGGACAGTCACTCTCCAATTTTGGCTGAATATGAAAGTGAGTCCGATTCTCGAAACGGCGCAATCAAGATCGCCTACGCTTCTGGTGAGGTCAGGCTAGAAGCTAACTTGGCTCCCGTTATTCGTCGCTGCTTAGTGAGTAACTTAATCGAGCTACTTAATCAGCTTTTTAATCAAGAAGAACAAAAGTGTGTATGTCTAAGTTATTTTGGCATAGAAATTAACACTAGGAAGCCCTTCGAAGTCACTGTCCTGTGTCCATAATGTAGCATTATGCCTAATCGTCGTGGCATAAATTATACTGTCTGCTAGTGGTAATTTGTGCTGAACACCATAATTCCCTGCGTCTATTGCCATTTGTGTATCAAGTGAAATAACTTTACCTTGGGTCATGTGAGCAATTATTGCGAGAGCAGACTCTTCGCCTCTCATTCGTAGGACGTGCTTGAATACCTCAGTAACTGTAATACTTGGTACAAGTAATGTATCTATTGCCTCTATTGGTTTTGAAAAGACAGAGGAATTATTGTCGCCAGAAAAATAAGAAAGCCATGCAGAAGAATCAACAACATTCATAGCCTGTCTTTCTCTCGTTTAATGTCAGTGTTTATGCCTTTAAGATAGCCCCGCATTTCTTTTATTGGTTTGATAGGTATCAATTCAATTCGATTTTGAAATGTAAGCATTTGAATTTTTTGACCAGAAGTAATACCCATTGATTCACGCACATCCTTAGGGATCACTACTTGGAATTTTGGTGAAACTGTAACAGCAGTCATATCCGCCCTCATATCGATAGACAATGCGTAATACCGTATCGCTATCGAAGTAGCATGTCAAGCCTGCCTGACGGGAGGATATTTATGATGAAGATAAAGATAGGGAAGCGTTTTTAAACATCTTTTCTAAAGGGCACCTCTAAAGTCATTGGCTGAATATGAAAGTGAATCCGATTCTCGAAACAGCGCAATCAAGATCGCCTACGCCCCTGGTGAGGTGAGGTCGGGCTAAAAGCTAGACTTGGCTCCCGTTATTCCTCGCTGCTTAGTGAGTAACTTAATCGAGCTACTTAATCAGCTTTTTAATCAGCTTTTTAATCAGCTTTTTAATCAGCTTTTTAATCAGCTTACTAATCAGCTTACTAATCAAGAATGAAAGTCACTGGCCCATCGTTGATCAGTTGAACCTGCATGTCTGCGCCGAATTGACCGCATTCAACCGTGGCATAACAGCTTCGCGCTACATCAACCATTGCGTGGAATATCTCTTCTCCATGCTTTGGAGTGGCTGCCGAGATAAAGCTTGGGCGGCGACCTTTTCGAGTATTCGCTGCCAGAGTAAACTGCGGAACCAGTAATAACCCACCCTGAATATCTACCAGTGACAAATTCATTTTGCCGTCAACATCGGAAAACATTCGGTAGTTTAAAATGCGTGATACAAAATAACGCAGTCGCTCATCATCGTCGTTGGGCTGAACACCGATCAAGGCCAAAATACCCTGGTCGATTCGGCCTATGCAATCGTCATCGACAGTAACACTCGCTTTGCTAACTCGCTGCAACAGCGCGATCAAGCCAATAGCCTCAACATTTGGTTACAGCTATCCACTAATGCGTGACTGATACCAGGTTCTGATGCGGCATGCCCTGCGTTGCCAATGACTCGAAGTTGACTGCCTGGCCAGCCCTGGTGCAGTAATAATGCCTGATCAATAGGGCAAACCATGTCGTATCGACCGTGCACTATGAAACCAGGGATATCTTTTAGTTTATGTACATTTTCGAGCAGGTAATTCGGCTCGAAGAAGCTTTGATTCATGAAGTAGTGACATTCAATACGGGCGATACTCAAGGCAAAATGAGGATCACTAAAATCTCCAACGACTTTATTATCTGGCATCAAAGTGATCGAAGAACCTTCCCAGATTGACCAGGCTTTCGCAGCCCCCATTCGAATAATTTCGTTTTCGCTGGTGAGTCGTCTGTAATAGGCCGCGACAATATCATCACGTTCAGACAACGGAATGGGAGCGATAAAGCGTTGCCAGGCTTCGGGTAAAATTCGCGCTGCTTCACCTCTGAAAAACCAGTCAACATCGGTCTCTCTGGCTAAGAAAATACCGCGCAATATTAAACCTAACACTTTTTCGGTATGGCTTATTGCGTAGGCGAGCGCGAGGGTCGAACCCCATGAGCCACCAAATACGACCCAGCGCTCTATTTTTAAAAACTCACGAATTTTTTCCAGATCAGCGACCAGATCCCAGGTGGTATTACACTCCAGGCTGGCGTGTGGTTTTGATGCTCCGCAGCCGCGTTGATCGAATAAAATAATGCGGTATTTTTCAGGGTCAAAAAAGCGTCGGTGGCTTGGATCACAGCTGCCGCCTGGCCCACCATGCAAAAATACGACTGGTATTCCGTGTGGGTTACCACTCTCCTCCAGATAAAGTGTATGTTCATCAGAGACAGAAAACCGCCAGGTGCTCGCGGGTTTGATCGCAGGAAATAACATTGGTGCTCCGATTTAATTTAGATCAATTGGTATCCGGTATGACGTAGGACTTATCCTACATGTGCATCCCTGTTCGGATGACAGTTTATCAATCTTTTCGCGATATCAATAACGCTTCCGGACTGACATTATAATCTCACGTCTCATGGATTGAATGACGGCCAAGGATGCGACTGATGCGCAAGGAAGCGCATTCAAGGATGAAAGTAAAAGCTTCTCCTCTAGGCTGACTGCTCTGATCTCTCGATCAGGACTTTTTTATATCAGCAGTCTGTCAATACTCCAAATAACTTGATCAGCCCCGATTCTACAGAACACCTACCGTTATATTGGGAAACAACGCTTGATAGTTTTCGGCATCAAATGCGGTATCGAGTTCATCCAGGTTATTGGCATCGGCAATCGATAGGCCTGCAAAATCGAACAGTCCTCGATCGAGTAAATGTGAAGGTGTCACGCGGCCTAACGCATTGAATATATTTTGCACTCGCCCTGGGCTGGTTTCATCCCATTGCTTGAGCATTGCTTTTACCGATTGACGTTGCAGGTTTTCCTGCGAGCCACAAAGATTACAGGGGATAATTGGGAACTCTCTTAATGCTGCGTATTGCTTGATCGGTTTCTCTCTGACGTAAGCCAGTGGCCGAATCACCACGTTGCGCTTGTCATCACTGACCAGTTTGGGCGGCATCGATTTGAGACGGCCGTTATGAAACATATTCAAAAAAGCAGTTTCGACGATATCATCCGCATGATGCCCCAGGGCAATTTTAGTTGCACCCAATTCGACTGCTGTATTGTATAACACGCCTCTTCGTAATCGAGAGCACAGCGAGCAGGTTGTTTTCCCCTCTGGTATTAACTGCTTCACAATACTATAGGTATCTTCTACGACCACTCGATAATCGACACCGAGCGCTTCCAGATACTCTGGTAATACATGCTCAGGAAAGCCGGGTTGTTTTTGATCGAGGTTGACCGCTATTATCTCAAATTGAATAGGCGCCGCTTGCTGCAAACCCATGAGCATATCGAGCAAAGTATAACTATCGGCTCCGCCAGACAGGCAAACCATTATGCGGTCACCCTGCTCTATCATATTGAAATCACTCACGGCTCGTCCGACCAGCCCACGAATTTTTTTATGTGCTTTAGCCAGTATCGGGTCAGTCGATTTATTCAGGTTTTTCGTGATATTCATGGCCATCTTAAGTTATTTTCTCCAGAATGCGGGCGTAAACAGAACCAGCAGAGTGAATATTTCTAATCGTCCTAACAACATCGCCAGACATAAAATCCATTTTGCAAAGTCGTTAATCGAGGAAAAATTTTGACCTACATCGCCGAGTCCAGGACCTAAATTATTGAGGCTTGCGGCGACTGCTGAAAAAGCTGTTTCCTGATCCAACCCCGAGGCCATGAGCAACAGGATCATTAATGCTGATATTGCAAAATAGGCAGCAAAGAAACCCCAGACGGCTTCGAGCACTTTTTCGGGCAATGGCTTCTTACCAATTTTGACGGCTATTTGTGCGTTTGGATGGACAAGTCTTTTTAATTCGCGTGCGCCTTGCTTGACCAGCAATAAAATTCGAATCACTTTAATGCCACCACCAGTCGAGCCGGAACAGCCACCAATAAAGCTGACATAAAGCAGCATCACTGGTAAGAAACCTGGCCATGAATAGTACTCTGCTGTGGTGAACCCTGTTGTGGTACCGATTGATACGACTTGAAATAGACCTGTGACGATTGATTCTGTAGTCGAGGTAAAAGTACCGTTGATTTGTAAATAGCCAATAGTGATAACGCTCACTGCAGCCAGTACACCGATATAAGCTTTAAATTCGCTATCACGCCAATAAGGCCGCAATGTTCGGTTCCGAATGACGCCAAAGTGAATGGCGAAATTAATACCCGATAACAGCATAAAAACAACAGCGATTAATTCTATAGCAGTGTTATCGAAATACCCCATACTTGCGTCATGTGTCGAAAATCCTCCGATCGAAACAGTCGAAAAAGCATGCGCGATAGCATCGAACAAACCCATACCTGCTACCCAGTAGGCGATGCCACAGGCAACGGTTAAGCCGAGATAAATAAACCAAAGCGCCTTAGCTGTTTCAGTGATACGCGGCGTGAGTTTATTATCCTTCACTGGCCCTGGCGTTTCTGCGCGAAATAACTGCATGCCACCAATACCCAGCATGGGCAATACGGCAACGGCGAGTACGATAATACCCATGCCGCCAAGCCATTGTATTTCCTGTCGATAAAACAATAGCGAGTGTGGCATTTGGTCTAAACCGACGATGACGGTTGCACCCGTCGTGGTTAAGCCTGAAATCGACTCGAAAACCGCATCAGTAATTGATAAATCAGGTGTGTCGGACAAGTAAAACGGTAAGCCGCCAAAGATACCCAAAACCGTCCAGAACAGCACGACGACGAGAAATCCATCCCGCAGTTTTAGTTCCTTTTTCTGATTTTTAACAGGCAGGTAGAGCAAGATGCCACCGACCAGGGTTAACGAGAAGGCCTCTACAAACGGCAGTGCTGAGCCGTCTTGATAATACAGTTCGACGGCAATTGGGGGTAATAAAGTGCTGCTAAAAATGACGAGCAACAATCCCAAAATGCGCTGAATAACTAATAATTGCATAAGGCTATATCCGCACTAGAAATAAGTCATTAAAAATAGGTAAAGCCGACTTGGAACAAACGTTCGACGTCGGATATTTTTTCCTTATTAGTGAGGAATAAAATGACATGATCTTCAGATTCGATCATGGTGTCGTGGTGCGCAATCACCACCTTGTCACCTCGCACTATCGCGCTGATGGTAACGCCAGCCGGTAATTTAACTTGCTCTATGGTTCGTCCCACTACCTTGGAAGAGCTTTTATCGCCATGAGCAATTGCTTCTATAGCCTCGGCTAACCCCCGTCTTAATGCATGCACGGCAACCACGTCACCCCGACGGATATGGGCCAGCAGCGTACCAATGGTGACCTGGTGTGGTGAGATAGCGATATCAATTAGACCGCTCTCGACCAGATCCACATAAGCGGGACGATTAATGAGCGACATCACTTTTTTAGCGCCGAGTCGTTTCGCGAGCATCGACGATAATATATTCGCTTCATCGTCATTGGTGAGAGCACAAAATACATCCATGCTCTCAATGTTTTCTTCGGTTAATAGCTCCGGGTCGGCGGCATCACCGAGTAACACAATGCTAGAATTAAGCATACCGGACAACTGTTTTGCTCTTCCGGCAAAGCGCTCGATTACTTTCACCTGGTAATCTTTCTCGAGTAGCGCCGCTAGTTGCCCACCAATATTTCCACCGCCTGCAAGCATCACCCGCTTAATGGGCTTTTCGAGCTTACGCATCTCGGATATTACCGTCGGAATGTGTTTGCTTGCCGCGATAAAATAGACTTCATCGTCGACTTCCACGACGCATTCCGCCGATGGTTTGATTGACTGACCTTCGCGAAAAATAGCCGCCACTCGCATATCGACACCCGGCATGTGCTGCTTCATTGTCTTGAGCGCATGGCCCACTAGTGGTCCGCTGTCGTAGGCTTTGACGGCTACCAACTGCACCTTGCCATTGGCGAAATCAAGTACTTGAAGTGCACTTGGATGCTCAATGAGATGGTGAATATAGTCGGTGACCAGAGATTCTGGACTAATCATAAAATCGACAGGGATCGAGTCAGGCGAAAATAAATCAGGGTTACGCAAATATTCAGGTGAACGAATACGAGCAATTTTGGTTGGGGTATGAAATAACGACGATACTATCTGGCAGGCCATCATATTGGTTTCATCGCTATTGGTCAGCGCAATAAGCATGTCGGCATCATCGGCGCCGGCTGCCTCTAATATATTGGGATAAGAGCCATTACCACAAATGGTTCGTAGGTCTAACCGGTCCTGCAAATCAGATAGAATTTGCTGGTCTTTATCGACAATGGTTATTTCGTTGGACTCTTCTCTGGCAAGTTCTGTTGCGACTGTCGAGCCGACCTGACCTGCACCGAGTATTATGATATTCATGATTAGTATTATACTTTCTGGGTGTTTTTTGGGATATATTTCTGGATCTGAATTCGGGGTCTGAATTCTGGATCTATTTTTTATTGTGCAGACCCAGGCTCTTTAACTTTCGATACAAATTCGTTCTTTCCTGACCGACTCGTCGCGCCAGTTCAGTCATATTGTTGCCACACATTTCGAGATGGCGTGATAGATACTCTCTCTCGAAGACTTCCCGTGCTTCGCGTAAATCCATATCCAGGTTAACCGTTAACTGCATCGTATTGGCTTCATTTAGCACGGCCAGCGACTGAAACTTTTTAAAAATAAGCTCGATTTCTTCGAGCTCGATAGTTTCATTATCACTATTTCCAAGGATTGTTTTGATGAATTGTTTGAGCTGTAAAATATCACCTAACCACTCGTAATTTCGTAACAAATTTTGGGCTGCAACCCCAAAGTGGCGATAGGGCAATTGCTCATGGTCGCTATACCAGTTGACATAGTACTCGAGTAATTCGGGAATATCCTCAATATGCTCATATAATGATGGGATATAGATAGCATCACGCCAGTATGCGGCAATATTTGGCAAGATGCTGGGGCTTTCGGTTAGCTCGTGGTAACTGGATCGACTGGCGACAATATACCGATGTTTCGAGTCACGCCCGTCCGAAATTGCCTGTAATAGACTCGATTGTACATCGAGTGATAAGTCACTCACTTCCTCTATATAAAGACTACTGGCCAGGGGGAAGTATTGATTAAAACGCTTTGATGGGTCGAAAAATTGAAGCGAAGAACCCGATAATTCACACAAATAGGACGCCCATATTTTTCTGCCACTACCATTGGCACCTGAAAAAAATACCGGATGACTAGCACTACTAATTGACTGCATACCTAGCTTTAATTGCCGGACAATCTCACTATTGCCAACGGGCTCTTCTTTTTTACTGTGACGCGCTTTTTCAGTTGATACAGCCGCACTGGCAAGTGCCGCTTTGACTGTATTTAACAGCTTCGCCATCGACAGTGGTTTTTCAACGAAATCATAGGCACCAAACTTGGTTGCTTCGACCGCGGTTTCTACCGTGCCGTGCCCCGACATCATGACCACAGGACAGGTATCGGTTTGTGATGACTTCCATTCCTTAAGTAGTGTTACACCATCGACTTCAGGCATCCATATATCGAGTAAAACCAGATCAGGCTTATTGGCGCTGCGCTTTTCATTCGCGGCTTTGGCATGTTCTGCGACATCCACCCGATAACCTTCATCTTCGAGAATATCCTTAAGCAAAAATCGGATATCGGGTTCATCATCAACCACCAGTATTCTTGCACTCATTAAATAACCTCACCCTTTTTAGTACTGCTATTATTTATACTGCTATGTTTGATACCGACATGGTCAGCAATGACGGGGGTTTCATCTGATTCGGATATCATTGGCAAGCGAACAATAAAGCGAGCGCCACCTTGCTCCGAATTTTCTACCCAAACTGCACCGCCATGCTCATCGACTATTTTTTTGACTATAGCCAGGCCCAGGCCACTACCTTTCACTTTTGTTGTCACATAGGGCTCAAATATTTTATCGGCAACGTCAGCGGCGATACCTTTGCCATTATCTTCGACACTAAGCTCTACACAGGCTTGCCCAAAATACAATGTGCAATTTGTTTTCAGCTTTACCCAACCGTTTCCTTCAATCGTTTCGAGGCTATTTTTCAGCAGATTATGTACTAGCTGACGTAACCGGATACCATCAGCTAAAATGAGAGGCCTCGTACTATCGAGTGACATATCTATCGACAAATGAGTGCGATTGTCGTGGTACAAAACAGCTATCGCTTCGAGCATTGCGTTTAAATCGATTGGCTCCGGGTTTTGCGATGCTGAACGAGCATAATCCGAAAATTCGTTAACCATCGTTTTCATTGCCTCAACCTGATGCACAATGGTATGGGTATATCGATTCAACATTTCCTGTTTTTCACCCGTGACTTCAGTGCTCAATTTTCGCTGCAAGCGCTCAGCCGACAATTGAATAGGGGTGAGCGGATTTTTAATTTCGTGTGCAAGTCGACGCGCCATTTCACTCCAGGCCGAGTCTTTTTCTGCCTGAATCAATTCGGTTAAATCATCAACCACGATGACTTGTTCGCGCCGTTCTCCTAGTTGAGATTGAATGGTAGTACCAGTCACTCGCAGGTTCTTTTTGCCACCGGGGCCTACGATCGTGACTTCTTCCTGCCATTCGTCCTGATTTTTCATTTGCCGTTGTACGACTTCAAAGAAAACAGCCATCCGTGGGTATGACGTCAAAACATCTTTAATCGATAGTTCGGTAAAGAAAAGGCTATCTACCGAAAATATAAGACAGGCCGCTGGGTTGCCACTTTTGATAAACCCTGCTTCATCAATAGTGAGTACGCCTGAGGTTATGTGCTCCATCACCGATTCGAGGTAATTGCGCTGCATCGCCTCCATCGCCTGGCTTTTTTCGGCTATGGCTCGTGTGTGCGATATTTTACGTGTCATAGTATTAAATGACCGTAATAAGAAGCCCAGTTCATCGGTACCTGATACGGTCAATTGTTTTTCATAATCGCCCGCCGCCACCGATTTTGTCCCTTCGACCAGCTCATTAATGGGGGCGACTAAATTACGCGCGGCAACAAATGCGAGCCAGATCGCCGATAGCACACTCAATAACAATATTAAAGAGAGCGCCAGCGTAAAACTGGTTTTTAGCGGCACGCGCAATACTGACAGTTGTTTGTAACGATCGAAGGCGGCCTGCACACTAATGGTGAGTTCGTTTAGCCTGTCAGTAAATGGGAATAGTGCCTGTAGTGTTTTCGCTTTTTCGGTCGCGTCAATGCTTTGTACCTGTACCGCTACCCGAATCGCAAGACCTGAGATCTGGCTGTCTTCCAACGTTAGATAATGACTATCTTGGTCAAGCTCACCTACGTCGGTAAGCGATAATGCGGTTGGCATGATGGTTGAATCAATACTGCTCGAGGCAATGATCGACTGACTATGATCCACCAGTGTTAACTCGATAGCGTTTTGCTGCTCGCGCATATCATCGAGATAAACGAATAGGATATTTCCGTTTACGTTAGGTATTTCTGAGGCAATTAGCCGAGTCTTGTTTAATGCCTCTCGCTTTCTTAAGTCCAGCGCACTACGTCCTAACTTTAGCGAGTCTTCCAGTGCGACTTCAATACCCACGTCAAACCAGCTATCGATGCTTCGGTGGATAAAACTGAGCGAAAAATAATACACGATACTAACTGGGATAATCGTTAATAAAACAAAGACGCCAATCATCCGAGTTGTCAGGCGCGAGCCGATTGTCTTCAGCCGATACTGAATGACTAATTTTAAGACGTTGTAAACGATAAGACCGATCAATGCGATGAGGCCTATCGCATTGAAAAAAACCAACCAGCTATAGTACTTGCCAAAATTTGCCGAGTTTGAGGTGGCGTCGCTTATCGCATAGAGTGACACCACAAGCAGGATCACCAGCGCTAAAATAGACAGGGAGTTGCGAATCGCAGAATGCGTCATTGTGGTCGGTCTATTTCCCATTCAAACCAGTCACTTTGCAGTCCCCAGTCGTTGTCCCACAAAGAACTAGACTTGAGTGGTAGGGGTAGTTCATCGACATCAATACCTGCTCGTATGCGCACATAGAGCCGGCCCGACTGATTGATATTGGTGATATCGAACATCGGGTAGGCGTCGATCACCTTGAGATATCGTACTGCTTGCTGTCGGCTATTAAAGTACAGCCGTTGATTCGCATTGACATCGAATATGGCATAAGAGCTGAGCATCGGTAGGTAGTGCAACTGGTATTGTTGCTTGAGTGACAACAACTTTTCATCAAACCAGTATTGACTATATTTGAGCACCTCCACTTCAAACATTAAGGGTACCGCAAAACCCTGATCAATAGCCTTATTAATGTACTTTGGAAGGTCTATATCTATCGTTGAATCCAGCAATACCAGGCTATCTTGCATCGTGAAACGGGCGGTTTTTATGTTAAAAGCAGACTCGCCTTGTGCGATTAACGTAGCGCTGATCAGTAATCCAAACAATACTGCCTGGACACTTCGAATCCAATTGAAGCGGTATCTAACAAACATCAGTTTTTCTGATCACTCTTCATGATAGTTTTGTGTATTTTCGCATAATAAAATCCGTCCATCCCTTGCTGCCCCGGTAATATCTGCCGACCATATGGGCGTTTGTGGCCCCATTGTACTGAATTCAAGCGATTTACCGTGCAGTTTTTATGGTTATCGATAAACCAGGCCATCTGCCCCTCATTTTCATCTTTAAAAATCGAGCAAGTGCTATAAATCATAACGCCGCCCGGCTTCAGTAACGGCCACAAGGCCAACAAGATAGCTTGCTGTTGTAACACCAGGTTGGGAATATCATCGTCACGGCGTAACAGTTTGATATCAGGATGTCGACGTATAACACCACTAGCAGAACAAGGAACATCCGCTAAAATACGATCGAATAGCGTACCATCATGCCACTCACCTGGTTCAGTTGCGTTGCCGCATTTCAGCAGCACCTGCCGAAAATGTGCCTGCCTACCAATGCGTTGTAAATTTTTCTCTATGAGTGCCAATCGAGACTCATCCTTATCGATCGCAACCAAAGTCACGTCCTCACAAGTTTGCAATATATGTGCAGACTTTCCACCTGGTGCGGCGCAGGCATCCAACACCCGCGTCCCTGGCTTACAATCGAGTAACTCGGCAGCCAATTGCGCGGCCGCATCCTGAACACTGACAACACCAGATTCAAAACCATCTATCTTGGAAACAGAACAAGGTTTATCCAAAACAATCGCCGATTCGACCACCGGATGGA
>JBDNJA010000078.1:0-14275 GCA_041688005.1 Gammaproteobacteria bacterium
AAAAGTACCAATCCTTATATCAACAACATGTTAACGCATTGCATCGACAAGGCAAGGCTGAGCGGACCATTGACTCATACGCCCGTGCCATTCGGCGGATTACCGAGTTCTTTGATCTGTGTCCTGATCAGTTAACCCAAGGCCACCTGAAAGACTACTTTACCGCGCTGGTGAAAAGCCACTCCTGGAGTACCGTTAAAATTGATCGCAATGGCCTTCAGTTCTTTTTTAAATACGTTTTAGAGCGTCAATGGGTTTGGGTGGACATTGTTAAACCACCTCAAACGCGGGTACTGCCGGATATTCTGAGCGTGAAGGAAGTCGAACGCATGATTAATGGCACCCGTGAGCTGCGTTATCAGACATTCCTATTAACGGCTTTACTTCGACTTTAACAGCCACTGGTACCGTGAGTAAAAAGGTGGGTCGTCGGTATCTACAAACCACGCTGATTTAAGATAGGCGGGGTTGAGCTATCAATCAGGCACCTATCGGGCCTCCGTACATAAATTTACTGGTTACCGGTATATTGGATTCACAGTGATCAACAGCTGGAACAGTCGTTCTCAACTTAAGTCGCCCACCCTTAGGTTTTAACTGGTCTATAAAGCCAAGGGGACGCTTCAGTTAACTGCTCCATGTGTCATTATCAGGAACGGGTAGTTGGCCATAAGTGTATCGACTAATATCGCAATACCATCCACCGGAAAGCCGCCGCCAGGCAGGCCACACCATCTGCCCAAAGTCTTGATGTTCCCTCGAAAACTGGTCCGATTTTTTCTAGGGCGGCCTCGGCTAATTTTCGGGACAGTGTTTTAGGGTGATAGCTCTTTGGACCGAATGTGTTCGCACGCCATTGCAGGATAGTCGGTGATTATTCCGTCCACCTCAAGACCTATCATCTGGTCGATCTCGCCTCGTCCATTGACCGTCCAGGGGAAAGGCGGTCGCGAAGGGACCCATCTAGGGGGAACCGGGATAAATATTATTGCCCGCACTCCTTTCTGCGGAGCCAATACTGGACAAATAGGATGTCGCAATTTCGGGTGCACCTTTCTGAAATTTGAGAAACGCGTTCCAGTCAAAGCTCTGTATCGACACCCGTCGCTCCATATTGAAAAAGCAGATCTGGGTATAAAGCTGTTCAACCAGTTGACGTAACGGCGCAGTTTTTTCGGGTTCCAGCGGATCCGATTTCACTTCGATATTGAGCCAGACCAACTCATTCTCGTTTTGGCTCAGCAACTCAAAAATATCTTTAAGCGTTGGAATAGCCACGTTATCTAAACCGCGCTGTTCTTGGAACCGTTCTAGCGTACTG
The DNA here is from genome assembly GCA_041688005.1 of Gammaproteobacteria bacterium. GTDB lineage: Bacteria > Pseudomonadota > Gammaproteobacteria. Next base: position 1,322 of record JBDNJA010000078.1, read on the forward strand.
CTACCCGCACGAATGCGTCCGACGTCGTACTTTTGCAATTCCTTCAGGTCTAGGTCGCGGATCATGATATTACCCTGCGCGTCAATCCATTCGCCGGCTTCGTTCCGCGTGGTGTCCGGGTGTAGCGTCGGATTGTGAGTCACAACAATCTGATCATCACGCATGAAGAGAATATCTAACTCAAGTATCTGAACACCCGCTGCAAGGGCATATTCAAACCCCTGTAGCGAATTTTCTGGAAACTTATCTCGCGCCCCGCGATGTCCCTGAATATGGACGACATCAGGTCGACGACGCAACGAATTTTAAGGCCTACCACTTCACTGATGCGCAGATCCTCACCATAGGTCACCGAGAAAGCAGCTTTGTACTTCAGGCAATGAGTTGCTAGCACCAATCGACTGACTTCATCGCGACTGAGCGCTATCGACAACCTGCGTGGTACGGGTAAAGTAGTGAGTTTGGCGGCCATATTTCTATTGTCCACGGTCACAATCGAAGCTCGGTAATCGTGGCATTTATGCGCGGGTTTGGGGTGGTATTAACATGTACAGAAGGTCAGATGATTTTAACGAGATAGTAGTGATTCAAAATATCATAGCCCAGTATGAGAGAAACTGTTTCAATAAGTGGGTCATCGGCTGTTTCGATGGTGATTTTAATCTCTGAGGGTTTAATTCCCCGCAGCTTGCTGCGAAAAGTCTTTTGATTTTGACCTTAAGCTTTTGCATACCCCTTTTCGCGAAGCGAATTCGAGGTTACGAGAAAGCTTGCTACGGGGTTGTTGATTGCCTTGTGCTAGAAATTTTATTTCCAACGCGATGTTGAAAAACGAGGGTAAGCAGCTGTCAATTACCCACATCAATCCCGAGTGTAATATAAATTCGAGTTTCATAAAGTACTTAATATTTATAGCTAATAGTTTTCACGCAGCCTGTTGATAAAGCGGTAATCGCGGAAAAGCGTGTTTTTAGAGATGCCCTTTATCTTGTCAGCAAATAATCATTACGCTTCGTAAATATGGGGTATCCCGATACCAATGCCAGACTTCATGTGTATTTATTTTTCCAGAGCAGCTGTGGAACTCCTCAAGATCAAGTCAGTTGGCAGCTCCGCAGATACGATCTCTTTGCCTCGAATTGCGCCAAAGAGAGAATCTGCGGCCCGTTCACCCATTTCATAGGTGGGGACGCGAACCGTCGTTAGTTGTGGAACAGTGCAACGTGCAATAGGTAAATCGTCAAAACCGATAATTGAAATATCAGCGGGAACTTTCAGGCCAGCGTCGCGGCAGGCGGCAATTGCTCCAATTGCCTGAACGTCGTTAGCACAGAATACAGCCGTTGGTCTGTTGTGGTTGCTTATTATTTTAGTCATCATCGAATGGCTTTCGATCATATCGAATTCACATTCGAGAATGAGGTCGGTGTCAATGCCAATACCGTGACGGCTCAGGCATTCTTCATAGGCTCGACGGCGCTCAAACGCCCTGTCATTGACTTTTGTCTGTCCGCATATCAACCCGATGCGCCTATGTCCGAGGCTAATCAGGTACTCAGTAGCCTTTGATGCAGCTTTAAAATTATCGAAGGATATGCATGGAATATCCCGTGAATGTGTCATTTGCCATGTAATGATAAAGGGCACATTGTTGTGAATGATTTTATGGTAGAGCTCGTCTTTTCGCGATGCGCCGGTAAGAATTAGGCCGTCTACGCGATGTGCCAGTAACCGATGGATCATATCCGCCTCCGCCGACGCTGAATATTCGGAGATACAGACGAGTACCGTATAGCCCTCAGCCTGAGCTTTTTTCTGAATCGCCTGGGTAGATGACGCGTAAATGGAATTAGCTATGGTTGGAATCACCAAGCCGATTGTTCTGGAGCGTTGTGATGCAAGCCCCATGGCAAGTCCATCAGCAACGAAGTGATTTTTCTTCATGATTGAGAGGATGCGTTCGCGTGTTTCGCCTTTTACTTTCTCTGGAGAACTTATTACCCGTGATACGGTAGCGGTGGAAACACATGCTATATCTGCGATGGCCTTGATCGTTGAGATATTTCCTTTGGGGTTGGCTTTCGCCTTTTTTGTACTATTTGCCATCTGGCTAATTCACCTTAACTTTCATGAATCGAAAAAAATGATTATCACGTGCCTTTGTGGCCATAGTAATGTACATCATTATGCAAATTAAATGCAAGCATCTACACTAATTCTGGTATAAATAGCATCTGAATCAATTACAAGAAATAAATTAGAAATATTCGTCATAGATTTTTTTGAAGTTAGTGGGCAATAAAAATGTTAAATATCAATTAGTTAAAGATTTAAAAATATATTATTTACAGATTTGACTTGGAAAGTCATATCGTTTATTATTTTTACGCCTTCCTAATTTACTATTTTATGAAAAAGAAGGGAAAAAAAATATCTAAAATGTACGCGCATACATTATCAGGAACAATTCATAACATAGAGATCATGAAGATGCGAGATTATATAAAAAAGGCCGCACCTGCCATCGAAACACGCAGCATGCAGGTAGAGAAAACCGTTCGTAAAATGCTTTCTGATATCGATGAGAACGGTGATTCAGCTGTCAAAAAATATAGTAATGAGCTGGACAAATGGGATAAAGCTTTTCGAGTTACGGAGGATCAGATTCGGTCGGTAACGGCAAAATTGCCTGAAACTTTTAAGGCCGATTACCTCATCTGTCTCCATCAAATTCAGGAGTTTGCTCGCCGACAGCTTGACTCAATGCAAGAAATCGAGGTTGAGCTCAGACCTGGCACAACAATTGGACATAAACACATTCCCCTAAAAAGTGTTGGTTGTTATATACCTGGCGGTGCGTATCCACTGATTAGCGCGACGGCCATGTCTGTTGGGACGGCCCGTGTAGCAGGGGTCTCACATATTGTCGGTTGTGCTCCTCCGCGTGACGAAAATGGCATTTTTGCCCCCACACTATTTGGACTTCATGCTGCGGGAGCCGATGAGATTTATTGCTTGGGTGGCGTTCAGGCCATGGCATCCATGGCCTATGGTCGCATTGGCATGAACGCTGTCGATATGATCACAGGGCCGGGGAATGCTTATGTGGCGGAAGCCAAGCGGCAATTATATGGCAACGTGGGCATCGATCTTATGGCGGGCCCGAGCGAAATTTGTGTTATTGCGGATGACAGCGCTGATGCATCTCTGGTAGCGACAGATCTTCTGGGTCAGGCCGAGCATGGTGCGGACAGCCCTGCGTGGCTCATAACTACCTCGCATAAGCTTGGAGAAGCGGTACTAGTCGAAGTAGAACGACAACTCGAAGTGTTGCCAACAAGGAGCATTGCATCTGTTTCTTGGCGTGATTACGGAGAAATTGTCGTGGTTGCAGACGATGAGGAGGCCATCGCGACCAGTGATGAATATGCACCTGAACATTTGGAGGTAATGACTGCAAACGATGATTACTACCTCGCCAATCTGAAAAACTACGGTAGTTTGTTTGTTGGTGAGGAAACTACTGTAGCGTATGGCGATAAAGGGGTTGGCACCAATCACACTTTGCCCACGGGTGGAGCAGCTCGATATACAGGTGGCCTTTGGGTTGGAAAATTCATCAAAACTGTAACCTATCAGCGCATGACGCCGCACGCAAGCTACCAGTTCGCTCCGATTGTCTCACGCCAATGTGAAGCGGAAGGCCTGCTCGCTCACCAGATTACAGCAGACGTACGGCGCGAAAGATTTACAAATACGGATCCAACATTGATCAGTCAGAGTCGCTCAAAAGTGGCAGTCGTGAAATAACAGAGGCTCTGGAGGGGGCAAGGAAATGGCGTCATGTAAAAACACCAAACTATGGACACTTTTGTTCGGTTTGGGCATTTAATAAATTAAATAACCATAATGAGGAGATCATAAATGAAACGAGGAAATTCAGTAACTAGTCAAGAACGCAGGCGCTTTGTGACATCCGTGGCTTTAGGTGCGACAGCAGCGATTGCTGCCCCATCCCTAATTTTCGCACCGGGGAAGGCGCACGCGACGTCATTGAGCGATGTACATACGATGGCGGCAGCAAAGGCGAAAGAACTGGCGGCCGGACGGAATATTACTCTAAAAATTTTACAGCCTTCAGGGTCTTTGGGTAATGTTAAACCTGTCGCCGACCTGTTCACGGCTCAGACCGGTATTGCCTTTGAATATCTGGAAGTGCCACTCGGCGAAATCACACAGAAAATCTTGTTGGAATCGGTCGCGAAATCGGGTGCATTTGATCTAGCTTTGCCAGCAACATTTGGCATCCCCGATCTTGTTGAATCAGGAATTCTTGTCAATCTGGACCAGTTTGCAAACAAATACGAGCCTGAAAGTTACCAGAAGGATGCGCTATATTCGACTGGAGATTACTATAAAGGAAGCCTGTATGGATATCAGACTGATGGCGATGCGTACCTTATGTTCTATAATAAGGACTGGCTAGAAAACCCGGAAGAAAACAAGAAATTTGCAGATAAAAATGGTTATGAGTTGAAGGTCCCTGATACCTGGGAGGAGCTGGATGCGATGATGGCTCATTTCCATCGTCCAGGCGATGGTATGTATGGTGGTGCACTGTACCGCACCCAGTATTTTCTCGCCTGGGAATGGTGGGTTCGTTTCCATGCCAAAGGGTATTTCCCGCTGGACGATGATTTAAATCCTCAGATAAATAATGTCTCTGGCGTTCAGGCCCTGGAAGAAATGATGGCCGCGTCAAAGCATCAATACCCTGGAGCACGTACAAACGGCCTGTTTGAAAATTTTGAAGCTTTTGGCAAAGGCGATAAGTTCTGCAATATTGGTTGGGGCGGCACGCAGAAATACCTCAACAGTGACAAGTCCTCACTCAAGGGCAAGATGGCCTTTGGCCCAACACCAGGCGGAATGATCGATGGCGAACTACTAAGGACCCCGTACTTCAATTGGGGATGGAACTACGTGGTGTCATCGGTATCTCGGGAAACCGAGATTGCTTATCTGTATTCCCTGTTCGCTTGCAGCCCGAAAATGTCCACCATCGCGGTCCGTGATCCCGGTGGATACTTTGATCCAACCCGCAGTGTTCATTACGAAGACAGTGAAATCAAGAAAACCTATACGCCAGAATTCCTGGCTGTTCATAGGGCTTCGATGAAGAACGCTATTCCAGATTTGTATCTCAAAGGCCAAGGCGAATACTTTGATGAGCTTCGGACAAATCTGGCTGCTGCTGATGTTGGCATTAAAACTGCCAAACAGGCATTGGATGATACGGCCCGTGCTTGGGAGCGAATCACACGCCGTATGGGAAAGCGGAGCCAGGAAGTTCAGTGGTCATTCCTTAAATCTCAATACCCAGGATCTGTTCGCGATCGATTGATATAGCGAGACTGAATGTGCTGAGTCCCCTAAAGGTGTGCTCAGCGCTTTTTTCTACGAAATATAAACGAGTGAATTTAACTGACATGATGAATGCTGCCCAATATTACGTTCCGACAAAAATGAAGGTGAAATTTAAATGAGCCGAATCCCTTTCAATGTACGACTCGTGCTGCCAGCGCAATTGACGATAATGGCAGTTGTCGTTGTGCCAACTTTGATCTTGATATGGCTTGCCCTGACTGACTGGCAACCAACACAAAATGTTGCATGGTTTAATGCTTCCTTTAACTGGTTCTGGAATTTTTATGACCTTTGGTATGACGAACGCTTCGTCAACTCGCTAATACGCACCCTGTTCGTCGTCGTTTTTTGTATTATGGTTGAACTGATTCTTGCGTTGGGGTTGGCGCTGTTCTTCATGGATGAATGGCCATGGCGAAAGTTAGCTGTCAGCATCATTATTCTGCCAATGATGATCATACCAGTCGACGCGGCGAATGCATTTTTCATGCTGTTCAATGATCATGGCCCAATCAATCATCTGATTTCTCTTGTTACCGGACAGTTATTTGAATTTTCTTGGCTTTCTCACCCAACATGGGCAATGGTGCCGATCATGATGGCTGAGATTTGGCAGTGGACTCCTCTGATGTTTTTGTTGATGTTGACGGGTTTGATGAATTTGCCGGAGAATCAAATTAGAGCGGCAATTAGCCTTGGGGCCAGCCCGGCTCGAATTTTCTTCAAAGTGATGTTTCCGCTTTTATTGCCAGTCATATCCATTGCAGTTGTCATTCGTGCGATTGAAACATTTAAGATATTTGATCCTGTCTATATTCTTACTCGAGGTCAGCCAGGTGGGGCGACAGAGACAATCTCCATGTACATGTACAATGGCGCGTTTGTGTATTTTCGTATGGGCTATATAGCTGCTGCTGCATTACTGGTTCTGGCCGTGGTGGTTTCTATTTGTCTTGTGCTTGCGAAACCACTTCGCAAGCATGGTTAGGAGTACTAAGATGCATCAAACTAAAATCTGGGTGACCGTGCTAAAACGAACGGCTGTGATCATTGCAGCGATAATCGCTTTTTTCCCGATATACTGGTTGATCGCGACGTCCTTCAAACCGTTCGAAGAGTGGGCGAGTTGGCCACCAATCTGGCTAACTGATAATCCCACTTTACAGAACTACCGGATTGTGTTTTTTCCTGATATGGCACGGGAGTTCGCGACTCAACAGAGTGGCTCACTAGATTACAAGGTTTCAGGAAGTGCGTGGAAGGCATTTAAAGGCTCGGCGATAATTTCCATCGTGGCGACATTCTTTTCTGTCACCTTCGGTACTCTGGCGGCTTATTCCATTGTTCGTTTTAATACTGGCGGTAAAAACTATCCATTCCAATTCCTGACGGTTCGTATGGTGCCACCAATTGCCGTTGTGGTGCCAATGGTGGTTCTGTTTTCAATTTTGAAATTGTCCGATACCTATTTCGGCCTCATATTGGCATATACCGCATTTACATTACCCTTTTCGATATGGATGATCCGCTCCTTCATTGATGATGTCCCGGCTGAACTGGAAGGGGTTGCGATGATCCATGGCATGACTCAATTACGAGCATTTTTGACGGTGACTCTGCCGCTGGTTAAAGGTGGCATTCTTTCTACGGCATTGTTTATCTTCATCCTGAACTGGTCGGAATTTCTGTTTGCGCTGGTATTAACAGCCGGTAATGTGGTTACGGTCACGTTGCAGGTGGCGAATTATGTATCAGCATCCTCAGGGAAACTCTATGGTGTTCAGGCTGCGATGGGAACAGTTTCCACCCTGCCGGTCATCTTGTTTGGATACTTGATTCAACGCCATATTGTTCGTGGCTTAACCTTCGGGGCGGTAAAACGATGATCCAGTCAAACGCCAATGCCATTAAATTAGAGATTCGTGATCTCCGAAAAGTTTTCGATGGTGCCGAAGCCGTAAAGGGGTCAAACCTGACTTTGAAGCGTGGTGAGTTTTTGTCGCTGCTTGGCCCGTCAGGTTGTGGCAAGTCAACAACCTTGGCATTGATTGCCGGTTTTCTGGAACCGACATCGGGCGAAGTTTTAATCGATGGAAATCCAATTACACACATCCCCGTACAAAAGAGGCGTATCGGTCTTGTTTTCCAGGATTACGCAATTTTCACCAAGTTATCGGTGAAACAAAATTTGCTGTTTGGCCTGGAAGCACAAAAAGTTCGCCGCGTGGAACGCGAAAAGTCTGTCGCTGAGTTCGCTGAAAAACTGGGTCTAAACGGACTTATGAATAATCGCGGAAGTGATTTAAATATGAGTGAAATGCAACGAGTTGCCCTTGCGCGTGTTTTGGTTACAAAACCAGAACTTCTGCTTTTAGATGAGCCCATGTCGAACTTGGATGCGGCACTGCGGGCCTCTTTACGAGGCGAATTGAAGCAAATTCAGAAGGATCTCGAGCAGACAGTTTTGTATGTGACTCATGACCAGATAGAGGCAATGTCGATGTCCGATCAGATAGCCGTTATGAACAATGGCAACATCTTGCAAATCGATTCGCCAGAAGATATATATCGCAGACCTCAATCTCGATTTGTTGCTGAATTTATCGGTGAACCGCTAATCAATATGATGTCGTGTGAAGTCTTCAGTACGAGCGACGCATTATTGCTCTCTACGCAGGCGCACAAAGAGATGCGGTTACAGAGAGGATGGGGCGAATCCGGAAAATATCTACTGGGGATTCGCTCTCATCACATTACGGTGGAACATGAACCATTTTCTGGCTCTGTTGGGGTGATCGTCAAACTGGTTGAAAATTATGGTTCTGAACATGTGCTCCATGTCATATATGGTGATGAATCGATGACCGTTATGGTGTCACCAGGATTTGCCCGCGAAGGTGATAATGTACATGTGGCATTCGACCTGAAGGATGTAAGTCTTGTCGATCCAGCGACCGACCAGATCCATCATCCAGACAAACTGGATGAAACCGCATGAACCAGCTTGCGGTAGAAGAGTTAGATGTTACTTTCGATGATAAGAGAGTGCTTGCAGAAGCCGAATTTGGGGTGAAAGAGGGCGAGTTTTTTTGTGTCGTCGGTCCGACTAACGCGGGAAAATCAACATTGTTAAAGACTATCGCCGGACTTGTCCAGCCTGCAAAAGGCACGGTTACGATCAAGGGTCGGAATGTTACGAATACCCAGCCAAAAGATCGAAATGTAAGCTTGTTGTTTCAGAATATGGCGCTTTTTCCAAATTTAACTGGGTTTGAAAATATAGCCTTCCCGCTACGAACCGCAGGAACCAAGGAAAGTACAATCCGTGACCGGGTGGTGGAACTCGCTGAAATGCTAAAAGTGACACATGTTTTGGAACGCTTGCCCAGAACATTTTCCGGCGGGGAACAACAGCGGGTAGCCATTGGGCGGTCAATTGTTAAACAAACTGATCTCTTGATGTTAGACGAGCCACTAACAAACCTTGATGCCCGGATTAGGGCATCGCTTAGAATTGAGTTCAAAGAAATTCACAAGAAATTGGGACAGACATTAATTTATGTCACCCATGATCAGGTGGAAGCCATGTCTATGTCCGACCGTATAGCGGTACTTCATGAAGGGGAATTCCAACAAATAGGGACACCTGAGGAAATCTATAAAAAACCTGCAAACAGGTTTGTCGCGGAATTTATCGGTCAACCGCCAATGAATATCCTTGCGGCACAAATGTATCATAACGATGGTGTCTCTGGCATTGAAATTGCTGGTTTGCGTTTTCCTGTCCCCGGCATTAAACAGATCAACGACTATAATATCCTTCAAGATAAACTGGCGATTGGGGTACGGCCCGAAGACATCAATGTTTCGGCTTCATCTTCGCTAGGTACACCACATCATGCAGATATTTTGTGGGTTGAGCATCTTGGCAGCAAGTCAATTCTTGATTTGCGGTTTGGAGGCATTACGCTGAGGGTGAAAGTGACACCAGACAATCCAATCGCTAAAGGAAAATCGGCATGGTTCGGCTTTGAACCAAAACCGGATCACTTGCTAAATTATCAAACGAATATGTTTTATAAATGAAAAAAAAGAAGTTTTACGCGTAAGGAAAATTCTAAGTTAATATCCATCTAAATAGAATGAGGAGATAGTATTATGTGTGTATGTCATGGACCAGGAGGACCCGGCGGTCCGTTGCCAGGTAAATTTGCGTATTCAAAATTTTCAGAGGATCTAGATCTTACTGCCACGCGAACACTTGAAGAGGTAGTCGCTATGAGTCCGGAGGAGATGGCGCTCGCATCACGTCTGATCACCGGAACCTATAATGAATTACTTCAGACCGCGGCGAGCCTTGAGGACGATGGGTACCGGCGCTTGATGACTGAGTGCATTTCCGGTCCCAAGATTACTTTTCTTGAGATGTATCCGGGTGAAGATGATCGCCAGAAAATGTTTAATGAAATGGTCAAGCTTGGTTTTTTCCATGCAGACGACAATCCTGATTATGTCTGGCCATCAGGTCATATGAACCCCCAGACATATCTGACAGCGCCGTCCAGCCACAATGATTTTTATAATGCCCACCCTGGCGGACTGGCTTTGACCGTGGCTTATAATATCCGTATCGCAGATAATTATACTGAGAACTATCGCCAGATGTATGGTTTGCCAATTAATCGCGACCTTCCGGTCGCATCGCTTTTGGTTCACGAGTATCCGAAAGTCTGGCTATATCAATGGCAGAAAGATGGCTCATGGCTGGAAGAGCCACGCACCGTCTATGGTGATACATGGCATGCACATTGTATTTATGTCACCGCAGAACTCATGCACAGGCGGTTTGATGCCAGGATCGTCATGGCCATGGCTGCGGCCCATCAAATGTCAATGTTGGATGCTTCAATGGATGGACGGGATGTTGTCGCAAACTGGGTTGGTCTTGATCGGGTTTGTCATTTTATCAGTTCTGCGGCCATCCTTGCCCAGGTTGATCCTGTCGATTACGGGTTACTGGAACGCAAGAATGGCAAGTTAACTTTGGGGACTCAACCAGCAGAGCAATGGGTCACTCACATGTCGGACATGAACTGGCCCTATACGATGGGGGCGGCACATCTTTATACGTGGCCAATGTTGAAGCAAATTGCACAGGAGTCTCTCGGTATATCCGATGATGACCTTAACGGGCTACCTTTTAACCAGCTTAAGAACTATGTATGGTCCCAAATCGGGCAGATTCCGCTGTATGAAATTCTCGTCCGAGAAGGTTATGACGCGGCTAAGAAGGTCGTCAATAGATTGGTTAGTAATTAATATGAGCAATCAAAAAACTCCTGTCCCGGCCGATGTCGCGATGGCATTTGGCCGGGACGTTTACTATGGTCATGGCAAGATCGAAATTCTGCCCAAGGTTGTTATAAAAGGTATCGAGGATATTGCTATCGCTTTCACCCCCGGTGTTGGCCATGTGGTTCGCGCCATATATGAAAACCCTGACCTGCTCCACGAACAGACGGCAAAGGACAATTTGATCGCACTTGTGACAGATGGAACTGCCGTATTGGGAATGGGTAATGTGGGGCCATACGCGGGTATGCCTGTGATGGAAGGGAAGTCCGTCATGTTCAAATTGCTGGCGGGCATCGACTGTATGCCACTTTGTCTCGACGTTAGCAGCGGCGATGAACTTGTTTCAGCTATCAAGGCTCTTGCGCCAACTTTTGGTGCGTTTAATCTGGAAGATGTAGCCGCACCTCGTTGCTTTGAGGTGATGGGTCAACTTGGCTCATTACCAGTACCAATCATGCATGATGATCAATATGGTACAGCCACGGCAATTACAGCGGTCCTGATCAATGCGCTTAAAGTGCTCGACAGAAAGCCCGTTAATCAACGAGTTGCCCTCTGTGGTTGTGGGGCGGCCGGGACGGCATGTGTTGAAATGCTATTTCTGCTGGGGTTTCAGGATATTGTTGTCGTGGACAAGGACGGAATCCTCAGTAGGGATCAAAAACAGCCCCATGCTCACCTGCAGCGTGTTGCCGAACAAACCAATGTGTTGTGTATAAAGGGGGGCCTCGAGGAAGCGATGACTGGGGCAGATCTATTCATTGGGCTATCAGTTGGTGGAATTGTTTCAAGTGATATGATGCGTTTAATGAATACGGATCCCATTATTTTCTCGCTTGCCAATCCGGTTCCGGAAATTTTGCCAGATGTAGCCTATGCCGCTGGGGCTGTTTTGGTTGCCAGCGGACGGTTCGATTTCCCCAACCACTGTAACAACGTACTGGCATTTCCTTCTTTGTTAAGGGGTGCTCTGGATACGAATGCAAAATCCGTATCGCCGAAAATGTGTTTCGCGGCGGCCCACGCCATTGCAAATGACGTATCTGAGGACGAGCTATCAATCTCCAATATTTCACCAAGCCCCATGTCGGATACATTATATCCAGATGTAGCCGAGGCGACCGCCCGTGCGGCTATTGAGGAGGGCCTAGCCCGAAAAATACCGTCTCCCGGTGCCGTTGCCGAAAATACACGACGTCTGCGCGGCCTTGCCCACGAGCGTCAGAAGATACTTTCTCAACTCAGCTTCTGAACAAAGGGTTTTCCGTTCATAGATACTGTTGAATTCTCGGTACACTCTATACCGACGATATGCCATCACTACCCAATGCAGATGAACCGCATACCGTCCCGAGCGGATATTACAAAATTGTTTACGACATCAAAGGCAATGCTCAGGCATTTTGATGGCGTAAACGACCCCGCGTAATGTTAATTACTGCGATAAAACGGCAACCATTGCATCAATACAAAATCAATTGAATTACCAGTTGCCGGGGCGACTGATAGATAGTGCCGTCATCCGGGTGCGACTCGCTTGTTAAAATGAGCATTGTCATCAGTGTTCCCCTATATAAGCAGACCTTGGGACTAATCGGCCAACAAGCGCACGCATAAGGCTCTGTATGGACTTCCCCGTTATTATTGCATTTTGTGCAGCCCGAATAGTATAGGAACTTATGCGTACGACCCTTTCCTGGAAAAATAGTGGATTAACAAACCCGCCATTTTCTTGGGCTGCCTGTTGTCTTTTTTTGAGTGTTTCAGTGTATTTTTTATCCGATGGATGGATTAAATCCGTCTGTTGTGCTTTTGAAAGCTCTTCCATAACACGCATCAAATTATAGCTCATCGCGGTAAAGCGCATCTCGTTTTTGAGTGCATTTCTATCGGGTGACCAGGCCTTGTTTTCCTTAAAATTACTCTTGCTGTTGTTGAATGCTTTCTCAATGGTCCAGCGCTTATAATATAGCATGGCAATCGTCCTTGGATTGATCGAGATAGGCAAGTGTTACCGCCACAGCAAACCCGCAGGGCGCGATAGTGAATATCACGGTAGGGCCAACCTTCGCAAACGATAAGCAATTTATGGACGACTTTGATAAGGCCAGCACGACCGTTTCAGCACTATTCTCAGAGGACGCATCGGTTGTAATCGTTTATGAGGTTGAC
>JBDNJA010000006.1:0-5672 GCA_041688005.1 Gammaproteobacteria bacterium
AGCCAGAGCCGCCAGAATGCAAAAAGACAACCCCCGTCTAATCATAAAACAGCCACCGTTTCGTATTCCAAACATCGACCTGAAAATGGCCTGGAGTCCGTTATTGCACCACAACCCGGCGCATCAATGGATGCGTCGTTTGATTGTCTCGGTTGGGCGTCAGCAGGGGCAATAGTTAGGGTCTTAAGGGATTTTAGTGGGTAACTATCGTCATTCCAGCCATACCAGAATCCAGTAACTTCGTGGATGAATTTAAGTTAGACTCTTCTGAAAGGGGCTAATTGTTCAGGTGAAAATTTGAGTCAGGGTTAGTTTGTGAAATTTGAAAGCCAACAAACGGAAATTATATTTTAGGCGTCGACCTTTTTTGAAAGGTGCCTTCACCGGGGCAACGGTAGACAAGGCAGAGGTATTTGATCAGACTGATGGAGGTACATTATTCCTTGATGAATTTGTAGAACTGGAACCCCAAGTGCAAGTTCGCTTACTACGCGTATTACAGGACGGTAAGTTCACGCCTGTCGGTGCTACCCGAGAAAAGACAGTGAATGTTCGCATCATTACTGCCACCAATAAAAAACTGATGGTAGAGGTCAGTGAAGGCAGGTTCCGCGAAGATCTATTCTACCGTATTGCGGTCGGCGTCCTGCATCTGCTACCACTACGCGAAAGGCAAGGGGATATTTCCCTATTAGCCGATACCCTGCTGGCCGCTATTGGCACGGACGACAAGGGTCTTGAAAATAAAGAAATTTCTGTAGATGCAAGAAATGTTATTCTTAAGCAGGCCTGGCAGGGAAATGTACGTGAGTTACATTCGACTTTGCTGCGCGCATCATTGTGGAGCCAGGGTGCTATTATTACCGCTGCAGATGTAGAACAAGCTTTGTTTCGTATGCCAGAGCGAGAAATTGGCGTGTTAGGTAGAGATATTTCTCAAGGCATTGATATAAATCAAGTTATTTCTGAAGTAAGTACCCATTATATTGAGCGCGCTTTAACTGAAGCTAATGGAAGTAAGAGCAAGGCAGCGGAGATGCTCGGCATAAAAAACTACCAAACACTGAACAACAGGATGGAAAAATATGGCATAGAGCCATAACCGAACGATTTTGGCACTCTCTTCGCAATGAGAGCCACATGGATAGAATAGTATTTATGCAATCAGGCAACTTTGAATTTATTCGTTTACATAACGAGGCACTAGCTAACTTGGGTGGCTTGGCAGAAGCCGTGATGCATGTTGACCCAGGCAGTGCCCTCACACGATTGAGAAGCTTCGCTGAAGAGTTGACGAAATCTATTTATAAAGAAGAACGCCTACCTCGAATGCCACAGGCGAACTTTTACGAATTGCTAAAAGACCGAGTCTTTGAAGCCTGTGTCAATCGGTCGCTCACACATCAAATTAACTTTCTGCGTATTAACGGTAACGATGCCGCCCACGGTGCCGAAGGTGAATTGCGTAATGCCCATATCGCCTTGGGTACAGCGCATCAGCTTGGCCAGTATATGGCGATCAAATACTACGGCATTAAGATATCCGAGATCCCTGGTTTTAAAGATATCAAAGATCCTAGTGCCGAGCTTAAACAGCTCAAGCAATCAGTTGGTGAATACAAATCAGCTCTCAATACCAAAGCAGAGGAAGTAGGTAACCTGATAGACGCGCTTGAGGTTGCTCGCGTCAAGGCTCAGGAAAAACTGGCGCAACCAACGGCAGCAGAGCAACAGCAAAAGCAGCAACAAAGCCAGAGTGTCGCTGATTCTCTGCAGTGGAACGAGGCCAAAACCCGCAGGCTGCTAATCGACGACATGCTTGCAAAAGCGGGATGGAATGTTAAAAACACCAGTCAGGTAGGCATTGAATTCGTAGTCGAACATCAGGACACACCGACAGGAAAGGGCAAGGTTGACTATGTACTATGGAGCGACAATGGACAGCCGCTAGCCGTGATTGAAGCCAAAAAATCTGGCCAAACCAATTTGCAGGCAGGGCGAGAGCAAGCACGACTCTATTCCGAGTCACTGGTTAAGATGGGTTATGATCGACCCGTAATTTTCTATACCAACGGCTACGAAACCTTTATCTGGGATGACGTTCAATACAATACTTACCGCCCCATTTACGGATTCTATCGTAAGGAAAGTCTCGAATACCTGATCTATCAACGACAGTATCGCCAGCCCCAACTCGAGCAGTACAATCCAGACCTGAAAATCGCTGGCCGCCCCTATCAAATTGAAGCCATAAAAACAGTCGCGAATCATTTTCAAAACCAACGTCGTAAGGCGCTGCTCATACAGGCCACCGGCACCGGTAAGACACGTGTCGCCATAGCCATTAGCGAGCTATTGCTGCGTACCGGTTGGGGCAAGCGCGTGTTATTTCTCTGTGACCGCAAAGAATTACGGACCCAGTCCGACGAAGCATTTAAAGAGTTTCTGCCCAGTGAGCCTCGCTGCGTGCTGGGTGAGACCAGCACTATCGATCAGGCCGCTCGAATTTATATAGCGACCTATCCGGCCATGATGAATCGCTTTGCTCAACTTGATGTCGGTTTTTTCGATTTAATTATCGCCGATGAATCTCACCGCAGCATCTACAATAAATACCGCGACCTGTTTGACTATTTTGATGCCCTACAACTCGGTCTGACAGCGACCCCGGTAAAGTTCATCAGCCGTAATACCTTCGATATATTTGATTGTGACAGCACCAATCCAACCTTCGAATTTGGCCTAGATGCTGCCATCAATAATGAGCCACCTTATCTCAGCTCATTCAAAGTCAAAGACTTAACCACCGAGTTCTTACGTGAAGGCATACACTATAACGACCTAAGTGATGACCAAAAATACAAGCTAGAAGAAGACCTGGGATTAGAGGTCGCAAAAAACACCACCATTAAAGGCAAGGATATCGGCCGTAAAATATTCAGCGAAGATACCGACCGCATCATTCTCGAAAATTTAATGAACAACGGCATCAAAGATGAAACCAACTCACTGGTAGGTAAAACCATCATCTTCGCCCAGCGCCAAGACCATGCGGAGCACCTTGAAAAGCTATTTTGTAAGCTCTATCCGCAATACGGCACTAAGGTATGCAAGGTCATCCATAACGCCATACCGAAAGTAGAGTCACTGATCAAAGCGTTTAAAAAACCAAACACCGACTTCCGCATTGCAATATCGGTCGACATGCTCGACACCGGTATCGATATTCCGCAACTGGTGAATTTAGTATTCGCTAAACCAGTCCGCTCAATGGTCAAGTTCTGGCAAATGATTGGTCGTGGTACACGTCTGTGTGAAAACTTGTTTGGTCCAGGTAAAGACAAAAAGGAATTCTTAATCTTCGATCACTACAGTAATTTTGCCTATTTTGAAGAGTCCTATCAGGAAGCAGAAGACACCGGTGGTAAATCACTGCTGCAATCAACTTTTGAGACCCGTATCGAATTAGTCGAAAGCGCGTTAAAAGCGAATCAGGCTGATGCGTTCGATGTCGCGGTCGAACTTATTCGAGCTGATATCAACGACCTGCCTGAATTCAGTATCCCAGTAAAGCGAGAACTACGCACCGTTCACGAACTACAGCAAACCGATCTACTACAAAAAATGGATGCCGTAACCCTACACGTGCTAGCCAGTAAAATCGCACCGCTCATGGGTACCCGAGTACTAAAAGATAAATTCGCTATTCAACTCGATAAGCTTATAGCCACTATCGAATGTTGCTGGGTGGATAAAGCCAGTTGTTTTGATGATGGGCGTGATCAGTTACTCAACGAACTGAATAATTTGGCGGTAAACATTCAAGCCGTGCGTCAGCAAGATGCCGTCATCACCGAGGTGCGCAGTGCCGAGTTTTGGCAAAATATTACTGTCGACCGGCTGGAACATGCGCGCAAAGAATTACGTGGCATCATGAAATACCGCCAACAAAGCACGGTAATGGGTGATGGCACCCCGGCAACCGGTACCAGAGATGGTGGCATTAAGGACATAGCTCGAACTGTTTACCTATCCAGTGATGCCGAAGCCTTGCAATATCGTCGCCGCCTAAAAACCATTCTCGATGAAATGCTTAAAGATAACCCAGTCTTGCAAAAAATATATAACGACGAGCCCTATAAGCTAGACGACTTAAAAACGCTCACCTCGACCATTCTCACCAGTAACCCAGGTGTGAATCTGGATGTTCTTAATCATTTTTACGGTCGAACCGCAGACCAGTTACATGAGACTGTTCGTGAACTAGTCGGTATGGATCTGCAAGCAGTCGAAAACCACTTTACCGATTTCTTACACAGCCATCCGTCATTAACCGCCCAACAAGTACAGTTCATGAACCTTTTGAAAAATCATATCTCACGGCACGGCACTATCTCGATAGACAAGCTCTACGAACCACCCTTCGATAGCGTCTCTCACAAAGGGGTTGATGGTGTCTTTAAGCCGGAAGACGTCGATGAGCTGGTGGCTGCACTAAAACCGTTTTATCAAAGAGAAACCGTTTAATGTCGAAACTGTCGACGATCCCCACGGCATTACTGACTGATATTCGCATTGTATTAAATCAGGCACGAAGCCGGGTGCAACAAAACGTCAATAGCCAGATGGTGCAAGCCTATTGGCATATTGGGCGGCTCATTGTAGAACAGGAACAACAGGGCAAGGAGCGCGCTGCCTATGGTAAGGGGCAGCTTCAGGTGCTTTCAAATCAACTTAAAACAGAGTTTGGTAAAGGTTTTGATACCCGGAATCTTCGTAATATGAGGGCCTTCTATCAAGCCTACCCAAAATGGAACGCAGTGCGTACCGAATTGAGCTGGACTCATTTTCGGAGCCTGATCCGTATAGATAACCTAAAGGCTAGGGATTGGTATGTAAAAGAAGCGATCGATCAAAACTGGAGTGCCAGAGCTTTAGATCGCCAAATATCAGTACTTTATTACGAGAGACTGCTATCCAGTAATAATCGACCAGCCGTCGAGCAAGAAGCGAAAGACAAAACCCAGCCCTTAGCAAGTAACCAAGACTATCTGCGCGATCCCTATATCCTCGACTTTCTTGGCCTGCCATCACAAAGCCTGCTAGAAAACGATATAGAACAAAGCATAATCAGCAACCTGCAAACCTTCCTGTTAGAGCTGGGTAAAGGCTTCGCGTTTGTAGCGCGTCAGCAACGCATTAGCACCAATGATCAAGACTTTTACCTCGACCTGGTGTTTTACAACTACAAGCTCAAGTGCTTTCTATTAATCGACCTGAAGCTAGGTAAGCTAAACCATCAGGATGTCGGACAAATGGATACCTATGTCCGCATCTACGATCAACACAAAAAAAGCGACGATGACAATCCAACCATTGGCCTGATATTGTGTAGTGAAAAAAGCGAAGCAGTGGCTAGGTATTCGGTTTTGACCGACAACGAACAACTCTTTGCCTCCCGGTATTTAAACTATCTGCCGACCGAAGATGAATTAACAAAAGAGCTAGAGCGTGAACGAGCGCTACTGCACAACACAATAACTGAACAAGATTAAAGAGCACCCCTAAATGTTAACAGGCCAAATACGCAACGATATCGACAAGCTCTGGGAGAAATTCTGGACCGGCGGTATTACCAATCCCTTAACCGTAATCGAGCAAATCAGTTACCT
>JBDNJA010000079.1:0-2963 GCA_041688005.1 Gammaproteobacteria bacterium
CCTCGATTCCATTCCACTACTGCAGGCACCAGTTCTGCCACGGTCACCTTAGCCGATGTCCCAACAGTTTTGAGCACCGCCGCCAACGTGAAACCCATGCCAAGACCACCGACCAGTACCCGTGCATTCTCGACCGTGCTTAAACGACTACAGCCGAGCTTCGCCAGCTCATCTTCGGAGTGATGCATCCGGCTATTCATCAAATCACCAGGCACCCCAGCAATACGAATAGCAAAATCGTCATTGCGCTGCGACAGAGTGAGTTCAATATCGCTACCGGGAATAGTACTGCTGTCTATTGTTATCCAGTGATCCATAGGTTTTTTTAAAACAAATTCCTAAAGATTTAAACTAGCGATAACGCCTGCTCTAACTCAGCGATTAAGTCTTCCGTATCCTCGATCCCCACCGACAATCTGACAAGAGAATCATCAATACCTAGCTCTGCGCGTTGATCTGCCGGTACTGAAGCATGAGTCATTATCGCGGGATGTTCGATTAAACTTTCGACACCACCAAGGCTTTCAGCCAGAGCAAATAAATGACAGTTTTCAAGAAATTTAGTCGACTCAACAAGACCACCTTTGAGCGTAGCGCTGACCATGCCACCAAAGCCATTCATTTGCTGTTTGGCTAGATCATGCTGGGGATGTGAAGCCAAACCCGGGTAATAAACCTTGTCTATCTTGTCATGGGCCTGCAGATACTCGGCTATCTTTTGCGCGCTTTCACAGTGCTGTCGCATACGCAGTCCCAGGGTTTTAAGTCCACGCATAGCAAGAAACGAATCGAATGGACCGGCAATGGCACCGACCGAATTTTGTAAGAAGCCCATCTGTTCGACTAATGCCGGGTTATCATCAACAACCGCAACACCACCCACCATGTCCGAGTGTCCATTCAGGTATTTGGTCGCCGAATGCATGACGATATCGAAACCAAAATCGAGTGGTGTTTGCAGGTAAGGGGTTGCAAAGGTGTTATCACAAACCGCAATAATGCCATGAGCCTTGGCTATTTTGGCGATCGCGGCAAGGTCTACCAACCGAAGTAATGGATTGGTGGGAGATTCTATCCAAACCATTTTTGTATTGGGCTGGATAGCCTTTTCAAATTTGTTTGGGTCAGTTAAATCAACCAGGCTAAATTCCAGATTGGCGGTTCGATTCCTGACTTTATTAAATAACCGATTACTGCCACCGTACAAATCATTCATTGCGACAATATGAGAACCGCTATCGAGAATTTCGAGAATAGTAGCCGACGCAGCAAGGCCAGAGGCAAATGCAAATCCAGCCTCGCCATTTTCCAGATCAGCGACACATCGCTCGTAGGCCATGCGCGTTGGATTTTGTGACCGGCTATATTCATAACCCTGATGAACACCAGGGCTTGACTGAACATAAGTCGAAGTCGCATAAATCGGTGTCATAACCGCGCCTGTCGATGGGTCTGGAGATTGCCCTGCATGGATAGCGCGCGTCGAAAATCCTGCTTTGTTTTCTGGCTTATTCATTTAAATGGCTGCCTTACGAAGGTGGTTAATCAGGTCGATCTGGGTGATCAGACCATAGAATGTATCGCTGTCGGCGACTATGACTATCTTGTCCTGTTTGAACAAGGGCAATATTGAATCAATATCTGCGCCAGGCGGCACAATATCAAGGTCAGTTACCATCACCTCTGCTACTCTTTTATTAAAATTTTCTTTGTGGCCGTAAATGCCCAACAATATATCTGATTCATCGATGAGCCCGACCACCTTGCCACTATCCATCACCGGCAGTTGCGACACATCAAACATGCGCATGCGTTTATAGGTGGTAATCAAATTATCATCCGAAGTAACAGTAACGATATCGCCGGTATCTGCCGGGCGTGCAATTAAATCTCTCAAATCACCATATAATTCTCTGCTCAGCAATCCCTGATCTGCCAGCCAGGCGTCATTAAAAGACTTGGATAAATATTTATTGCCGGTATCACAAACAAATGTTACCACTCGCTTTGGCGTGGTTTGTTCTTGACAGTACTTAAGTGCAGCCGACAACAAAGTACCCGTCGACGAGCCAGCAATCACGCCCTCTTTTTCGAGTAAGTCGCGCTGAACCTGAAAAGCTTCTCTATCACTAATAGCATAGGCTTTATCGACTAAATCCAGGTCACAAATTGATGGCACAAAATCTTCCCCGATGCCTTCTACCAACCAGGAACCGGCTTCTGTCATTCGGCCATTGTTCACCATCTCGGTCAGAATTGAGCCTACAGGGTCAGCCAATATCATTTGGCAATTCGGCGCATGTTTTTTGAAAAATCGTCCCAGTCCTGTCACTGTACCGCTCGATCCTACACCGACAACCATGGCATCGATCCGACCTTCCATCTGTTCTAGTATTTCTGGGCCGGTTTCAATTTCATGTGTGAGCGGGTTGTTTGGATTAGAAAACTGATCGATGTAAAAAGAATCGGGAGTTTCACTGGCAAGACGTGTCGCATAATCCTGATAATATTCTGGATGCCCCTTTTGAACGTCCGATCGCGTGATTCGAACATCAACGTCCATGGCTCGTATATGTCTAATTTTTTCCGGGCTCATCTTGTCTGGTATAACAAGGATGAGTTTATAACCTTTTTGTGCAGCAACCAGTCCAAGCCCAAGACCGGTATTACCCGCAGTCGCTTCAATAATAGTGCCGCCAGGTTTTATTTTGCCTTCTTTTTCAGCAGCTTCAATCATGGTAACCGCGATGCGGTCCTTAATCGATCCCCCTGGATTCTGATTTTCCATCTTGACAAAGAGCTCACAAGGGCCTGCATCAAAATGGTTTAATTTCAACATTGGCGTATTGCCAATCATTTCAAGTACGGAGTTAGCAATTGTCATATAACGCCTTTCCAATCAAGAAATGGTGATGCTATCACGAAGTCAGAGTGAAGGGATAAAGTTGGCATCGAACTGCCAA
>JBDNJA010000080.1:0-2924 GCA_041688005.1 Gammaproteobacteria bacterium
TGGACTAAAGTGATGAATCTTGATCGTTTTGATTTAGCTTAATATTTAGAAGCTGTAAGTTGTAAGTGAAAAAGGGCGTTGCATCTGCAGCGCCTTTTTTTATGTGCGTAATATGTAGGCCGAAAAAGCGAAGCGCCTTCCGGCAAACCTTCTTCCATCAAACTTTCTATTTTCCCATCGTCTTGCATGGCGGTATTGGCAAGTTAGCCACGCCTGATGGCGCTTTGGCTTATCAGACCTACGGTACTATTCTCTATTTGAGTTGGTTTACCTCACCATTTTTTAAACAAGTCGTTCGGCAAAGGTGTTGATTTTTTAAACGAACAGCGCAAATTTTATAGCAATATCAAGGCTTTAACTAAAAAAATCCTGAGCAAGATATTTTGTCCAGGATTTTTTCTTGAAGGTGCTTATTTCAAAGGTAAAAAGACTTCCTGTAGACTTTTTTCAACACCTTTGTCGAACGGCTTGTTTTTTAAAGGGGGATTGAGGGGTTTAGCTTTTAAGGACAAACTGTAATGGTTTAATAACCTTTTAAATTTAAGGATAGCGTCATGAATGGCATTAAGTTAAGGGATTTCGTCATACTGGGGCAGGCCGGTATCTAGTTTAAAGCTAATAATTACTTCACAATGGATTGCGGCATTCGCCACAATGACGACATTTACAACTCTTAACTGAATGAAATATTTTTCGACACTGTAAGAAAGGAACCTGACTCATGACCACACCCGTCATCATCGCGGTAGCGATCACCGGATCGTTGCCACAAAAGAAGGATAACCCGGCGGTCCCCATTACCGTAGAAGAGCAAATTGATTCGACTGTCGAAGCGTTTGCGGCCGGCGCCACCGTCGTGCATGTGCATGTGCGCGACGAGGAGGGTAGGCCGTCATCTGATCCGCAAAAATTCCTCGCTTTTCAGGAAGGCGTGAACAAACATTGTCCCGGCATGATCGTCCAGTTCTCCACGGGCGGACGGGGTCGCGAGAGTTCAATGCGTGGTGGCATGTTGAAGTACCGCCCGGACATGGCGTCGTTATCGACCGGTTCGGTTAACTTTCCAGGCATTATTTATGAAAACCACCCGGAACTGATCAACGAGCTAGCGGCAAGCATGCTAGAGCTGGACATCAAACCTGAGATCGAATGTTTCGACCTGTCCATGCTGTATAACGCCTACGACATGCTGCAGTCGGGGCAATTGAAGGATCCGTTGCATGTACAGTTTATCTTCGGCATGAAGGGGATTCTGCCCCCACGAAAGGAAATTCTCGAGTTTGAAATCGAACAGCTCAATAAGCTAATGCCGGGCTCGACCTGGACAGCGGCAGGCATTGGCAGGCATCAGTTAACCCTGAATAGATGGGCGCTAGAGCTGGGCGGTCATTGCCGCACAGGACTAGAGGACAACGTACGTTTTGATAAGGAACGCCTGGCGGCAAGCAACGCAGAGCTGGTGGCACGTGTCGCTCGCATGGCTACAGAAGAATACGATCGTCCAGTCGCGACACCTGCTCAGGCGCGGCAACTGTTGTCTTTACCTGCAGCGTAGTTACGATCGCAGTTACCTTAATCGTGGCAAGTCTGGAGCATTATCCTAGAATAAGCCGCGAGAATAGGGCGATCCGAGAGCAGTATGTCTATTAAGTGATCACTAGATCCAATAGGTATACAGTCCCAACATACTCCCTTTAAAGTATGCTGTTCAGAAGCAGAAATTGGAGATTAATAGTGATGGAATATTCATACCTGAAACACGGAAAACTATTTCCACAAACATTGATGCTGTTAGTAAAAGATTCCTTTTACCATGTTGATAAAGATCTAAATGGCAGGCGTCGCTTGTTTTTTGATAATGCAGGTGGGTCATTCCGTCTTAAAAAGGCCGTAGAGACTTATGCAGAAATTTCCGCTACGCCGGATTGTGCTGAACGAATCCATAACACCGCTGTTTATTTGCAAGCAATAGAGAGCCAGGGTGAGCAAGATTTCAGAATGATGTTGAATGTCGAGGGTGGCATAGTTTACACATCACTGACGGCATCCAAAGCCATGTTCGATATGGTGAGAGTCATATCAGAAAATGTTCCAGGCGCCAATATGGTAACGACGATTCTGGAACATCCGTCGTCCTATGATGTGATGGCGTTAAACGCAGCTCGTACTGGGCGTGAACTAAGAGTTGCAAAAAGTAATGCAATCACTGGTGGAGTCGATGTCGATACCGTTCTATTGAGTGTGATCTACGCATCGAATATATCGGGCGCTAAACTTGATATTGAATCAATTGTTAGCGCTGCCAGAGCAATAAAACCGGACTTATATATCGTTGTCGAAGCTGTTCAACACGCACCACACGGCATTATTGATTTAAAAGAACTCCCCATCGATGGTATTAACATTGCGCCCTATAAATTTTTTGGTTGTAGTGGTATGGGATTAGCCTGGCTCTCAGATCGTGTTGCACTGTTTCCACACGACAAACTAAGTGGAAAAGGCCAAAACGTTTGGAATTTAGGCAGTTCAGATCCAGCACAATTTGCCATGTTTAGTGAAGTCATTAACTATGTCTGTTGGCTTGGTAACCATAGAATCGACAGTGCCGATAAACGTAAGCAATTCGTCACCGGTATGCAGATGATTTGCTTACATGAACGGGCACTACTTTCAAGATTATTGAATGGCTCAGAGGGCGTTACAGGGTTGCGCGAGATGGATGATCTTGATGTCTATCTAGACTTTGATGATTTAACTAAGCGAGATTTGATTCTTGCTATCAATTTTAACCGCAAAGCGTAAATCTCGGGGGCTTGCCCCCGAGCTGGATAGTGTAACTGGGGCTTGTCCCCAGTAGCACTATCCAGCTTGAGGGATATTACTGTTGTTACTTTTGTTTTAGAGTTTTCTCGCGAAGCGAGGAA
>JBDNJA010000081.1:0-12082 GCA_041688005.1 Gammaproteobacteria bacterium
CTGCAACTATGTCAATCGTCGATACGGCAATCAACACCGTTACAGGTCATCGGTGAAAAGCAAGATCATCTTAATCAGTTGTCGATAAATAATGTCAATGCAGTGAAACAAAACCTATTGCTTGCCGAGCATCAACTCGCCATCCAGGCCAGATCACTCGATACACTTAGCCCGCTTAAAACGCTATCTCGCGGGTTTGCCAAAATCAGTAAACAACACAAGTTAATTAGCTCCGTCAAACAATTATCAACCGGAGACGCCATCGAAATAACCCTGAGGGATGGCAATAAGCAAGCAACCATCACATAAGGGCAGGACTAAACCAAACCTTAATATATAAACCCGATCCGTAGGCCGGAAAAGGCGAAGCCGCCTTCCGGCAATAACCTTAACTGTCTTCAATCCAAATCAACCGGTGGAAGACGTTTTGCTTTTCCACCCTACCTGCTTTCTTAGATGGATTTACCCTGGCTAAAAAACCACCATCGAATTCATGCCGAGAGCACAGATACTAATTTCATAAACGCGCGCTCCATTGCAGGCTCCGCCAAGCCCGCATACCCCAAATAAAGCCCCTGCTTGACCGGTTTGTCGATATACAAACTCGATAGAGACGACGCCACCAAACCTAAACTGGCCGCTCTTTTAGACACCTCATTGTCATCAGTGCTTTGGTCAATAAAGTATCCGATCAAATGCATTCCAGCTTCGGCTGGTTCGAATTCGATAATGCCCTTGAGATGCTTATCAGCCAGACAAAGAAAATGTTGCTGACGCCGTAAATAAATACCTTTCATTCGCCTCACATGATGAACATAAGCGCCGTCATTTATAAAACCTGCCATCGCGGCCTGTAACGGCAACGGGCTTGATTGACCACTTAGCCTGAGCGCATTTTGAAAGCCATCTACTAATTCGTAAGGCACGATCAAATAGGCAATACGAATAGACGGAAACATGGTCTTTGAATAAGTCCCCATATACAAAACACGTTCACCCGAGTCGAGGCCCTGCAAGGCAGAAATCGAATGTCCGCGATAGCGAAACTCGCTATCGTAATCATCTTCGATAATCCAGGATTCCGTTTTCTCCGCCCAATCGAGCAAACGTAACCGTTGATCGAGGCTCATCGTGATGCCCAGCGGATATTGGTAAGATGGCGTGACAAAAGCGACTCTAGCATTGGGGTATCGTCCGACTGCATAATCGACATCCAACCCTGCGGGGCCGACCGGTATCGGACATAGATTGGCGCCCGCCCCAAGGAACGCGCCCTTTGCGCCCTGATAGCAGGGGTTTTCAATCCAAACATCATCACCTGGATCGATCAACATTCGGGCGCTTAAATCGAGTGCCGCCTGTGATCCAGATATCACGATGACCTGTGAGTCATCACAAACCACACCGCGCTGGGTTCGCACGTATTTTGCTATCGCCGAACGTAATTCCGCCAGGCCACCAGCGATATCGTAACCGAACAAAGTCTTAACACCGCTGCGATAATTTCGTGAGACATAGCGCGACCATTGAGCATAGGGGAATTCATCCAGCGCCGGTAAGCCAGCTTGAAACGGCGCTTGCACACCGCTAAATGTCGACCTTTTGGTCGAAGACATTCTGATGCCTCGCACCGATAGTTTTGGTGAATTTCCGAGTGTTTTCGACTTTTGCTTAGATTGCAGCTCACTCACTGAACTCGATACTCGCGTGCCGGAGCCAACCTTTGAAACCAGATAACCTTCTGCAATGAGTTGGTCATAGACGGCTATCACCGTATTGCGGCCAATGCCGAGCTTCAAAGCTAGTTGGCGCGATGAAGGTAATTTCAAGTCAGCTGCAAGTTCGGATGATAAAATGCCCTGACGCAAAATTCGAAACAACTGTTGTTGCAAAGATTCGTGGCTGTCTCGATCTAGTTTTAGTGAATTAGTGTCTAGCATAATTCGATTAAAGTGGTTCTATCTAATATTCGAAAATGGATCTATTAATAGAACCGAATATAACTAAAATTACAATCTATTAATCCACTTTGACATGATTTAAGAACGCTATGTACCCACCGAAATATTCTGAAGAAACTGACAGAGAGGCAATTTTTTCATTTGTCGAAGCCATTGCATTTGGTCAGCTAATATCATCAGTGTCCGGCAGACCTTTCTCTACGCACATGCCTTTTCTTTTAAGCACTGACAAGAAAAAATTAATCGGACATGTCGCAAGGCAAAACCCTCAATATTCTGACATCGAAGGTCAGGAAGTATTGGCTACTTTTCAAGGTGCCCATGATTATATTTCCCCTTCGTGGTACAGCGGCCCTGGTGTGCCGACATGGAATTATCAAGCAGTGCACCTATACGGTAAATGCAGCGTATTTCATGATACTGTCAGGCTCAAAGAAGTCGTCGATACATTAACTCATCGACATGAATCAAATTCCCTCAAACCCTGGTTACCTGAATACGATGCGTCAATGCTGAAGGCTATCGTCGGTATCGAAATCACAATTAGTGATGTTGAAGGTAAAAATAAGCTGAGTCAGAATCGGTCAAAGCAAGATCAAAGTCAGGTTATCGAACAATTAAGAAAACTAGGCTCAAACGAATTGGCCGACGCTATGCGCTATAATATGAATAAAGAACATGAACAAAGGACATCACTAAAATGACTGAATCAAACAACCAATCAACCCAAATCAAAGCATCGGTATGTCCGCTCGATTGTCCGGATACTTGCAGTCTGTCGGTTGAAGTTACCGATACACAGGTTATTAATGTTAAAGGATCGAGCACCAACCCATATACCGCGAGCGTGATTTGCAAGAAGGTCGCGAAATACTATCCCGAATTTGTACATGGCGAACATCGTTTACGCTATCCACTGAAACGTGTGGGTCAGTGCGGTGCCAGTAATTCCGAGGAAAGTCAATTTGAACGCATCAGCTGGACCGAAGCACTGGATGCAATCTATCTGGGTATTAGTCAAGCGATCGAAAGCCACGGCCCTGAATCGGTACTACCGCTAAATTACGCCGGCCCACATGGTCAAATTTCGGGCGGCTCTATGGATCGTCGGTTCTTTAATAAACTTGGCGCAACGCAACTTGATCGTGGGCCATTTTGTGGCGCCGTGCGTGGTACAGCTTATACCAGCCTGTTTGGTAGTTCGCCCGGTATGCCGCCGGAACAAGTGGCCGAAGCCGATGTCATTGCGGTTTGGGGCAACAATGTGACTGTGTCTAACTTGCACCTCGCCAGAGTCATTAAGTCGGCCCGTGACAAGGGTGCGAAGCTGGTTGTTGTCGACCCCAAACGAACCCGTATCGCAGAACAGGCACATCTTTATCTGCAGATAAAACCAGGCACCGATGTCGTGCTGGCAATGGCACTGGCCTGTGAGCTAGAAACACGCGGCGTATTCGATGAAGCGTTTATCAAAACCTGGGTGAAAGATCGCGACCTGTTCATGCAACAGGCAAGGCAATATCCAATTGCCGAGATGTTAAAAATATGTGGCATTAGCGCCGATCAATTCAGTCAACTTGCCAACTATTATGCACAGGCAAAAAACCTCGCTTTGTCGATCGGTAATGGTATCGAACGAGGCCGTAGTGGCGGTTCAGGGCTTCGTGCCATTATGAGTATCAACGCACTGACTGGACATCTCGGAAGAGCAGGTGCGGGTATATTCGCCAAACCAGGTCTCGCTTTTGCGCTGACACCCGACGCCTTACAGCGCCCAGATTTAATACCTAGCGGCACTCGAACCTTTAATATTGTCGATGTCGGTAAGCTCCTGCTCGACGATCAGCTCGACCCACCCGTCAAAGCTGTGTTTATCTACAATCACAACCCCGTGTGCACCCATCCGGATCAAAACCGAATGCGTCGCGGTTTGAGTCGTGATGATCTATTTGTCGTTGGTTGCGATGTAGTGATGACCGATAGCATGAGCTATGCCGATATCATATTGCCCGCCTCATCGCATTTTGAGTTTGACGATATCTATGCATCCTACGGTCACAGCTACCTACAAAGAGCCGAATCGGTGATTCCAACCGTTGCAGAATCATTACCCAACACTGAGATATTTCGACAATTGGCCGCTCGATTCGGGTTTGATGAGCCATTGTTCAAACACACAGATCATGAATTAATGGACGCCGCCATTGATCCTTCAGACCCTCGATTAAATGGGCATCGCCCTAGCCAACTACCGACCAATAACGCATTGCTAATGAATACCGCCAGCAATGAACCGGTATTAATGTGCAATACCGTTAAACCCGCAACAGCATCTGGCAAGGTTGAATTGTTCAGCGAAGCGCTAGAACAAAAGTTTGGTTTTGGAATTCCCAGATACGATCCGGTATCGAGTGACTTTCCTCTCGTGCTGATTTCGCCGTCTTCCTCAAAACGAACCAACGCCACGTTTGGTAGTGACCCGGCTTCTGCGTCACCTGAACACATCGAAATTCATCCCGAAGATGCCAAACTGCGAGGTATTGTCGATGGCGCTCAATTACGAACCTGGAATAACCTAGGTGAAGTCACACTCATTGCCAAGGTAACCGATGCAGTACCAACAGGTGTCGTCTACAGCGCAAAAGGCACCTGGCTTAATACCAGCAACACTGGTCAAACCGTCAACGCATTGATCTCAGCAGATATTAAAACCGACATCATGCAAGGTGCCTGCTATAACGAAACTTTTGTCGATTGCGAGGTGCGGGCTTAGCCATCTGTCGGACTTAGGGTAGCGCTTAAGTCCGGCAGGACTCCTGTTTACCAAACAACACTTCACTCCATTGTTAATCTGCCCTACTATTTTGCATCGCTTATCCGCTTTAGTTGGGCATTTAATATCATGAGCATCTCTAAAAATGCACTATCTTACGACGCTATTACCGACCAGGCTCGGCTCGATTTCAATCAAAATGGTACAGTTTGTATTCGAGGCTTGTTCACCGACTGGATCGACCTGTTAAAACAAGGCGTCCAGAGAAACCATGACCAACCCGATCCTTATTTTAGCGAGAATGTGACAGGCAATGACACCGGCAGTTTTTGGGATGACTATTGCAACTGGCAGCGCATTCCTGAGTTTAATCGCTTTATCACCGAATCAAGTGCCGCCGAATTATCGTCTCAAATTATGGGTTCTAATACGGCTCAATTTTTTCATGACCACGTACTAGTCAAAGAAGCCAATACCAGCAAACCAACACCCTGGCATCAAGATGCGCCCTATTATTTTGTTGAAGGGGAACAGACCGTTACCTTCTGGTTACCGTTAGATCCAGTATCAAAAGATTCAAC
Source organism: Gammaproteobacteria bacterium (assembly GCA_041688005.1). GTDB lineage: Bacteria > Pseudomonadota > Gammaproteobacteria. Next base: position 5,316 of record JBDNJA010000081.1, read on the forward strand.
CTTACGTCTGGTATCTGGATCGAATCGATGGCCCAAATTGGTGCGCCCTGTGGCCTGGCTAGACGATGCTGATTTTTATAAGGGCAAGCAAGATGAGTACATGGACTTACCCAATATCGAAGGTGACGACGACGATAACGAATTCGACAGACTAGAGTGGGAGATGGAACCAGGCGATGCCGTGCTTTTCAACTATCGAACGGTACACGGGGCAAAAGGCAATCTGCAACAAAACCGTCGACGCGCCTTCTCGATGCGTTGGGTTGGTGACGATGCGAGTTACATAGAACGACCCGGCCGAACTTCGCCACCCTACCCTGGCCATAACATGAAAACGGGGCAGCATTTACGTGAAGACTGGTTTCCTGTGCTTTGGCCAGCGAAAAAATAGAATTAACTTACCCAGCAGTCCGGATGTAATACATAATCTGGCCGCAAAATTCTGTCGCGTTCAAGACAGGCACCTATTGCACCATCGATAGTCATATCAAAAAATCGTGTAAGAAACTGATGAGTATTGATTTAGAAGACACCGGTGTTCACTCTGTTTATGGCGCGAGATATAAGTTCGAATAGCCATCTCTTGCGTTCTTCATTTATAGCGTCAAGACTTCCTCCTTCTAGTCATATTTCTTACACTATTTGCCTTTATAGTAAGCACTCTCAATAAATATTCATAATAACAATGGAGCACGAAAATGCAAACTTCCGCCATCCTCACCGGCCTATTAATCATCATCAGTCAAGCTAGTTTTGCCAATCAACCCGAAGACGGAAAACGCCCCGACCTGACCGCTCTAGCCACTCAATTACAACTTGATGAAGGTAAAGCAAAGCAATTAAAAATAATCATGAAAAGCCATCATGAAAAGATGAAACAGTTACATCAAAAAAAAGCAGCAGAGTCGCACTGATATGCATACCATTCGAAGTCAACACCGAGAACAACTATTGACAATTCTCGACCACCAGCAACTATACCAACTCGAATCTTATATGCAGCAATTCAGACCGCAAGATGAATCACACAAGAAATCTAATTAGTTTTTAGAACAATTATGAAGAGATCATTGTTGGTCGAGAGCTAGACTTTCGATCAGCAGTTTATTTTCAACTACGCTGAAGAATCACATTAAAGCCAGTCAACTTCCACTTTTCTTACACAGTGTTTTCACCCTTCCAACCGATACTGTATTCATCTAAAAACAGCTGAATAAAGTAATGCAAAATTTGACCGACACCAAATACCTGAATTATCTCGACATCGCCGCGATAACTTTGACATTGGTCTTAATATTACTGCTCGCTGGCTGCGGAGGCAGCTCGTCAACGGATGCTGCAACTACAGCTACTACTATCGATACCACCTGCGCCAAAGCTGCCGTCATTTTCGTGTCGATCGCATCAAACACTGCGCACTAACCGAGGACTATTTCAAACACCAGGGCGATCGATTGCAAAACGAATGGAAAGACTTAGATGAATGACGATTGACAAATCTCGTTCGTCTAGAGGCCTTCAAGTGTGAACTCAATAATCAAAGCTTCAGTCCAGCAATAGTCTGAACCGTAATACAATTCAAAAAAACATCTTTGATATCAATAGAGCCTGGTACGTCTGTCAGTTAGAATACGCCAATCCTATTTTGTGTCGTTATTGACAATGATTAAACTTGGCTCATCAGTTCACTTCAAGATTCTATTGCTGCTATTCATTGTGACGGCACTGTCAGCCTGCATCACGTCATCCGAACGCCGACATCATCCCGTCATCGGTAATGAGCAGGCGATAGCTGTTCTGGATGTGAGTTTACTGATTCAGCATCAATGGGAAGAATTGCAAATAAAAGGTAGCACCGAGTACCGAGTTGTTTCCAATGATGGAAAGCCGGTACTGTGGGCTGTTGGTCGCGAGTCAGCCTCGGGGCTCAGTCGCTATATTGAGTTCGATGCCAATCAATGCCCCATCATCGAATGGTCTTGGCGTGTCGATCAATTGCAAGCCGATGCTAATTTGAATGTGCGTTCGGCAGAAGACGTTGCAGCCTCCATTTATTTTTTATTTGGCGACCCTGGCTTACTGTCTGATCCTAAGCTAGTGCCAACTTTAAGATATGTCTGGTCTAACGAAAAAGTAACCGTCAATGAAGTTGTTAAAAGCCCTTACCTACCCCAATATGTGCATAGTATGGTGGTACAAGCAGGCTCAAAAAACCTTGGACAATGGATTACCGAATCTCGGAATATTGCCGAAGACTATCAGTTAGCATTTGGAACAGAGCCACCCGATAAAATACAAGCTGTCGTGCTGTTTACCGATAATGACCAAACCAGGCAAGCCGTCGAAGCGGGGTATGCCTGGATCAAGGTAACCTGCCAATAGGGCATCTAAAAATGCACTTTTTCCGCGATTGCGGCGGCAGCTCCGTGCTCGAATCCTCATGTACTACCCGTACACTCCGGTTCTCTACGCGGTGCTTTCTTGCACTAGCGAAAAAATCACTATTTTTAGAGGGCCCAATTATTTTTTGTGACGAACCACCACGACACATCTGCCGCAACGCTATATCATTTAGCTTGATCAATCATCACTAAATAAACATTTTAATACCCGCATTTATTTTTATAATGCCCGGAAATATAAGAGGCTAATCTGCATGACCAGCATTTCAGAACCCGATCATCTAGCTCGACTAGAGTCGGAAAGTATTCATATCATACGAGAAGTTGCCGCCGAGTTTCGTAACCCGGTTATGCTCTACTCGATTGGAAAGGATTCTGCCGTTATGTTGCATCTGGCAATGAAGGCCTTTGCACCAGGCAAGCCACCTTTTTCGCTGCTGCACGTCGATACCACCTGGAAATTCAAGGAAATGATTCAGTTTCGTGATGAAACGGTAAAGCGACTGGGCCTTGATTTAATTGTTCATATCAATCAGGACGGCGTAGATCGTGGCATTGGCCCGATATCCCACGGGTCAAAATTACACACCGATGTGATGAAAACCGAAGGTCTCAAACAGGCCATGAATAAACATGGATTTGACGCCGCCTTTGGTGGTGCTCGTCGAGATGAAGAAAAATCCCGCGCTAAGGAACGCATATTTTCTTTTCGATCAAAGTCGCATCGCTGGGACCCAAAAAGCCAGCGGCCTGAATTATGGAACCTGTACAACACGCGCATAGCCGATGGCGAGAGTGTTCGCGTATTTCCAATATCAAATTGGACTGAGCTCGATATATGGCAATATATCCTCCGTGAGAATATCCCCATCGTGCCGCTCTACTTCTCGGCGAAACGACCCATTATTAAACGCGATGGCGTATTGGTCATGCGCGATGATGAGCGCTTACCATTAGAACCAGGTGAGTCTGTCGAGGACATGCAGGTACGCTTTCGGACATTGGGCTGTTATCCATTAACCGGTGCCGTTGAATCATCGGCTGAATCTGTCTCAGATATTATCTTTGAGCTACTTCAAAGCCGCTCATCTGAGCGTGAAGGCAGATTGATCGATAATGACCAGATTGGATCGATGGAAAAGAAAAAACAAGAAGGTTACTTTTAATGAACAGTTCGACTCAAAATAAAATTTTCGATCAGGACATCGATACCTTTCTAGCATCCCAGGATGCGAAAGACCAATTACGCTTTATAACCTGTGGTTCAGTCGACGATGGTAAATCAACCCTGTTGGGACGATTGTTATACGATTCTAAAACGGTGTTCGAAGATCAACTTTCAGCGACTGAAACCGAGAGTCGAAAATACGGCACGCAAGGTGATAATGTTGACCTGGCGTTGCTAGTTGACGGACTACAGGCCGAGCGAGAACAAGGCATCACTATCGACGTCGCCTATCGCTACTTCGAAACGGATAAGCGTAAATTCATCGCAGCTGATACACCCGGCCACGAGCAATATACTCGCAACATGGCGACAGGTGCCTCCACTGCTGATGTTGCCGTCATCCTCATCGATGCGCGTCGCGGTATCCTCACTCAAACCCGTCGTCATAGCTATATCGTGTCGTTGCTCGGCATTAAGCATATTATTCTGGCAGTGAATAAAATGGATTTGGTCGATTATGCTCAAGATCGTTTCGACGAAATAGTGGCTGAGTACACTGAGTTCGCTACCCAACTTAATTTCGACATTATGCATTTTATACCGCTATCAGCGCTTAGCGGCGATAATGTATTTACCAGCCAAAGTGTCATTTCGAAAAGTAACATGCCCTGGTATTCCGGTCCGACCCTGATCGACCTGCTCGAAACAATACCTGTGCACCATAACGAAAAAGACAAAAGTTTTCGCCTACCGGTGCAATGGGTTAATCGACCAAACTCCGAATTTCGGGGTTTTAGTGGCAGCATTGCATCAGGAAAAATCAGCAAAGGCATGACTGTCGTCGCCAGCTTATCTGGTCGTAAAACCAAGGTAAAACAAATTATCAGCCCTTCAGGTGACGTGGCATCGGCCACCAGTGGTCAGGCTGTGACTTTGGTAATGGAAGACGAAATTGATATTAGTCGTGGTGACATCATTGCGCTGGAAGACAGCCAGCCCGAAGTCGCCGATCAATTTGCCGCTCATATTATCTGGATGGACCCTGAAGCGATGCTGCCTGAGCGAACCTATGTCATTCGCTTTACCACCACTAGCACTACAGCCCAAATTACCGATTTAGTACACAAGGTTGATGTCAATACACTAGACCAACTGGCGGCTAAAAAGCTCGAGCTGAATGAAGTGGGCTATTGCAAACTGGCACTCGACAAAGCCGTCGCCTTCGATGCTTACAACGATAACCGACAGACAGGTGCTTTCGTATTAATCGATCAATACAGCAATGCCACTGTTGGCGCTGGCATGATCGATTTTGCCTTACGTCGAGCGAGCAATATCGGTTGGCATAATATGCAAATCGACAAGTCGGTCCGCGCTGCGGTTAACAATCAAAAGCCCTGTGTTGTTTGGTTTACTGGCTTTTCTGGCTCGGGTAAATCGAGCATAGCCGACCACCTTGAACAGAAGTTACACGAAGCCGGTAAACGCACTTATCTACTCGATGGCGACAACGTTCGATTTGGCCTAAACAAGGATTTAGGCTTCACCGATCAGGATCGAGTCGAGAATATTCGTCGTGTCGCCGAGGTCGCCAAGTTAATGGTCGATGCGGGATTGATTGTCATCGCATCATTCATATCTCCATTTAGGTCAGAGCGTCGAATGGCCAGAGAATTATTCAATGACGATGAATTCGTAGAAGTATTCGTCGATACGCCATTAGCAATATGCGAGCAACGTGATCCCAAAGGCCTCTATAAGAAAGCGCGTGCGGGAGAGTTGAAAAACTTTACCGGTATCGACTCCGACTACGAACCGCCCGAACACGCCGAAGTTATATTGAAAAGTGGTGAGTTCGAGGCCGATACGCTGGCCGATGAACTGGTTGAGTATTTGGTTTCCAAAGGCAGGCAGGCCATATTGGAGTAACGGCTGAACGCATCAAATCAGTTCACCACATCAGGAATTGATTTGGTGTGTTTGATCATTTCCAGCAACAACCCTGCCGTGATCCAGCAATTGCGCCGACAGGATCGATAAAATGCAATAGCTTAAAAAATAGTAAAACCCTGACATAAACCGGGCATCCAGTGAAAACAATTGTTCAGTTTGTTGTGTCGCGTTTCCAGCTAAAAAAGCCACGATAATCGCCACCACAAACACATCGGCCATCGACCACTTCGAAACCACTTGTTTAATCCTGTCGGCAACCTGAATAGTCGCTGTCTGTTTTGTCATCGCCGTAACCAGCATCAACAAGCATTTTAAAACTGGCACCACGATACTAAACAAGGCAATTAACATAGCGACTAATCGCTCGTCCGCCAGATACAACTCTTGCACAGTACTGACAATACTGCGGGTTTTCTCGAATGCAGGCAGCTCACCTGTGACATCGAGCTGGCTCACTAACTGCTGAGTAACCGATACCATAAATGCTGGAACACTCGGGTCACTGGCTAATGTATCCATTCCCATATCAACTAATGCAGCCTTGTCCACCGTGCCAGTAAGCGAAAAAAAAGGTTGGGTAATACCTGGAATCAAAAACCCAATCGCCACCAACATAAATAATATACCGAGTGTATTTCTCATATTTTTCAATTGTTTGCCAAAAGAACCTGATATTACGCGTTAACACTTCAGTCGCAAAATATTAACGCTGATTTTCAGGCCGAACAGTCTCCCCACACATTAATTTTCAATCGATTCAACTTCTTTGTAGTTATTGTCTATAGTCTTACTAATAATTGCCGTTAAAGCGGTCAAGCCAGCGAAAATATTTGGACCTAAACGCGGGTATCACCATGACTATGAAACACAAACTAATCATCACCCTGATTTTATTGGCTACTGTGCCCATGGCAATACCAGTTGTTATTAGCCCATCTTTAGGATTTCACCCATGAAAAGTGGTCAAAAACGACTATTTACATCCTTTCTGAAAACTAAAACCTTTTACTGTGTATAGACCTAGACACTGACCTTGAAACGATGGCACAGCGCTATGCTGCTCAAATCATAGCATCACGCAATACGGTTATTGATACAGATATATCCAGTATGAGGCCGTTGATATCAGCAGTATGGCGTTAGTTCGCCCTCGTCGTATCGGTATAGAGACATTTAGCCTTTAGCCTTACATGCCGTGAAGCAATTAACCTTGGATGATAAGCTCAAAGCTGGGGTTTAACCAA
>JBDNJA010000082.1:0-8343 GCA_041688005.1 Gammaproteobacteria bacterium
CCTTTAATCGAGCCTATGCCACCGATAACAATCACCACAAAGGCGAGGATGAGTACCGGCTCTCCCATGCCGACTTCTACCGATTGCAAAGCACCGACTAATGCACCAGCCAGCCCTGCCAGTGCAGCACCCACAGCGAAGACAAAGGTATACAGTGCTGAAATATTAACGCCTAGTGCACCGATTATTTCGCGGTCATTTTCACCAGCACGAATTCTCATACCAATACGCGTTCGCGAAATAACCAGGTACAACCCTAACGCGACCAGTACACCGACGATAATGATTAAAATTCGATACACCGGGTAAATAACACTGCCTAACTCGATTGAACCTTTCAATATTGAAGGAATATCAAGCCATAATGGTTGTGATCCAAAAACCCATGCGGTGCCTTCAGACAAAATAAGAATCAGTGCGAAAGTAGCCAAAACCTGATCGAGATGGTCTCGTTGATACAGTCGCCGGATCACCAACACCTCAACGATTATCCCCATCAATGCTGCCCCTAAAGCGCCGGCCAGTAGCCCCAACCAAAATGAGCCGGTAATGCCAGTGACATAGGCGCAAACAAAAGCGCCAACCATGTATAGGGAGCCATGCGCTAAATTGATAAGCCCCATCACACCAAAGATAAGCGTGAGTCCAGAGGCCATCAAAAACAGCATAACGCCAAACTGAATGCCGTTCAGCAACTGTTCTAATGCGAGTGAGAGGGTCATAGAAAACTCACCATTAGGGTGCCTCTAAAAATAGTAATTTTCCTGTGACTGTTTTTTGCTCCTGCAAAAACAGCATACATGCCGTCCTGGCAATAAGTGCAAGGAGCTGAAGCGTAGCGGAAACAACAGTCAACGGCTGGCCCACAGGGCGAAGCCCGAGTAACCACCGCGCGGACGACTGCATGGAGCAATTGCCGAGAATCGCAGTGTACGTTAAGTACATGAGGACAGTTTTTTGCTCCTGCAAAAACTGCATTTCCACCTTCCATGGTGGTCATTCGAGCACGGAGCTTATGTACAAGATGTACGGTATGTCGATTTGGCCTCGTGGTCCCTACTGTTGGTGCAGGAGCACAAAAATCGGTGACGCCGCAATCGCGGGAAAAGTGCATTTTTAGAAGTGCCCTTTAGCCTCTACCAGCAATAACTGTGGCAGAGGCTAATGAGACTTATGCGCTGACAGTAATCAGAACGAACACTGACTGGCGAAAGCATCCTGAAGGTCTGAAATGGCAATGCCTACTAGTTTATTGGTAGGCTTCTTGCCATCTCCTGCGACCACTTCTCGAACATAGATGTTCTGGATTGGATGATGGTTCGAGCCAAACTTAAAGCTGCCACGAACCGAGTTAAAATCAGCCGATTCCAGCGCCCCGCGGAAAGCGTCCTTGTCCGAAGGTTGCGCCTTTTTGAGCGCAGACAAAATCAGGTTAGCCGTATCGTAGCCCTGAGATGCATACAAAGTCGGCGTGCGGTCGTATTTCGCACGGAAGGCTTTCACAAATTTTTCATTCGCGGCATTCTCAAGATCATAGGCCCATTGAGACGTGTTTTTAACGCCAATGGCAGAATTACCGACAGCACCCAAAATTATTTCATCAAAAGAAAAAGCTGGACCAAAAACCGGCAATTTAATTCCAGAGTTAGCATATTGCTTCATGAACGCAATACCCATGCCGCCTGGCAGAAAGAAAAATACGCTATCGGCCTTTGAAGCGCGAATTTGTGCTATTTCTGCCGCGTAATCTTTTTGCCCTAACTTGGTAAAAATCTCGCCTTCGGCCTCACCGAAACGTGATTTAAAACCAGTCAAAGCGTCGGTACCTGCTGGATAATTAGGCGCAAGGATAAATGGTTTTTTTAACCCTTCACCTTTCATGAAATGTCCCATGGCTTCGTGCAGGTTATTATTTTGCCAGGCCACATTAAAGTAATTTTTATGGCAGGCCTTGCCCGCTAATGCTGAAGGACCGGCGTTTGGTGATAGATAAAAAGTGCCACCACGTACCGTAGAAGGCACGACAGCCATCGCCAGGTTAGACCAAATAATACCGGTTAAAATATCGACTTTATCTTTTTGAATAAGCTCATTCGCCAATGATTTAGCAATGCCAGGCTTACGCGCATCATCACGGATGATCACTTCTAGATCAGCATTTGCCATTTCTGTTGCGAGCATAAATCCATCACGAACATCAATACCGAGATGCGACCCACCACCGGATAGCGTAGTGATCATGCCAATTTTGGTTGTTGCTGCACTCGCAGCGGTGGCGACGACTAACGCTGCCGAAACAGCCACACTGATTATCATTTTTTTCATTTTAATTACCTCCAAAGGTATTTCGTTATTATTTTCTTAAAATAGGACGTCATTATTCGTTTATGCTGAGCTTGTTTATGCTGGGTTCGTTTATGATGGATACCTAGATTGCAGTCCTTGATAAACATTGTCTTTAAAATCAGCACTATCACTGTCGAGATCATTGAGTAACTCAGTGAGGTGTTCATTGTCTTCAAGGCCATTCCAAACCTTAATATAACTACCATCTTTATAGCCATGATCCTGACGGAAAAAGTTGAGCACATTTTTACCAACATAAAGACGATAGAGTTGATCGAAGTCCATATCAATGAGCTGTAAGATATTAGCAAACGTTGAGAAATGCATCGATTGATTGGCTATCGTTGACTGAGCCATAGCCTCGATCGCACAGGGAATATCAGTCTCGTTAGCTGGATTGGCGAGTTCGTCGATGATTCTTTCGACGACTGCCTGCTTATCAGCTTCACGTAGTAAATAATCACTCATCGCAAAATGAAAAATATCAACTAGCTCTAGTCGAACCTGATCGAGATCTGGTTGTTGGTGCTTCCACCATTTCCAACCGTAATGTTCCAACATTTCGGCACACTCGGTCCAGATAGCACGATACCATTCACTCTTCGCCTGACGCCAATCGGCATTCACGCGTGAATTCATAGCGTCCTGCATATCCAGCATGGTTTCGAGTTTATTTTTCATAGGGTAGATTACCGTAGCATGGACTAATTATAGAACACTTCAGTTAAGGAAGAGCTAATTAAAAATCCGTCGATTAAATCATGTCTATTAAATGATGTCATAAAGCCAGGGCAATAAGAAACTTAATGTTACCCACATAAGCAAAACCAATGGCAGGCCGACTCGTAAAAAATCTGAAAATTTGTAGTTACCGGCATTCATGACTAACAAATTTGTTTGATAGGCCATCGGCGTTGCAAAGCTCATATTTGCGCCAAAGATTACGGCGAGCACAAATGGCTCTGGTGGTAAGCCCAATTGCTGAGAGATACCAAAAGCAATGGGAGTGCCGATAACCGCTGCCGCATTGTTCGATACGATATTGGTGAGCACCGCCATTAATAACAACAAGCCACTCAATATCATGACTGGTGAGAACCCTTCGGTGGCCAAAACATACACACTGGCTAGGTACGCAGCGCCGCCGGTTTCGACCATCGCAGTACCCATCGCCAAACTGGCTGCGATAATCAGCACTACCGGTGCACTTAAGGCTCTGGTTGCATCAAACCATTTTATACAACCGGTGCTTAACATTAACAACACGCCGCAAACGGCACTGAGCGCAATCGGCAAAATGTTCAGAGCTGCGGTAGCAATAACAAACAGCATAATGATCATTGCCAGCGGCGCTTTTGATGAAATGGGTAACGATGACCGAGCATCCAGAACCAGCAGGTTGCGACTTGATTTCAATCGACTAATACTTCGAACCGCACCTTGAACGAGTAGAACATCGCCTGAATAAAGGCGCGTCTCTTCGGTATGTTCAGTGCCAGGTTGATTGGCCCATTTGCTGGTCCGAAATAACGCCAGAACCATTAGTTGATAACGATTAGTAAATCGTGCACCACTGAGTGTTCTTCCATCGAGTGACGAACCGGGCATAACCACCACTTCAGCAATTTGTTGGCTCGGATCACGTAACGGGTTGTCTTCATCAACAGGTTCATCACCCGAAAACAAGCTAGCACCAATCGTTTTTTCAAGCTCCTTTAAATGATCTGGCGTCCCCTTCACCAGTATCCTGTCACCACTACGTAATAAAACATCTGGCAGCGCGACTAGTCTTGTATTCTCGATGCCTCTCAATATTTGTTTAACATCCAGAGTGCCCCCTGTCATCGCGACCACGTCTGATAATCGCTTGCCATTGGAGACACTGTCATCATGAATTCTTAGTTGGGCGCTGAAATGTCGCGGTGAAGTTGTCGGTAAACGGGCTTCACGACTGGGTATGAGTTTGGGTGCAATCAACCACAAATATAGAATACCGATACCACCCGCTATCGCGGCTGGCAACGCGAAATCGAACATGCCAAATTCGCGCATGCCCAGATCAGCCGCGACAGCCACGACGAGCAAATTGGTCGAAGTACCGATACTGGTTGCCATGCCACCAATTGAGGTTGCGAACCCAATGGGCATTAAAAGCTCTGATGCAGGCGTACTGGTTTTTACTGACACGCTAATCAAAATCGGCAAGAGCAAAATGACGATCGGCGTATTATTAACGAATGCACTCAACACCGCACCAATCAAAAGCGTAGCCAAAAAAGATAGCTTTGGACTGACAACCCATAACCTCGCTAGCTGTCGACCAATGGGTTCAAGCGCACCGGTACGGATCAACGCCTGTCCGGCTATCATTAACGCACATACCGCCACCAACGCTTGATGGCCGAAACCAAGCAAAAAAGTACTGTAATGGATTGGGCCTGATTCCCCGACAAAGGGAAATAACTCGAAAAATACAGCAATGAACGCCAGAATAAAAAGACTGGACGAAGCCAGCGGAATACGCTCACTGGCAAATAATATCAGTGCGACCAGCACTAATAGCATGACCACAATGGCATGGAAACCGGGTTCGATCAACGTGGGTTCAATCATCATTGAATGCTCTTGCTCATAAAAAAACATAACCTGAATTGGCATCCTGCCTAACTGGTATTAGCTTTAGGACGTCTCTAAAAATAGTAATTTTTTCGTGATCTATTTTTTTGCTCCTCGACAATTGCTCCTGCATTGTTCTAATTAGTTACATCCCTGTAACGATGCACCAACAATAGGTGCCCTGAGACGAAACAAACAGACATGCCATCCATGGCAATAAGCGCAAGGAGCCGGAGCGCAGCGGAGACAATAGCCAACGGCTGGCCCGCAGGGTGAGGGCGAAGCCCGAGTAACCACCGCGCGGGACTGCATGAATGCAGTAGGTAGGGCAATGCATGGAGCAATTGTCGAGAACCGCAGTGTACGATAGTATATCAGGATTCGAGCACGGAGCTGCCAAGAGTAGTCGCCCCGAGGCGACGCGGCAATCGCGGAAAAAGTGTATTTTTAGAGATGCCCTTTATTCCTTGCGCATATGTGGAAACAAGATGACGTCACGAATCGTAGGCGAATCAGTCAGCAGCATGACCAGACGATCAATGCCAATGCCCTCACCCGCTGTCGGTGGCAAACCATATTCCAGTGCACGGATATAGTCTGCATCGTAATGCATTGCCTCATAATCACCCGAATCCTTTTCTGCCACTTGCTGCTGGAAACGCTCGGCCTGATCTTCTGGGTCATTTAATTCAGAAAAACCATTGGCCAACTCACGGCCACCAACGAAAAACTCAAAACGATCTGCGACTAATGGGTTGTCATCGTTACGTCTCGACAAGGGTGATACTTCGGTTGGATAAGCGGTAATAAAGGTCGGTTGCATTAACAAATGCTCGGCAGTCTCTTCGAATACTTCCATCAGTAACTTACCTGCGCCCCAACTAGTTTCAGTTTTAATCTTTAGCTTCTGACAGATTGCTCTGCAATAGTCCAAATCATCCAACTGAGTCGCATCAAGATCAGGATTAAACTTCATGACCGTTTCAAATACCGTCATGCGCTGGAAAGGCTGCTCCAGATCAATTGCCTCTTCCTGATAAGTGATCTGCATACTGCCAACAACTGATTGCGCCAGTTTACGCAGCATGTCTTCAGTCAAATCCATCAACTGTATATAGTCCGCATAGGCTTGATAAAACTCGATCATGGTGAATTCAGGGTTATGCCTTGTCGACAGACCTTCATTGCGGAAGTTACGATTGATTTCAAACACCTGCTCGAGACCACCAACGACTAAACGCTTGAGATATAGCTCAGGTGCTACTCGCAAATATAAATCCATATCGAGTGCATTATGATGCGTTACAAATGGTCTTGCTGTCGCACCACCAGGAATAACATGCATCATCGGTGTTTCTACTTCGATATAGCCAAGGTCCATCAAATACTGACGCATAAAATGAATGGTTTTACTGCGTGCAGCAAACACACGTCGAGAATCTTCATTCATGATTAAATCAGTATAGCGTTGGCGATATTTTTGCTCCTGATCGGTTAGACCATGAAACTTTTCGGGCAAAGGTCTGAGTGCCTTGGTGAGTAGCTCGATCGAACTGACCTTGATGGTTAGTTCGCCGGTTTTAGTTTGGAATAAAACACCTTTTACGCCATAGATATCGCCAATGTCACTATGCTTGAACGCTTCATAAGCATCTTCACCAATCACATCGAGTTTTAAAAATATCTGAATTCTTCCAGACATATCTTGCAAGTTAGCAAATGACGCTTTGCCACCCACTCGCTTGAGCATCATGCGCCCAGCCAGTTGAACGGATACCGTTTTTTCTTCTAATGCTTCACGAGTCAATTCGCCGTAGTTACCGTGCAACTGACCAGCAAAGTCTTCACGCTTAAACTGGTTTGGATAGGCCTGTCCCTGCGCCCGCAGCTGATTTAGTTTCTCGCGTCGTTGCGCAATATATTGATTTTCATCTACAGCCGAATCACTTGTCGGGCTATCATCTACTTTCTGATTCATTTTATATCCTGTGCTATTGCCCGCTTTTCAGGCTAGCTTCAATAAATTGGTCCAGGGAGCCATCCAGCACCGCCTGGGTATTACCGGTTTCAACACCCGTTCGTAAATCTTTAATGCGCGACTGATCCAACACGTAGGAACGAATCTGACTACCCCAACCAATATCAGACTTAGTGTCTTCAACATTTTGCGCCTTTGCATTACGCGCTTGTAACTCCAGCTCATATAGTTTGGCTTTGAGCTGTTTCATCGCGGTTGCTTTGTTCTTATGCTGTGATCGATCGTTTTGACACTGCACCACGGCATTGGTAGGAATATGGGTGATTCGCACGGCAGATTCAGTCCGGTTGACATGCTGGCCGCCTGCGCCACTGGCACGATATACATCTATACGTAGATCAGCTGGGTTGATTTCAATATCGATATCATCATTTACCTCTGGCGAGACAAAGGCTGCAGCAAATGACGTATGACGCCGACTACCGGAATCAAACGGTGATTTACGCACGAGACGGTGGACACCTGTTTCGGTACGCAACCAACCATAGGCATAAGGGCCTTTGAATCGAATGGTCGCGCTTTTAATACCAGCTACGTCGCCATCCGAGACTTCGATCAGTTCGGTTTTGAACCCTTTCGCCTCACCCCAACGTAAATACATGCGCAGAATCATATTGGCCCAATCCTGAGCCTCGGTTCCACCAGAGCCTGACTGAATATCCATAAACGCGTTACATTCGTCCATTTCACCCGAAAACATGCGCTGAAATTCAAGATCAGTCACTGCCTTTTCGACAACCGCTAAATCTGATACCACTTCATCGACCGTGGGTTCATCAACTTCCAGTATGGCCAGTTCTAATAACTCAATCGCATCCGATATGACTTGCGTGTTCTGATCTAAGCCATTCACTACGGCTTCCAGTTTCGATTTTTCTTTACCCAGTTGTTGCGCCGATTCAGGGTCATTCCATATATTAGGGTTTTCTAATTCGAGTAAAACCTCTTCGAGTTTTTCTTTCTTTGCATCGTAGTCAAAGATACCCCCGTAACATATTAATTCGAGAACATAAATCTTCGATATGCAGTGTAATTTGATTAGTCTCCAAAATGATCGCTCGCGAGTCAAAAACTGGCATTCTACCTGATGTTTTAGGCCTTGCAACGCTGTAATCGTCATGTAAATTAGACAACAGAAATCAGATCAAAATACTTCACTCCAAGGTATAGTAACTTGATTAAAAATAAAGTAGAATCTGCGACCATATAAAATTGATGCACCACATCAGTTCCCAGTAGTCCAAACGATACTCCTAACATCGTAAAATCATAGTAGCTAAGACAATTCAAATTCCCGCTCTCCTTCAGAAAAAGTATTTGCAACCGATATTATCAATCAAGAA
>JBDNJA010000083.1:0-14057 GCA_041688005.1 Gammaproteobacteria bacterium
ATCTTTAGACCTAATGATGGGCAGAAAAATTGATGACAGAACACCTTAGAATAATGGATCATTTATCGACTATAAGCAGGCAGTTCATCAAGTGAATCATCAATGAAAACCATAGCGTTCACATCACACAAAGGCGGGGTTGGTAAGTCAACACTAGCCATCCATCTCGCTGTACAAGCACATCTACAAGGACTAGACGTATTGCTGGTTGATCTAGATAGCATCTCTAGGACTTCTTCAGAATGGGCTAGTATTCGACAACAGGAGCAACCTGTCGTAGTAACAGCAGAGTTATCCGATATACGCGAACTCTACCAGCAGGCTAAAGAAGAAAAGTTTGATTTGCTGATACTTGATTGTCCACCTTATCTAACAGAACAAGTACTCGAAGTCTCACGACTAGCTGATTGCACAATATTACCGGTACCGCCAAGATTTCCCGAACTGCAATCACTATCAAAATTTATAGATGAGTTAGATCACACTTGTTTCGTTGTTCTTAATTCATGTGTTCCTGATCGCGATGATGTGAGTTCCTTTGATTTATCAGAAGTAAGTGAGATGCTTGAGGATCATGAAATACCAGTATCACCAGTTCACGCCTCTCGATCAGAAGCACTGTCCGATGCTTTGAATACAGGTATTGGTGTGTGTGAATATGAGGATGGTGGTGAAGCTGCTGGTGAGATTAAAGAGTTACTTGATTGGGTCAAAGGACTTGTTGGTTTGACGGTGTCAAATGAATCCAGATAAGATTTTAATCGCGAGTAACGTTAGGAACGAACATCCAATCTATAAGCAGGTTGCCGAAGAGCTATCGACAATTGAACAACTTAAATTCGTTAAGATTTACAATGGCAGAGTACTAGCTTCTAACATTCTTAGTGATAATGGAAAGAAGCAGCCTATTGTGAATGTTGGTGAAGATGGAATTGTTGGTATAGAGTTGCTGGTTGATGAATCCAGTAAAGTTGTTCAGTTCTTCGCGATAACTTCATCAGAGAAAGGATGTGGTGAAATGATGGTTAAATCGGTAGTGAATACTGTTCCTGATGACTGGAAACTGGTGGTAGTCATGGATTGGAGTGGTGGTTTCTGGGAAGTAATGACAAAAAGGTATCCAAGAATAGCGGTGTTTTAAAATGGTAATGATTACAAATATCCGGCATTTTATGGAAGGTGATAAGCCTGCAGATGATCTGCCGACCGAAGCTAAAGAGTTATTAAGCTTTCTAGCAGCTATCATTGAAGCAGCAACAGAAGCCTATGATCAACCGATGACGGTATCAACTGCTGGCTGCAGAGATGTCGTCGATGGTCGCACCTGTTTTGGTGATCTAGAAGTTTGGGTGTTTGCTGAAACCAATCAAGTCGGTTGGGAATGTATAGAATGCGAAAAGGAAGGTGTGATTTCTGATTGGGAAGGTACACCTTGGGATAAGCGGAATTACACACGACATTGATAACCTCCACACAAACTGAAAGATAGCTACACCAATATGGCATTTATTACTGAACCAACCGGATATATAAAAACAGCTCTATCTGATCTTCAGGGTGCGTGGGGTAATCTGCGAGATGCTGTCGTAGACAATTTTGGCTTTCTAGATTCTGATAAATTACTGTTCCATATCGATGAAGCGATGAGTTGGGAATCGATAAGAAATCTGAATACAATGAAATCAACATTCATATTGATACAAAACATTACCATAAAGTCAGAAGCACCAGAAGAAGTTGCTGAATTGATTGATGACGTAAGAGAATGTTTAGATGAGGTGTTCAAGGCTATTGCTGAAGGGTGAAGTGCTGTAGTAATCCAGTCAGAATTCAAATCAAGCCCGACATGGGATGTTTGAATGTTCGGTTCACCCTTCGCATCACTCAAGTAATTTGATATGGATCAGTGTTGACAGCTGGTTCTAATATTGTCGATTCTGAGTAATAAGCAGATTACCCTTTAAGTTTCATTTGAATTGCATATGCGAGGTAAACACGCCAAGCTATATATGTAAGTTGTCTCTGGTTGTTTCCATATGATCCTTGGAGTTCAAAATAATTGGTGACAGATAAGTAAAATTCACTATACAATTAATCATAAATAGTTGAAATGTATGGCTATTAATTCCGTAATAATCAAGCAGGTCCAGAATATCGAGTGATGTATCCAGTGGGCTACTGGGGATACGTATATGGCTTATATTGCGGTGTTTAAGCGCTATTTGAAGGGGTCACTTCATTTACGCCATTGTTCAGCATGTTGAGTGAAAATGGCAGTTTATTAAAACGTAAGCAGAGTAGGGTGCTAGTGGTCATTAACCCTAACGCAAGCCCCCACCAGAGACCGGCACCCTGTAGTTCGAAGTAAAATGCCAGTATTGATCCACCACCAATGCCAAACACCCAATAGCCAAACCCCGCGATCCAAAGTGGTGCAATCATGTCTTTGAATGCGCGCAGGGCGCGTGCAGCAATAGCCTGTAAACCATCAAATACCTGGAATATCGCCCCTATCATCAGGAACTGAGCCGCGAGTGCTGATACTTCTTCATACCCGACGCCACTGGGTGATATGAATAAACGTATTATTTGGTCCGAAAAGCCAAATGGAATGACGACCAATACCGACAAGAAACCCACGCCGAGCATCATGCCTAAATTTCCCGCACGACGAGCATTTAGTATCTGATCTTTGCCAACCGCCTGGGCAACTCGAATCATAGTGGCTTCGGCTAACCCCAGGGCGAGCACAAAGGGAATACCGACCCAGGACATGACGACTTCATAGGCCGCCAATGTTTTAGCACCAATAACGCCGGACAGTATCGATACGGCGATAAACATCCCGGCTTCCATTAGCGTCAATCCGGCGACAGGAATGCCCAGTCTGATAATTTCGCTGGTGATGGTTCGGTCAAAATGCCATCGACCATGAAATAAGCCATAGCCGCGCAATTCGCTTTGGCGATAAATATAAATAGCCAGACTAAAAAACATGAGCCAGGTGACAATTGTGGTTGCCAGTCCTGCGCCAAACAGTCCCATTGCAGGTAACCCGAGGCCGCCATACACCAGCCAGACGGTTAACACATAGTTCAATAAAACCGCCGCAATGGTGATGACCATGACTGCCGCCGGTTTCGATAGCGCCGATATGAAATTTCGAAATACCGAAAACCAGAGGACCGGTAAGGCCATGCTGCTGAGTCCGTGCAAATAAGGTGTCGCGAGAGCGATAACCACCGGGTCCTGTCCTGTTGCTTTGAGCAATAGATCGAGGTTCCAGATTAGAATCATCGAGGGGATGCCCAAAAAAGTTGAAACGATAAACCCCTGTCTCACCGTCTGCCCGAGTCCAGACTTATCACCTGCGCCATCGGCATGTGCCGCGAGTACACCGATTACCGAAAGAAAGCCCATGAGTATGACGAGTATTTCAAAGGATAAGTCACCTGCAATGCCGACGGCCGCGAGTTCGTGGTAGCCGAGTTTACCAACGACAATTTTTGTCGTAACAAACATAGCGTATTCAGCCAGGTAGGCCGCAGCCAGCGGGAACGCGATGATGAGGAAATACCAGATTTCGGATTTAAGCTTAATGTTTGATCCAGCCGTTGAATGGATAATTAAAAAGGCGACAGTCTACAGCAGTTAGTTAATAACAATAGATGAGTGTTTTCGATTCAACTAGTGTTTAATTGTCTGGGTTTATAATCTAAATTTAAAATAAAGCCCTCAAATAGAGCGCAATAATTACTGTAGGCAACGTTTAAGTGCTACCAGTTACAGTCGAGGTTAAGTAAGTAATTTGATCAAATGTAGTTTTGTAGCGGTGTGCATATGTCACCACTAGTAGTCAGCCTTGTATTGCTGGCTGCCTTGTTGCACGCCAGCTGGAACGCAATGGCCAAGTCTGGCGGTACGCCAGAGTTCAGTATTGCTTCCTACCAGTTGGTGAGTGCATTGTTGTGCCTTCCTTTTGTGTTTTTTGTACCTTTCCCGTCAGTAGAAAGCTGGCCGATGATTTTGATCTCGGTTATTGTTCACAATTTCTATTACTACACTCTGGCCAGGTCATACCGTGTTGGCGATCTGTCGCAAATGTATCCTTTGTTCCGTGGGTTGGCACCCGTCATGGTTGCCATCGGTGCTATGGTTTTTGCGCAGGAATGGTTGTCCATTGGATCGATGCTGGGTATTGGTTTAATTAGCCTCGGGTTAGTCAGCATTACATTGCTAGGCGGAAAGTTTGGCCAGATATCACCCGAAGCTTTGCGCTGGGGACTCGCTACCTCTGTTTTGATCGCGACTTATACCGTTACCGATGGATTAGGCGTACGCGCAGCTGGTAATAGCTTGAGTTATATTTTATGGCTGTTTACACTGGAATTTCTGCCGATTTGCATTGTGTTGTTGCTGACCAAAAGAAACGATTGGTTTGCTTACCTTGCGAACAAACCCGGAAAAATAGCGCTCGGTGGCATCGCATCGTCGGCGGCCTATGGGTTGGTGATTTTTGCGATGGGACTGGGTTCAATGGCAATGGTGTCATCGCTACGCGAAACCAGCGTTATTTTTGCCGCTTTAATTGGATCGCTAATATTTAAAGAGTCTTTTGGGCGGCAGCGAATTATTGCGGCTGCACTGGTTTGTGTCGGCATTATCTTGATTCGTTGGTTGGGTTAAAATAGTGTGTGATACAATTTATACGGATTCTTTATCGAATATCTAACTCTAAATAAAACACGCCTGAAACCATTATGCTTACTGACTCTTATCCGACTGCTGACCTCAGCCACAAGCCGACACCTCTCGAACGGTTAAATAATTTGAGTGCTGATTATCAAACAAATATCTGGGTAAAACGTGACGATTGTACTGGCCTCGCGTTTGGTGGTAACAAGAGCCGTCAGCTGGAATATTATGTTGGCCACGCTCGGTCATTAGGCGCTGATACCTTGTTAACCACCGGGGCTGTGCAATCCAACCATGTGCGTATGACCGTTGCGGCAGCACGCAAAATGGGCATGGATGTTGAGGTGCAACTTGAGCATCGGGTCGATCGAGAGCAAATTGAATACCAAAAATCCGGTAATCCATTTCTGGTTAAATTGATGGGGGCAAAGGTCCATTACTATCCCGTCGGTGACGACGAAAATGGTGCCGATCAGGCGATGATAGATCGAGCCGAGGTGTTGAAGCAGGCAGGTAATAAACCTTATGTCATTCCACTTTCAAATGTAAAAGCACCCTATGGTGCGCTGGGCTATGTCGAAGCTGCGGAAGAGACTTTACTGCAGCTTAAAGCAATGAAAATAATGCCCTGCCGATTCATATTACCCACCGGAAGTGCGTCGACTCATGCTGGTTTTCTATTGGGATTGCGAGCGTTGGACTGCAATATTCCAGTCAACGGTATTTGTGTTCGGCGCGATGCCGTTAGCCAGCAACAACGTGTTTTTAGTAAGATGCAATCCGTCATAGAATTGATGGCGCTCGATGTTGATATTGATATTCAGCAGGTCGTTTGTGATGATCGTTTCCTGGCGCCCGGTTATGGTCAGTTGAACGAAGCAACAGCAAAAGCAATAAAGCAGTTAGCGAAAAGAGAAGGGATTCTACTCGACCCTACTTATTCTGGAAAAGCCTTCGCCGCTTTGATAGATTTGCTAGAGAACAATAACCCCAGGCCTGACCAACATGTTGTTTTTCTGCATACCGGTGGCACACCGTCATTGTTTGCTTACCCCGAGTTAGTCGACCAGCAGGAGACGCCGTTTTAATGGAGTACCTACAATTGGATATCGATACTATCTCGCATGTCATCAGCATATCGGTAGCACCTGTATTTTTGCTGGCTGGCATTTCAGGGTTGCTGATGGTTTTGACGAATCGACTGGGGCGCACGATTGACCGTTCGCGATCCTTGCAGAAGACTTTGACTCATAAAACGCAACCTCAACATAAAATAGTGATAGAAAAGGAAATGTCGAACTTGGTAAAACGTAGTCGTTTTATCAATTTGGCAATCAATCTTGCGACCGTGAGTGCGCTGATGGTTTGCCTGGTCATTATCTCGTTGTTTGTTGGGGGGCTGTCGACTTATAACGTGGCGTTGGTAGTGGCAAGCCTGTTCATCCTTTGCATGACAATTCTGAGTGCTTCTTTCTCGTGTTTTCTGGTTGAGGTTTTTATTGCAACACGAACGCTGCGCTCGACATTAAATAGTATAGAGCGGTTTCGCGAATAGGGTTGGTAGCGGCAGAGCTATTGGCACAATCGCGTCTTGGTCTTTAGGCCATTTAGCCTTTAAAAAACCGAATGATTTTTTTCGAAAAACAGAAGAAGAGTCAGGATCAGGTTTAGCGATATAGTCCCGAACCAGATCCTCTCTGATTTTTTGAGTTTGGCGATTTTTATGTTTGTCTTTAAAGAGACTGCCAGCTACCTGAGTGAAGTCAGTAAACAGGGTGTCTTCTTTAGGCGTTGGGGCGCCGTATCTCGGTATGCTGGGATTGGTAAGCGTAGTATCGTCTGTCATTGTTATATCGCCTATGTAAGTTAGTCATTAATTTAGGGTAGATTAGTTTTAAGCGGCAGAGAAAGCTGGTCATAACGCACATTATGGCTGCGGATATTGCCACAAGTTTTTAGTTTGTGAGCCAAATCATGGGTTACGGGAAGCCCATATACTCGATACTGAAGGCTATGTTTGGGTGCCCGATCAGCCAATTTTTTAGTCGAACTTGATTCGAAAAGTAAAAGCCATGTCAGAACATATTGAAGTTAAACTCTCAAAACAAATCACCAAACAGCTATCGCAACGCTCTGATCAAAAAGGACTGGTGCAGCTATTTGGACACTTGGGTTTATTATGTTTAACCGCGCTGGCAATTTCTCAGGTTGAATCGGGGTGGCTATTTCTGATCGCGCTGCTGGTTCATGGCGTTGTTCTCAGTTTTGTCTTTTCACCCTTGCATGAAACGATTCACTACACTGCTTTTAAGTCTATTGAATTGAATAATAGTGTGGCTGCGGTATTTGGTTTTATTCTGGTGATTCCGTATCAGTATTTTCGTTCTTATCATTCGGCCCATCATCGTCATACTCAAGATGTTAACAAAGACCCTGAACTTATTGGCAAAAAGGCGCTCACCCGATATGACTACGCCCTACACCTCAGTGGCTTGCCATTTTGGTGGGCGAATTTTAAAACGCTTTATCAACATGCAAAGGGTGATGTAACAGGGGCGTATATGCAAGCCCGTGATCATCAAACTATTATTGCTGAAGCTAGAATTCATGTGGGTTTGTATTTGGTTTTAATCCTTGGCTACTTTGTGTTTGATGCTACCTGGTTACTCGACTACTGGGTTTTGCCGCTGCTTATCGGTCAGCCATTTTTGCGCTGGTTTTTACTTGCTGAACACAGCGGCTGTGACTTTTCTTCTAATATGCTTGAAAATTCACGTACCACTTACACTAGCCCATTGATTAACTTTCTGTCGTGGAATATGTCTTATCATGCTGAGCATCATTACCTCGTCTCTATTCCTTTTCATGCCTTGCCTGCGCTACATGCTTATACGAGGCAGCAGGTTAAATTTAAGGGTGATGGTTATTGGAAGACGGTTTTGACAATCTTCTAATTCGCAGGGTTGTGTACCCATCCTACGAAGCTTTTGATGCGCCCGTCTTCAGATAAATCCAGAACTCTATAACCATGAGCAGAGCTCTCCATGGTGTGGGAAACCCAAAAGTCTTCGGTGCCAGTTGGGTCTGCTGACTCACTGTGAGTGACCTGTGCGAAAGTCGATGGAGTTGTGTACTGTGAAAGGTTCGCGTCGATATCCTCAGCCACCAAATGCGTATGCCCAGCGATGACTGCCTTTATCGAAGGTTGCTGTTTTAAGTAGCTTATGAATTTATCTTTGTTATCCAGACGGCAACCAAAAGAAGGGCAGCTGTTTATAGTGGGATGATGCAAGGCTATCAATGTTGGTTGGTTTAAACCCAACCCTATATTATTCTCAAGTAGTGTTTGTTCTTTTTCAGAAACGATGCCGTGATGTTCTTCTTTGATCGTTGAGTCTACCAATAAAATAGACCAACCTTTAAGTTCAACCTTTGATTGATATTTTACCGTACCGCCAGCTAGATGTTGTCGCATCATCTCGGAGTCATCATGGTTGCCTGGCAATACGTAAACTGGAAGATTCATGTCGCAAAAAATCGACTTCAAGCGACTGTAAGATCTTGAATTGGCTGTTTGTACCAAATCTCCACTAGCAATAATTAGGGACGGTCGTGGCGACAGAGCGCTAATAGCGCCGAGCACTCGGCGCAACGACTCGCCCGTATCCACACCCTGCAGTGTGTCACTGTCATACTCAGTAAGATGAATGTCGGTTATCTGAGCAATACGCAGCGTGTTTAGCGTCATCTCGATTGTCCTTTGTGATTAATATTAGGCTAGAGTCTGTCGGACTTAGGATGCACTTTCTAAATATTCCGGAATACATCCAGTGTTGAGTGCAGTAGATTAAAGCACTTGCTCGAGGTCGTTGATTAAATCGACAGTGTCTTCCAAACCAACTGACAACCGGAATAGTCCTTCACCTGCCGTGTCATGATACTTTTCAAGCTCGACGCCCTCGAGCCGATAAGAAGAACCGACCAGATCGCTGGTTTGCATCAGGTAAATTAAACTCCGATGGTGCCCTAACGACACTGCGTAGTGAATGATGTTTAACTTCGTCATCATTTTTTCCGCAAGTTGCGTTGGGTTGGCGCACCGAAACGAAATCATGCCGGAGAAATTATCCATCTGTTGTTTTGCTAGCGAGTGCTGGGGATGAGATGGCAGGCCGGGGTAAATGACCTTCTCAACATTACCATGCGATTCAAGAAACTGGGCAACTGCTAGTGCATTCTCCTGGTGACACCGCATTCGAATAGGCAAAGTTGCCATGCCACGCATAATAAGCCATGCATTGAATGGACTAATGACGCCGCCGTAATGCACCAAGGCTTCACCCCGCAAAGAGCCGACTAACGTTTGGCTGCCACACACGGCACCACCCATGGCATCACCATGACCACCAATATATTTTGTTAGGGAATGCACCACTAAATCAGCGCCAAGTTGGACAGGTCTTGTAGCGATTGGGGTTGCGAACGTTGAATCAACCACTAGCAAGGCATTTACCTGCCGTGCAATGGTTGATATGGCCTCAATATCACAGAGGCGTAATAGCGGATTGGAAGGGCATTCGAGCCAGATCATTCGAGTATTTTGCTGCACTGCCTGCACGATACTGGTGATGTCCGAAGTATCGACAGGCGTGACAGAAACGCCCAGGCGAGTCAGTGTGTTGCGTGCAAATTCAGCTGTGCCGGGATAGTTGGTATTGCTAATGATTAGGTGATCACCCGAACTTAAATAGTTGAGCATGACAGCTGCTGAGGCGGCCATACCGGATGCAAAGGCAATGCAGGTTTCGGTTTTTTCGAGCGTGGCCAGTTTTTGCTCAAGTTGCTGGGTGGTGGGGTTTGCCCAGCGCGTGTACAGAAACGGTGTCTCATCACTCATGTTGTTAGCCGAAAAGCTGACTTCCTGGTCGACTACAAAACTGCTCGACATCGTCAAGTCAGGGGTTGATGCGCCGGTGCTAGGATTGGGTTTTTCACCCGCATGAATTGCCTGAGTTTGAATACCGAGCTTGCTCTGGTTTTTGGGCATAGTGGGTTCTTCATGATTAGCCATACGTCAATTAGAAGTGAGACTAAAGTTGAAGTCAATTCCCATTGTCATCCTCATTACAAAAAGAAACTTGTTAATGCCTTTGCAGTCTATCCACCAGCTACCTTAAGGTATGGAGAGGAATCTATAATGAACCGTAAATTAGGCAAGTTGTGCAAAGTCGCGGTCGTTTTCACAATGTTAGTTTTTATAGGCGCATGTGCAAGCATCGAAAGTCGATACGCAAAACAGTTGCCGGTCAAGCCAGGAGCTGACATCAAAATTAATATTACAGCCGATATTCCACTTAACAAGGCTCGTGTCTATAGCCAGAAAGGTCGGATCATAGCGAAATCATACATTGATAGAAACGACGTTTTTTGCAGTGTTCTGATGAATAGTCTGCAAAAAGAAAATGGCCCGAAGCTGAGTATTTTGCCAGGAAAGTTCCGTGTCACCAAAGTTAAACTTTCGAATGACGAACACTATGCACCACGAATTTTTGCGTCAAGAGAATGGATTTATGACCCACCGAGTAATGTTAACTACGAAACTGAATTGCGCTTACATTCAGCTGAACAACCGGAGGTGCGAGCTTTAATTTGTGTTAGGCAAATCGATGGATATGGGAATCATTATCCGAGGTTGGCGGACTTTAAAAATACCTTGGGAGCGTTAGTCGAATTTAATGAGTAACGACAGCTATCCGCTGAAAAAGGAACGTATAGAGTAGGGCGATTTTTTTCACCATCGGAAGTTGCTGATATTTACTTCTATCGGCTTCATTGCGGCAATCACACCACAAGAATCGTGGATGTAGGCCTCATCTTTTGTCCATATCAAGATGGCGTGATTAAAACGCAAGACATGCTCCCATAATTAACGCTTAATGATTTAAGTCAAGATATGACCCTATATTCATCCTGTTTTTTTTCAAAGATTCAGGCAGAAACCAGACACCCTTGAACTATCATTAGAGACGATCTGTTATACTGACGGATCATATTGTCTTAGGAGACCCGTAAACATGTTAATCATTCCCGAAATTCAGATTCAGGCCGGTCGAGTCATCACCCGCTCCGCCACCGACGAAAATGATACGGTTCACGATATGTTACCTCTAGATGCGTTGGAAAAATTTTCCGCTGCCGGCGCGAAAATTATACAAATCGTCGATATCGATGCGGCACGCTCGAAGGAGAGTAATAACGAAGCGCTGGTAAAGCAGATGATTGCGGCAACCGATACGCCGGTACAGGTGTCAGGCGGAATCAGAACGCTAACTCAGATCAATGACTGGTTTGAGTCGGGGGCCGCGCGAGTAGTGCTAGGAACCATCGCTATTACCGACGCCCCTCTGGTAGTCGAGGCCGCAAATCGCCATCCCGGTGGAATTATTGTTCACCTGGTTACTCGTGATGGATATGTCATGATCGATGACTGGAGGACGCAGACCGCGTTCAGGCCAGAAGATATTATCAGGGAATTACAGGTAACGGGAATCTCAGGCGTGATACACAAAACGATCGAAATTCTAGACGGCGATTTTATGGAGGAACTCGCCTTGACCGAGCAGCTCAGCCATGATGTATCGATACCGGTATATTCTAGCGGCACGGCAATGACGCTGGACGATATATCGCGGTTACGCTATCTGCCGAATATCAATGGTACCGTGATTAGCCATGCGCTGATGACTGGCAACATCATGCTCGAAGACGCATTACGTATAGCGGCACAAAAAGAAACCAACACTCAACCGGGCACCATCACCTCTAATGTAAAACTGGGTGTGTACCAGGGTGTCAGGGCCTATCTAGCTGCCTATAACACCTCACAGGCCGCCCGAGTCTGGAATATAGCGTTGCGGGAAACTATCACCGGTGACAACCCTTACATGGAAATCATTATTCCCCTGGTTGACCTGGAAATTGATGACGACAACATGACACCGAGGCAGATACAGAGCTGTTATGAGGCTGAACTGGATAAATCGGATGTGGTTATAGCCATACTCGACGGTATAGAAGTTGAGGGATGGACAGGTTTTGAGTGTGGTTATGCGCGTGCCAAAGGCAAGTATATCTACGGCATTACAACCGACCAGGAAATGAAAGACCCATCTCGCAAGCGATACGCCTCAATGTGCGACGAACTGATTTTCTACACTGAGGGTGATGACTTTAATACGTCACATAGTGAAATATCGCATGCACTGGCAACACGAACTATGGTGCAGAATCAGGACGTATAAGTTATTTCTGTTAGTGGTCACTGGAGTTCGTTCAGAGAACTCCAGTAACCATTTCAACCAAAAAGTTTAGGTTCAAAGATTCAATGGTCAGGCTGTCCATAATTCTCGACGTTATGTGCCCGCGACACCGTAAGTGACCAATAGCAGAAGCAAAAGACCAGCGATGCTGAACATAATTACGGTATCGAGAATATCCATTGTATGGTTTTTTTGCAGAAGTGCTGCCAACATATGCAAAGTTGGAAATAGGAATATCAACAATAAAATATTCTAATCACCTGTTAATTATTCATAACGTTGATCAGTCAATAATTTTAAGAAAGCAAGCAGTGCGTCAATGTCCCTGTTTTCGAGCGCCTTGGCATCAAGGCTCTCGGAATCTCTCCATTCGCCTACTTCGGGTTGTAACCATAATGACTGGGTTTCCGGATTAACCCTACGTGCTGGGTTATTGTACTTGTCGTGGAATTCGAGAACCGTCCTGAGCCGGCGAAAAACCCCGTTATGCATATAAGGTGGAGTTACCGCGACGTTACGCAGCCCCGGTACTTTGAACCTGCCGCGTTCGGAGATATTTACCTCGCTCGATACTTTGGCCAATCCAACATCCCGATAAAGCTTGTACTGCCCATTTTTCGAACGTAAATGCTGATTAGTTGGCACACCGATATTGTAGTACCCGAAATTACTGAATGGTTCCAACAGGTGGCCGCCATCTTCGAGCTGGTGGCAGCTGGAACAATTTGATTTCGCACTCGAGAAAAAAATAGATCTTCCCGATTCTTCAATCGCAGTAAGCTCGTAGTCACCCCGCAGATAACTATCATATTTTGAATCAAATGGACTGAAAAAATCAGCTTTTTGAAATGCCGCAAGACTTGTCGCTACCGCAGCCAGCAAAGTATCGTCATCAGAAAAAACAGCCAGTCCAAATGCTTTCGGAAAATTTTCATTGTAGTAATCGGTTTGCTTGATTCGTTTGGACAAAATACTCTTGTCGGGTAAAGCCATTTCCTTCGGATTGAAAATTGGTTGCCCAGCTTGATCTTCCAGGTTTCTGGCGCGCCCATCCCAAAACTGGCCGCCACGAAAGCGACCAAGCGTTCCATCAAAATGAATCTCAGGTGACATGGCGGCATAGGTTATGCTAGGCGCATTGCGATCCCCAATGGAAGATAAATCAGATCCCATAGACGCAGCTGACTCGACCTGGTTTGATCTGGGGTCGGTAAAAGCAGCCGTAGGGTTATGGCAAGTGGCGCAGGACTGATTTCTGTTCAGGGATAGGCTCTGATCAAAAAAAAGAGTTTGCCCGAGGTCAACTTTTATTTCAGGAATGGTTTGAGCCACACTAGCTCTGGGCGCCCCCAACAATAAAAAAATTAACACCCAAACTGTTTTTTGATTCATAAACTTTCCGATTGTCGATAATATAAAGGGGCTCTAAAAAACCTCAATTTATCCATTTTCATTCGACCCTATTTAACATAGAGGGATTGATTTCAATTTAAATGCAGATTCGGAGAATACTTCTCGCTTTGTTCTGTAAAACTGCTTTTGCCACTTTTATGTATCATTTAATGCCTAATTCCGAACGCTGGAAACACCCATCCTGTGCAAGGTCACATATCGACGAATATTGTAAACCATGTCACTGCTGTCCAGTTTACGAAAAATAAACAGGCCTGATAACGCTATCATTGGCACGCACACGGTGAGAAGCAACTTGCGCGATATCGTCGAGAATGTGTCGGCACAGTCGCATCGAATCTATCATATGGTCAGCGCCAAACTCTCCGCTCTAACTTATCACGCATGAATGAAAGTAACCTTAAGTCGTAAGCTGCTCGTCTGAATGGTTAACGCTTGAACCGTCCGGTAAAATCAAATATATCTTCTAGCTCCTTGAGCCGAGAACTCGTGTCTGACCATAGCGATTTTTCTAGTGCCGCGATTAAAGATTCTATCAAAAATAAAATTATCACACCCGAGTCCCATCCTGAGGGGGCTTCGATACGACTGGTGAAATAATGTGTGGCATGACTGGTGATGGGAGATAAC
>JBDNJA010000007.1:0-8955 GCA_041688005.1 Gammaproteobacteria bacterium
ACGAACCACCCAGAATCCTGTACCTTCATTACTTATCCGTAAATATAGCCCGTTACCAGCAGAATAACGACCGGGCGTAGCCTTTCTTAGCAAACTATTGACTTGGGTGGCGGTGAGTTTATTAGCCATTCAAACATACCCCCTTTATAAATGGTGACAGGTATGCGTATTTTAACAAATTATTGACAGAAAGGTCAAATATGTCACCAATTAATTGAAGCACCACGGGTTAAACTGAAACCGCTTGAAACGAATTATTAATATAACTTATTGATTTTACTTTTAATTTAAAAAAAAAGAACCCTCTGGATACATCACTCGATATTCTGGACCTGCTCTCGCATCTGCTCGATTAACACTTTCAAGTCTACCGACCATTGAGTGCTGACACTATCTTGTGATTTAGACGATAAGGTGTTCGCTTCGCGATTGAGCTCCTGCATTAAAAAGTCGAGTCGCCTGCCGACGGCTTCTTTTCGTTTTAGCACGTTGGTGACTTCGGCAATGTGCGTATCGAGTCGGTCGAGCTCTTCGTCCACATCGAGCTTTTGAGCCAAAATAGCGAGCTCTTGTTCTAGTCGGCTTTCGTTGGCTGATTCGGCCCATTGTTGCAATTTGTCGTTCAGGTTCGTTTTCCACTTTTCGTGCATGGCGGTCACCATTGCGGGCCGGTGTACGCGCAATTGCTTGACGATTTCGCTAATTTGCTCGCAGCGGGTGGTGATCATTTCGCCCATTGCTTTGCCTTCGTTTGCACGTGTTTCAATCAGTTGCTTAAGCGCCTTTTCCAAACTACTGAGCGCGATGCTAATCAGTGACGACAAGTCTTTTTGTTGATCGGTAATAACCCCAGGCCAACTGAGAATATCGGAGACCGACAATTTTTGCCCTTCATGCACGATATCGAGCACCGACTGCTCAACCACACGCAAGCGACGCACTAAATTGTCATTCAAATGAATATCACCTGTGCTCGATTCATCCAGTTTGTAACGCAACCCAATATCGATCTTGCCTCGTTCGAGGTATTTGGTGATGAGCTTTCGGATATCGGTTTCTAGCAGTTTAAAGTCTTCTGGCAATTTTATGGCTGGCTCCAAATACCGATGATTAACCGAACGAATTTCCCAGGTTAACGATCCGCTATCGCAGGTTTCCTGGACTCGGGCGAAGGCTGTCATGCTTTTTAACACGTTGCTATTCTCTTAATTCAAAGTTAGCGCTGGATAATACCCGATTTTTTTCGCCTTGCATAAGCTCGCGTCTGCTTTTTAGATGCGTATAATTCCTCGCTACTTTTTAGGAGAACACTCAATGAGACCCAGTGGACGCGCAGTGGACGAACTACGTCAAATCAAGATCACTCGTAATTACACCAAGCACGCCGAAGGATCAGTGCTGATCGAAGCGGGTGACACCAAGGTGTTATGCAATGCCAGCGTCGAGAACTCTGTGCCTGGCTTTTTGCGCGGCAAGGGCTGCGGCTGGGTGACTTGCGAATACGGCATGTTGCCGCGTTCGACTGGCAGCCGCATGCGTCGCGAAGCCAGCAATGGCAAACAGGGCGGCCGCACGATGGAAATTCAGCGTTTAATTGGCCGCGCCTTACGTGCAGCCATCGATACTAAAAAACTCGGCGAAAGAACCATTACCATCGATTGTGATGTCATTCAGGCCGATGGTGGTACTCGTACCGCCTCTATTTCAGGCGCCTGGATTGCCTTATCCGATGCGATTCAAACCTTATTGGATGATGGTACTTTGAAGAAAAATCCAATCGAATGTCAGATTGCGGCTATTTCTGTTGGCATCTATAACGGTGAAGCAGTACTCGATCTGGACTATGCAGAAGACAGTAAGGCTGAAACTGATATGAACGTGGTAATGAATAATCAAGGCGGATTCATCGAAGTTCAGGGCACGGCTGAAGGTGCTTCATTTAGTGATGAAGAATTAGCCGCTATGCTAGCCCTGGCGCGCAAAGGTATTAACGAAATTTTTGAGCTTCAGACTCAGGCTTAATTATTTGGCTTAAACATCAAGCTTACTTATCAAGAAAGCCTTCAGGAATTAACATGGAAAAACTGGTACTCGCCTCTGGTAATCAGGGAAAGCTCCGCGAATTGAGCGCATTGCTCGAAGCGCTGGGATATCACGTTTGCTCGCAAGCAGAACTTGGCGTGCCTGAAGTGCCCGAAACAGGCACCACCTTCGTCGAAAATGCCATCATCAAAACCCGCAACGCCGCTCAACACTCCGGCTTTGCGGCGCTAGCGGATGATTCAGGCATAGAAGTCGATGCACTCGATGGTGCGCCCGGTGTTTATAGCGCGCGTTTTTCAGGTGCTGATGCTACCGCTCAGGCAAACAATGCGTTACTAGTCGAGAAATTACGCGATGTCCCAGCGCGTAATCGATCCGCTAGATATCGAGTGGTTATCGTCTATATGCGCCACGCCGCCGATCCTTCACCGATTATTTGTGAAGGTAGCTGGGAAGGCTTGATTCAGCTCGAACCCAAAGGCGATGGCGGCTTTGGGTACGATCCTTATTTCTTTCTGCCACAAAAAGGCTGTACCAGTGCTGAGTTAAGCGCCACCGAAAAGAATCAACTAAGCCATCGAGGCCAGGCATTGCGCCTACTCGTTGATCGGCTTCGAGGCCAGTAAATCATCATGGTATTCACCAGCAACCCACCACTGGGCTTATACATTCACCTGCCTTGGTGTGAGAAAAAATGTCCCTATTGTGATTTCAATTCGCATGAAACAGATGTGCTCCCAGAAAATGAATACGTGGATGCACTACTCAATGACTTGGTCCAGGATTTGCCCTTAATTTGGGGCAGAACGATAGAGAGCATTTTCATCGGCGGTGGTACGCCATCACTCTTTTCGGGTGATGCTATCGAACGCTTATTCTCTGGACTTCGAGCTTTGCTCAATTTTGCGCCTAATATAGAGATAACGATGGAATCGAATCCTGGTAGTGCGGATCAGGATAACTTTCGCGCCTATCGAGAATCAGGGGTTAATCGTTTGTCCATCGGCGTGCAAAGTTTCAATGATCAACATTTGAAGCTACTCGGTCGCATCCATGACTCTGACCTGGCGCACCAGGCATTCGAAGCGGCTCGCAACGCAGGATTCAATAACATTAATCTAGATTTAATGTATGGCTTGCCGACTCAAACGCTACAACAGGCACAGGCCGACTTACAAACTGCCATTTCGTTTAAAGTCGAGCACATATCGCATTACCAGCTTACCATCGAGCCGAACACGCTATTTCAGCACAAGCCACCAGCACATATGCCCGACGATGATCTAGCCTGGGATCAGCAAGATAGTTGCCAAGCATTACTGGCTGAACATGGTTACGTTCAGTACGAAATATCGGCTTATGGTCGAGACAACAAGATCTGTCAGCACAACCTGAATTATTGGCAATTTGGCGATTATCTCGGCATTGGTGCGGGCGCGCATGGCAAGATCACGCTAGCCGGAGAAAACCGTGTCATTCGACGCATCCGGCAACGCCAACCGAACGCTTACCTTAAAACTCAGGGCAACCAGTCGATTTTAAGTGAAACCAATCTAAGTCAGGCCGATTTGATATTCGAATTCATGCTTAATACGCTACGCCTGACCGATGGTTTCGAATCGAAGTTATTTGCTGACAATACAGGGCTTTCGCTAAATTTAATCCTACCACTATTGAATAAGGCTAAGGAGCAGGGTCTTTTGGGATATAACAGCAAACGTATTTATCCCACAGAAAAGGGGCTTCAATACTTAAACGACCTTCAAACGCTATTCCTAAATCCTAAAATAAATAAAAATAAACTGCTTTTTGACTCAAATATAGAAATTATACACAACCCAAAATAAGTGACTGTTTTTTGTCAATAGGGCTTTGTCAAAAAAACCAATTTTATTTTAATAGTTTTTTAAGATACTGATTTATAACGATTTATTCTAATAGATCAAAAAGTGACTAATCTAACAAAAACCCAATGTTTATCAGGCCTGTAGACGACTTACACAAGGTTATACACAAATTTATCCACAGATTTTGTGGATAACTAAAAAGTCACTTTTTTGACAGCGCCTTACATGACACTAGTGACAAATCACTTTAACAATGCGCCCTAATTGACCTATAACTCTGGCTTGATCCAACCGGACAATTACCCGTCCCAAACAGGCCAATAGAATGGTTAGCGAATGCAGTCGACTGTTATTTAAAAAACACTTGCACTTTGCATCTTAAACAGTCAAGATTTGCGCCCTTTAAAACGCATACCGATTAGGCCTAACCATGAAAGAAGGTATTCACCCAGACTACCGTCCTGTTGTATTTCAGGATCTATCGTCTGACTTCGCAATTTTGACTCGTTCTACCGTGCCTACTCGTGAAACCATAAAGTGGGAAGACGGCAACGAATATCCATTACTAAAGCTTGAAATTTCAAGCCAGTCTCACCCGTTTTACACCGGCAAGCAGCACATTATGCAAACCGCAAAGCAGGTCGACAAATTCCGTCAGCGTTACGGAAAATAGAAGTCAGCGCCAATTTGAAAAAGGGTGCCTCTGTGCACCCTTTTTTTTGCCTGTAAGGTTTTTTCTGGGAACCCTCCAGGGAGCAACACTAAATACCATCTAAAACCACTATCCAACCCGCTAAATCCGGCTACAATAACGCCATGAAGTATTTCACTCATCAAACACTTATATTACTAGTAGCCCTGCTACTAATAAGTTGCGCCAAAAACCCAGTGAGTGGTGATCGAGAATTTGTCAGCATGAGCGAGTCGGATGAAATTGCTCAAGGCGCAAAACACCATCAGTCCATTCTCACGCAATATGGCGTGTACGATGACCCAGAACTACAAAGTTACGTTAACCACATCGGTCAGCAGCTTGCGGCAAAAAGCCACCGTTCACACTTAACCTATCATTTCACTGTACTCGACTCACCCGACATCAATGCCTTTGCCTTGCCTGGCGGTTATATTTATATCACGCGCGGCATTATGGCTTACCTGAATTCCGAGGCTGAATTAGCCGGTGTGCTTGGACACGAGATTGGTCATGTGACTGCTCGTCACTCGGTACGTCAACAAAGTGGTCAACTCGCCGCTGGCTTATTGAGCATACTAGTTGCGGCCACGACGGGTAGTAGCCAACTAGAGCAATTAAGCCAACAACTGAGCACCGGATTAATTCGCGGCTATGGTCGCGAACACGAACTAGAAGCAGACAGGTTGGGGGCGCAATATCTGCACAAGTCGAACTATAATCCCGAGTCGATGCTGGATGTCATTGGTGTTTTAAAAGATCAGGAGCTTTATGAAAAGGCCTTGGCCAAAAAACAAAACCGAGAGCCGAAAATTTATCATGGCGTATTTTCAACTCACCCAAAAAACGACCAGCGCCTCCAAACCGTAATATCCGAGGCTAAAACGCTCGCGGCAATTCAGTACAAAGATAATAATCGAGCGACTTATTTAAGTCACATCGATGGTATGGATTGGGGCCTAAGTCCATCACAGGGCATTGTGACTGCGAACCGTTTTTTGCATGCTGATCTGGGCTTTGCGATACAATTTCCGAAAAACTGGACTATTCACAATAGTCCGCATGCCTTACTAGCCCGAAATGAAAGCAATGGCGCTATCGTTCAACTGACCGTTGCACCACTCAATCCGAATGAAGACACCGAAGGTTTGCTCAAACGACTTATTCAAAACGAGCAGCTCGATGTAAGCAAGAAAAATTATGGTGATACCGCGACCACGCAAGTGACTGTCGCAAAAAATAAACAGCCCGCTCGAATCACCGCCATTAAACTTGACCAAGCTCAAGCCTTATTTATCATCGGCTCCAGTACAGAGGTCACTTTTGGCCTGACCGACCGGCAGTTGCTAGCCATCAACCAAAGCTTTAACCGATTAACCCCAAAGGAAATTAAAACAATCAAAACCCCTATATTAACCGTCGTCTCCGTCAAGTCATCAGACAGCTTTGCATCACTGGCAAAAAGTAGTGCGCTAGAAAAGGATGCCGAAGACAGTCTTCGCTTGCTCAACCATTCGTTTCCGAATGGCAGCATTTCCAATCACCAACAGATTAAAATTATTACTCTTGAACATTAAATTCATCTCGATTTTTTTGGCAGCTGTTTTCACTTCACCCATTCTTGCTGGCGATTCACTTACGCTGACCACAGAGCAAGCCTGTCAGAAAATTTCCAGTAAACTGTCTAGTGTTGGCAGAAAAGAATGTAACGCTATCGGCCTGGCTTTAACGGGGGCATTGTCAGTCAACCAATTCCCAATATTGATAAAAGAATACCCACCATCGGGAGACAAGAAGCCCTTAGGTCGAATGTTATTAATCGGTGGTACTCATGGTAATGAGTTAAGCTCGATTAGTGTCGTATTCAAATGGATGAATAAACTGGAAAAATATCACTCGGGTAAATTTCACTGGCGAGTCATGCCATTGCTTAACCCCGATGACGCATTGCTTCGCAAACATACGCGGCAAAATGCGAGTGGTGTCGATCTAAATCGTAATTTCGATACGCCTGGCGCTGCAAAACAGGTGGCACTCGATCATTGGAAAATGAAAACTAACAGTAGCAAGCGCCGATATCCTGGGCCATCGCCTTTAAGCGAACCTGAAACACAGTGGCTGTTTAATGAAATATCGACCTTTAAACCGGATGTCATCATCTCTGTTCATGTCCCTTTTGCGCTAGTTGATTATGATTCGCCGAATCGCGCCAATGCCCCTCATCGAATTGGCTATTTACATAAGAACCTAATGGGCACTTACCCTGGATCACTCGGTAACTTTGCCGGCATTCACCTCGAAATACCGGTGATTACGTAGGAACTGCCACATGCGGGTATCATGCCGACCAAAAACCAGATCAGTCATATGTGGATTGGGATTGTGCGCTGGTTATCACTGCATTTAAAAGCATCTTGATGTTGTAAAGTTTTGCTCGAAATATAGATTGGCTTCACACAACAGCATCGCTATTTTTATTAATCTAACGCGCAACTTAAGCGTCTCAACCTGAGTAAAGAATTTTGTCCAGTTACCCCTACACTCGAAAACGCCGCATGCGCAAAGATGACTTCTCGCGTCGTTTAATGCGTGAAAACAGCCTATCACCTGACGATTTCATTTATCCAGTTTTCGTGCTTGAAGGCGAACAACAGTGCGAAGCAATCGAATCTATGCCGGGTGTTAATCGGTTAAGTATCGACTTACTCATCGAAGACGCTTTGGAAGTACATCGACTGGGTATCCCAGCGATGGCTATATTCCCAGTCGTAAACGCCGATGCTAAAAGTGATGATGCTGCAGAAGCCTGGAATCCAGACGGTTTAGTTCAGAGAGCGGTTAGCGCAATAAAGCAGGCAGCCCCTAATTTGGGTGTTATCACCGATGTCGCCCTCGACCCCTATACCAGTCATGGCCTAGATGGATTGCTCGATGAGCAAGGCTACGTGACGAATGACGCAACGGTCGAAGTGCTCGTCAAGCAGGCACTGTCACATGCTCGTGCTGGCGCCGACATTGTTGCACCATCGGACATGATGGATGGTCGGATCGCAGTGATACGCGAAGCACTCGAATCATCTGGCTTCGTTAATACCCGCATCCTCGCTTATGCAGCAAAGTATGCGTCTAGTTTCTATGGGCCTTTCCGTGATGCCGTTGGTTCATCGGCTAATTTGGGTGGCAGCAACAAGCATTCCTTTCAGATGGACCCTGCCAATAGCAACGAGGCAATACACGAAGTCAGTATGGATATTGATGAAGGTGCTGATATGGTGATGATCAAACCTGGCATGCCCTATCTTGATATCGTGCAACGCATCAGTCAGGAATTAAAATTTCCAACCTTTGTTTACCAGGTGAGTGGTGAGTACGCGATGTTCAAAGCAGCGGCCGAAAAGGGCTGGATCGATGAAAAGGCCTGTGTACTCGAAGCGTTACTGTCAATGAAACGGGCGGGTGCGAATGGCATTTTGACTTATTACGCCAAAGCCGCCGCGCAATGGCTACAGGAAAAATAGTGTCTTCTCTAGACTTCACTGCTCAACCAACTGTCACTACTCAACCTAAGCTACGCGACCAATATGCAGTGGTTGGAAACCCCATCGCGCATAGTAAATCGCCTGTGATCCATCATGCTTTTGCCGAGCAAACGGATCAGACGCTCGATTATAGCGCCATCGAACTATCGATTGACAACTTTGAATCGGAGCTTCGTGAGCTACAAAGGCAAGGTTACAAAGGCGTCAATGTTACCGTTCCATTCAAACAGGCCGCCTGGAAAATTTGCGACGAAAGAAGCCCGCGTGCTGAAGATGCAGGTGCGGTTAATACGCTTGTTTTTGATAGTGATAGTAAAATATCCGGCGACAATACCGATGGCGCCGGGCTAACCCACGACCTAGTAAATAATCATAGCGTACTTATTAAGCGCCGAAAAATTTTAATCCTGGGTGCCGGTGGTGCCGTTCGTGGTGTGCTCACACCTTTGCTGCTACTGGACCCGACCAGCGTCACCATCGCGAACCGCACTGTCAGTAAGGCACAGAATCTAGCCGATGCATTTCGTCCGATTGGAGGCGTTAAGTCTTGTGGTTACGACGATCTCAGCAATGAGAAATTTGACTTGATCATTAATGGCACGTCGGCTGGGCTTAATCAAGAAGTCCCTCCCATTCCTTATGAAGTGCTTGATATCAACTCGGTCTGTTACGACATGATGTACAACACATCGGCCCCCACCGCCTTTGTAGAATGGGCGAGAAGTCACGGTGCCTCACGTGCTATCGACGGATTAGGCATGCTAGTCGAACAGGCTGCCGAATCTTTCTATGTTTGGCGTGGTGTACACCCTGAAACGGCTGACGTCATTCAATC
>JBDNJA010000084.1:0-5347 GCA_041688005.1 Gammaproteobacteria bacterium
ACGTCTGATTGGTAATCTATCAAAGGGCTACCAGCAACGGGTCGGTATCGCTCAGGCCATTATTCACAACCCTCCGGTTGTTGTACTGGATGAACCTACGGTGGGTCTTGACCCAATTCAAATGCGCGATATTCGGCGCTTGATTAAAACACTGGGGCAAGACCATAGTGTTATTTTATCCACCCATATCCTGTCCGAAGTACAAGCAACCTGTGATCGAGTACAAATCATTCAACAAGGTGAATTGATTTATCATTCATCTATTGAAGCCTTAAATTTGAGTCAGACTCCGAGCATGACCATTGGCTTAAAACAGCCGCCTAATATCGAACAACTCAAACAGATCGATCAGGTAACCCATGTGGATGCCATCGACAGCCATCATTTCAAACTGTTCTTTGATGGCGAGTCGCCAGCACAGGCTATTGTTCAACAATCGGTGCAGCAGCAATGGAAATTATACGAACTAATCCCCGACCAGCGGTCACTGGAAGATTTGTTTATCGAGCTTACCCAAGATGAAAAAATCAATGATACATCAGTCGAAGCCGGGGCAGCCGAAGTATGATTTTAACCATTGCCAAACGCGAAATCGGCACGCTGTTCCTGTCACCATTGGCCTGGATTGTTCTCGCGGTCGTTCAGGTGCTGCTTGGTTATATGTTTCTGGCACAAATAGACAACTTTTTCTTGCTGCAACCTCAGTTAATGCAATTAGAGAATGTGCCAGGCGTCACTGATATTGTGATTGCGCCCTTATTCTCACTTGCTGCGATTATATTGCTGATGATCATGCCACTCATCACCATGCGCTCTATTGCCGAAGAGAAGTGCAACAAAACACTCACCTTACTCATTTCATCGCCGATCAGCATGACTGAAATTGTGCTGGGGAAATTCCTCGGGCTATTTTTCTTTGTGTTCATCCTGGTCAGTTTGCTGATGCTGATGCCATTGTCTTTATTCGTTGGCACCGCCATCGATGTTGGCAAGCTCCTGTCTATTTATATTTCGATGCTGTTGTTGCTTAGCTCATTCGCGGCGATAGGGCTTTATCTATCAAGCCTGACTGAAAACCAGACCATTGCCGCCGTCGGCACATTTGGCGCCCTGCTCATGCTCTGGATCATCGACTGGGTCGGTCAAGCACTGCCCGACAATCAGGGTGTTATCTCCTATCTTTCGCTATTACAACATCATCAAACGATGCTTGAAGGTATACTCAATACCGCCGATGTCGCCTACTACCTAATATTCATCACCGTCTTTTTAGTCCTCACGATTCGCCAGTTGGATCGGGAGCGCCTGCTATGATCGTGGATAAAGCAACACGCAATAAAATTCGCCTGCAATCAACTGTTTTCCTAATTTTATTTTTGTTGGTGATGGGGGTTATAGCGTGGTTCAGCCAATTGTATTCTGTCTCTATCGACCTCACCAAGAACCAACGTAACAGTCTATCCCCAGAAAGCATCCGCCTCGCTCAATCATTAGAACAACCATTGAAAGTGACCATTTTTGCCACGCCAGGTAATGAAATGGGTGGCATGCTCAATCAGCTGTTTCAGCGTTTTCAGGATCAACAACCTTTGATTCAAGTAGAAACCTTAAACCCTGATCTTTATCCCGAATTGTTACGTCAATACGATATCCGCCAAGATGCAGAGATCATCATCGAATATCAAGACCGAAGCGAGAAGATTTCATTAGCGTCTGAGTCCCGTGTGACTAATAGTATTCAACGCCTTTTGCGACAGGGTGAACGTTGGGTTGTTTTTTTACAGGGTCACGGTGAGCGTAATCCGTACAGTGATGCCAACCACGATTTCAGTGAATTCGCGACACGATTGGCGAGCAAAGGTTATACCATCGAAAATTTAAACCTGACTGAGGTTAGCAGTATCCCACAGAATACTGATGTTTTAGTCATTGCCAGTCCACAAATTGCTCTATTGCCAGGCGAAGTTGATTTATTGGAAAACTACATCGAGAAAGGTGGCAACCTACTCTGGCTTGCAGACCCTGGCACGGTCCAAAGCCCAATAGACCGGTTAGCCGATGCACTTGCTATCGAATTCTTGCCAGGCATTATTGTCGACCCGAATAGCCAATTGCTCGGACTTGATCGCGTTGACTTCGCACTGGTAGCCGAATACCCCCGACACCCAATCACCCAAAATGTAGAAAGCCTGTCGCTCTATCCTCAGACACAGGCGATTGAATATCACGGTGATGAAACCCAATGGCAACCATTTAATTTTCTGGTCAGTGGCGAATCTAGCTGGAATGAAACAGGTGAACTAAAAGGTGAAATACACAATGGTGACGATGCCGATGAGATAAACGGCCCACTTAATATTGGATTAACTATTACTCGATCAACTATTACTCGATCAACTATTACTCGATCAACTATCTCTCGATCAACTATGGTGACTTCTATTGAAAATGACTCTAGTTCATCAGAGCAACGAATTGCGGTGGTAGGCGATGCTGACTTCCTGTCAAACAATTATCTAGGCAACGGTGCAAACCTTGAGCTAGGCCTTAACTTATTTAACTGGTTGAGCCATGACGATAATCTTATATCGATTAGCCCTCGTGCAGCACCCGATACCCGTCTGGAGTTATCCCAAACTCAACAGGTGATTATTGCTGTTATTTTTCTGATCATACTGCCGTTACTCATGGTTGGATTGGGACTGCGTATCTGGCTAAAGCGCCGCAGTCGTTAACCAAACGTCATTAAGCAGACCTGGGGCTTACACAGAATGAAATTAATGTCGAAACGCTGGCTCATCAATTACGTACTGATCGTATTGATTATTCTATTCACCTATATCGGCAATCGATTCGATGTCCAAACCGGATACAAACCAGAGAACCGTATTACGTCGCTAAAGCTTCAGGATATTAACCGAATATCAATCCAGACCGCCGATGACAATATCAACCTAACCCGCGCCAATGGTCAGTGGCAAATCGTGTCACCGATACAGTGGCTGGCAAACAATATTACCATCGAGAGAATACTCAGCATTGCTAGCAGCGAAACCGAGTCTAAATTGTCAGCGAGTGAAATTGACCTATCAACCATAGGGCTTCAGTTCCCTAAGGCGATCTTACGTCTAAACGATACTCGCATTCACTTCGGCACAACAAACCAAATTGGTGAGCGACGATATTTACTGGTCCATTCGACTGTATTTTTACTGCCTGATCGACATTTACCTTTTATCACTGGTGGCATGAATAGCTTAATCGATCAGCGACTATTACCTCGAGCACTAGCCCTTAGTCGCCTGCAAATAGGCCCATTAAAAATCACACAGACTAAAAATGGTGGCTGGCAAGATAGCCACAACACATCAAGCCCTGATCAGCTCAATACTTTAATTGGAAACTGGCAAACGTTACGAGCGTCAAGAATTCAAGCCTTCAAGAAAAAAGCGTCTCCGCTTCAAAAAATAACCGCCAGCCTTGATAATGGTAATGAAGTTGAGTTTTTTCTGATGTCTATTAAACCCGACATTATCATCGCGCGCCCTGACCTTGGATTACAATATCATTTCAACAAAGATCAGTATTACAACCTATTGGCAGTGAATAAAAATGATGCTTCCAAAAACTAACGTTGTAGTCACTAGTTTTCTGCTTTGCCTGTCAATATTCAGCGCAAAAGCAGATGAGCAAAAACTACCAAAGTTCGAACTTGGTATCTCCGCTGTTTCATTACACATACCGGACTATCGTGGTTCTTCTCATTCACGCTCATTGTTTCTACCGGCTCCTTATGTGCGTTATCGCAGCGATACTTTAAAGATCGACAATGGCATACTGGGTATTTTTCTCGACTCTGATAGATGGCTATTAACCATTAGTGGTGGTGCCACATTGCCAGTTGATGACGATAATCCTGAGCGTCAGGACATGGAGCGACTCAAGGCAACATTGGAAATTGGCCCTTCGCTCGACTACAAAATATTCCAGGGGGAAAGAAATCAAGTCTGGTTAGAGTTACCCGTTCGATTGGCATTTACACTGGAAAACAATCCACGAAATCTCGGTCCAGCCTT
Organism: Gammaproteobacteria bacterium; assembly: GCA_041688005.1. Taxonomy (GTDB): domain Bacteria; phylum Pseudomonadota; class Gammaproteobacteria. Next base: position 4,077 of record JBDNJA010000084.1, read on the forward strand.
CGAACCCAGGCTGGTATGGCTACACCCTGCATATAAAAAATCCGACTGGAAGCTTCGCTTCGCTTCCGGGCCACTCTACGCCAGCAACAAGAAGCACGATTATTTTTATACGGTCGGCCCAGCCAATGTCACTGCCAACCGACCCATCTATAATGCGGAAGGAGGGTTCAGCGGTATTCGTAGCGATTTCACTTACGGCAAACGCTTCGGCGACTACCGGATTGGTGGCTTCATTCGCTACGATAGTTTAAGAAACTCGGTTATCGAAGATAGTCCTTTAGTCACTGAAAAAACAACCTGGTTAGTGGGCGTTGTGTTTTCCTGGATTTTTAGAGAAGACGATTAATTGCTCATTAATGGCCCATCAATAGCCGATTGATAAAAAATGCCTGAACTACCCGAAGTAGAAACCACCATGCGCGGCATCGAACCTTATGTTTGTGGCCAAACGATTCGCCGCTTTATTGTCAGGCATCATCAACTTCGATGGCCTGTCCCTCCAGAAACTACCGACATGGCAGGTCGTTTGATTCTATCCGTATCGAGACGCGGTAAGTACATTTTAATGCAGCTCGATCAGGGCAGTTTGATCTGGCATCTTGGCATGTCAGGCAGCATGGCAATTCAACCCAATAACACGCCACCTCAAACCCATGAACATATCGAAATTGAATTAACCTCAGGTCAGTCACTCAAATATCGAGACCCCAGGCGATTTGGCGCCCTACTCTATTGCAGAGACAACCCGCTTCATCACCGCCTGCTTCAAAATTTAGGGCCGGAGCCTTTATCCGATGACTTTGATGTCGAACATCTCAGAGCCAAATGCCTAAACAAAACCAGTTCGATTAAATCTGTCATTATGGATAGCCACAATGTCACCGGTGTCGGTAACATTTATGCCTGCGAATCGCTCTTCTTAGCTGGCATCAACCCATTGCGTAAAGCGGGTAGCATCAGTAAGAAGCGACTCGACAAACTAGTCGAGTCAATCAAGGCCATATTAAGCGCTGCCATCTTGCAAGGTGGTACAACCCTGCAAGACTTTACTCAGGTCGATGGCAAGCCGGGTTATTTCGCACAATCACTCTCGGTGTATGGTATTAAAGGTGCTTGTACGATCTGTGATACAAACATAAAAAAAGTGATGCAGAATCAACGATCGAGTTACTTCTGTCCCAAGTGCCAGACTTAAGTATATGATCTAATGTATATATCTTAAGTCGCGAGACCTAATACCTGTTTTCCTCACAATGCATTCACTGTTATAT
>JBDNJA010000085.1:0-4108 GCA_041688005.1 Gammaproteobacteria bacterium
CGATGAGATATCCGGTGGGTCGTGCGAGATCATGATTGGACTCTAATGCTGAGACAGTTGTTGCAGTCTTGATCATTGGTTGGTATTTTACAAATTACTATTAAATATATTCATTATAGTTTCAAACTATGCAAGAACCCATCTGGAAACTCGCCTGGAAACTCGACTGGAATTTACTGCGCAGCTATATGGTTATAGTGCAGGAAGGCAGCATTACTGGCGCTGCGAATAGGCTGTCACTCGCACAACCGAGTGTGTCCAATGCTCTCAAGCGCCTCGAGGAACGGCTGGGGAAAAAACTCATCTACCGTGGCCCTGGCCGATTCGAACTGACAAAACCCGGTCGTTTACTGTTCGGGGAATGCGAGGAAATTTTCGGTAGCGTGTCGCGGCTTACGGTACTGATGCGTGACGTTCAAGAAGAACTCACGGGGCATGTACGCATCAGCATGGCAAGCCACATTACTTGCCCAATTGTAGACGACACGCTCGCTGACTTTCACGCCACCCATCCGAAAGTGACTTTTAATATGCAGGTTCTCAAGAGCCGCGACGTCGAACGATCGGTGTTGCAAAAAGACGCAAGCTTTGGGCTGTCGCTTGCCATGGAACGCAATTCACGCTTGCAATATACGCATTTCTATCGGGAGTGTTTTGGCTTTTTCTGCGGACCCGGGCATCACCTGTTCGGCGTCGAGGGCGTTGAAATGGCGCAATTACTCGACGAATCAGTAGTTTCATTCCAGTCTGACCAGCTGTCTGACGCATTGCGCCCGGTGGCACTGCTGCGCGTTGCTGAAGGTATGCGTGGTCCGGTGGTCGGTACGTCCTCCCATCTTGAAGAAGTGAAACGCATGATTATAAACGGACTCGGAATCGGACCACTGCCGGTACATGTGGTCAGCAGGGATATCCGCGACGGATTGCTGTGGCGTTTACCGCCATATGACACGAGGCTTGCTATCGATGTGAACCTTATTACTAACCCACGTGCTCACCTTTCTCGCGCCGAATCAGAACTGACAGAGCTGTTGATCAAGACCATCGGCAATTTTTCATTAAAAGAACGGACTTATGGTTAGCAAGTCACGAAAAAGTAACTATTTTTAGAGACGCCCATATGTATATGGCTAACTTTTATCCGTCGGTACCACCCACTGTGATTTCATCTATCTTCAAACTTGGCTGGCCAACGCCGACTGGCAGTGACTGCCCTTCTTTGCCGCAAACACCGACACCCCGATCAAGCCCCAGGTCATTGCCAACCATGGATATTTTTCCCATGACTTCGGGGCCTGAACCGATGAGTGTTGCACCTTTGACTGCTGCTCCGATTTTTCCATTTTCAATCAGATAGGCTTCCGACAATGAAAATACAAATCGGCCGGAGGTAATGTCGACTTGGCCACCGCCAAAGTTGACTGCATATAATCCTTTGTCGACTGAGCTGATGATATCCTGTGGGTCGCTTTCGCCAGCTAACATATAAGTATTGGTCATACGCGGCATTGGCAAGTGGGCAAAGGATTCGCGTCGGCCATTGGAAGTGGAACTAACGCCCATTAGTCGCGCGTTCATTTTGTCTTGCATATATCCTTTGAGAACACCATTTTCGATTAGGGTTGTGCACTCGGCTGGCACCCCTTCATCGTCAACACTGAGTGACCCACGCCTGTTTTCCAGCGTCCCATCATCGACTATGGTACACAGTGATGAGGTAACCTTTTCTCCGATTCGATTACTAAATGCAGAGGTTCCCTTACGATTGAAGTCACCTTCAAGCCCGTGCCCAACTGCTTCGTGAAGTAATACGCCTGGCCAACCCGGTCCTAATATTACAGGCATGCTGCCAGCCGGTGTTGCGACTGACTCTAGATTGACCGATGCCTGACGCACAGCGTCTCTTGCGAATTCGAAGGCGACTTCAAGATCGAAAAATTTGTCGTAGCTATGTCGACCACCACCACCGGACGAGCCTTGTTCGCGGCGTCCGTTGTCTTGCAATAATACGGTGACATTGAGTCGAACTAGCGGTCGTATATCGGCTGCTAAGGTATTATCCGTTGCGGCAATGAGAATGTGCTCGATACCACCAGACAGGGAAATGATCACTTGTTCGATTCGACTATCGAGTGAACGTGTGTAAATATCGAGTTTTTTCAGCAAGTCGACTTTATCGTCAGCATCACGCCCATCAACTGGATTGGCGCTTAGGTAGAGTTCATTAAAGGTCTTTGAGTTTAATGCTACCTGTGTCTCTCGGTCTTGTCCGTGACTGGCAATGGCACGAGCGTTTTTAACGGCTTGCTCTATGGCGTTGGCTTGTAAATCGTCGCAATAGGCAAAGCCTGTTTTATCGCCTGACATCGCGCGAATACCAACACCCTTTTCTATATTAAATGAGCCTTCACGAATAATGCCATCGTCCATTACCCACGATTCTTGTTGGCTAGTTTGAAAATATAAATCACCACTATCGATGTGCTGGCTTTGCAAACCGTCGAGGAAACCATTCAGTTGATTAATGGTTAAACCCGTTGGTTCGAGTATTTGGTTCGTTACCTGTTGCAGGATTGACGACATAAGTTGCCTCTTTGAATATCTAAATTTTATTTCAGTTCGTCGCGTTGGCCGACGATCAATTTAATTTTATCTGCTGCCTGACTACCAGACACTAGCTGCAAATAGTCGGATGGAATTCCCAGGGAAATCATCCAGTCTCGTAATTCTGTCGCCCAAATCTCACCGCTGTCCCCACCTGGGTAGCGAATCAATATGGCCGAATTGATGCCTTTTTCCCAATAATTTATTGCCGAACGAACCGCACTAAACTGGATGATGGCTAAGCCTGAACGCGGTTGTGCCCATTCGTCGGCACTCAGCGTGAATATGCGCAGAGTGTTAGCGGAGGACGATAGGGACACTAGTAGTAGCAATACCAGCAAAGCGATTCTATTTATCACGCTTTATTGTTTCCTGTTCAATTTTTGGCTTTTCGATTAAGACAATTTTTGGGTCATCCCAAGTGCCCTTGATTGTATATTCGATTTCGACTGTTTTATCGATAACCGTTTTAAATATTTTTTGCAAAAGCAACAAGCCCCAGCCTACCCCAGTTCCTGCTGCAATGCCTCCTATTACTGGCAAAGTTTGACGAACCTTTGGGGTGATAATCATTTTTTGATCATAGACCTGGCTTCTTAATCCGGTCGCGCCTATCACCAACACTTTAGCGGACGGGCCATCCATACGCGTGTCATTGGTGATGAGATTTTCGCCCACGATGATATAGCTGCCTGAAATTTTGTCAAACGCCAACCCATTTGCGACCACATCACTAAAGCCTAACAATAGCCGTCTAGGCAGGGCATTCAAACTGAGCAACCCAATCAATCGTCCGGAGCCAGGATCGACATCTTTCAAAACACCATCTTTCAAAATAAAGTTGGCATTACCGGTCAAACTTTCCCAGTCAAAGTTGAGTAAACTATTTGACCAGACTAGATGACTGTCGAGTTCAATCTCTCCACCACCGATCGCATCCCCTAAGCCAAGGGCAGCCATCGTTTGTCCAAATTTTGAACCTTTAAGTGAAAAATCAAAACTGGTTATATTTTTTTTGTTAGTAGAATCATATTCCCACAAACCTTGTCCCTTCAAAAAGACCTTATCCCGCTGGAAATCAATTTTTTGAATCACGAGCTTATTATCATCCACTCGTGTTTTTAGCTGTAGGTTTTCAACCTCATAATCATCGTAGGTCGCCGCTTTGCTAATAAGATTTAGGTTGTAAAAATCGTCAGGCAGTAGCGTAGACGCTGGCCCAGTTGATTCCAGGGATTCAAATTTTACGTGTTCAAGATTGGCAGTAATTGGTTTTTCTGCGGACTGTTGTTTCGGTATTGTCAACTGCCCGGTGAGATGAGATGATTTTATGTCGACCAAGAATTCGTCTACTTTCTGGACCAGGGAAAAATTAGTATCAGTCCATCGCCGGCTTTCGATCCTGGCTGATTGAATCTGCACGTCGACCGACTTAATTAAGTTCCATGCGCTTTCACCAGAACCTGCTTTAGCATTGCTGTCCTGTTGACCCATGTTGTATTGA
>JBDNJA010000086.1:0-5004 GCA_041688005.1 Gammaproteobacteria bacterium
AAGGTGTTTTGCCAAAGCGTTAGCGATAAACCGACGCCGCAATGAATTCTCATAACAACTTACACCTATATTATTGTAGTGTCGATTTACACGCTAGGACATTATCTCGGTTCGTGATCGGTGTTGAGTGTAGGCATTATTAGTATTTCTCCGAGTAACATCGATTTGAAGTGATGAGGCCAGTATGGCGTCAAAGAACTTAATCAGTTCTGTACAGTTAAGACATTATTTCCGCGGCTTTTAGTACATAGTATTACAGTTCTGGAGATCTATATATCGAGCAGAAGGACGTTAGAAAAATTGAATTATGCTGCAGAGAATAGGGCGGACAAACTGTTTTGGCCGAGTGTTCGGGAAAAACTAGGGTGGCAGAGCAAAATTTACTGTCTAATCACTTCAACTTGTGTGCAATTGTGCGTAAAATCCTCCGATTACTTGAGACTTCTTACTTGAGGCTTCAGATCCGTCTCGTTAAACAAGCTTCAAAGTTATTTTGCTTGTTTGTAGCGCTCCAGGGAGGCAGGCGGACTTAACGCATACCATTGTCGAAAAAGTCCGGGCCAGTCTTCTTTCTAGCTACAAATAGATAAGTCCGACAGCTTCCTGAGAACACTTCTTTACTATCTACTCATTATTTGAGGCCGAATGTCCGATTCCGAAAAGACAAATTTGCTTAACCTGAACCGCGCGGGATTAGAATCCTATTTTATCGGTATCGGAGAAAAGTCTTTTCGCGCCAGGCAACTCATGCAGTGGGTTCATCAACGTGGTATCACTGAGTTTGAACAAATGACGGATATGTCGAAGTCATTGCGCGAAAAATTACAGCACGAAGCCTGTATACTTTTGCCTAACGTAGATGTCACTCAAAAGTCGAAAGACGGCACTCGGAAGTGGCTGTTAAATGTCGACGGTACTGAAAACTCTGTCGAATGCGTGCTTATCCCCGAAAAATCTCGAACTACTCTGTGTATCTCTTCACAGGTTGGTTGTACGCTGAATTGCACTTTTTGCTCAACCGCCAAACAGGGCTTCAATCGAAATTTAACCACAGCAGAAATCATTGCCCAGTTACACTTGGCGCACCATAGTTTGTTGCAAGAAGGTAACGAGAAAGGGATTACCAATGTCGTCATGATGGGCATGGGTGAACCGCTAATGAATTTTGATGCCGTCATGGCGGCTGTTGACATGATGTGTGATGATTATGCCTATGCACTTAGTAAACGCCGGGTCACCATCAGCACCGCAGGTGTTGTGCCTGCAATGGAAAAAATGTGTCAGGTAACCGATGTGAGTCTGGCTGTCTCGTTACATGCGCCAAATGATGCTATCCGTGATGAAATTGTGCCAATCAATCGAAAATATCCAATTCAGCAGCTATTGGCTGCCTGTCACCGTTACATTGATGGCTATAAGAGTCGCAAGATCACCTTTGAATACGTCATGTTAAAAGGTATTAACGATAGCCTCGAAAACGCACAGGAATTAGCGAAACTTATTAGTAACATTCCGTGCAAACTTAACCTGATTCCTTTCAATCCATATCCACATGCCCTCTATGAATGCTCGGATAAGGAAACAATTGACCGGTTTCGAGAGTGTGTTTCGAGCAAGGGTATCATTACCGTTACGCGGCGGGCGAGAGGCGAAGATATAGACGCTGCCTGTGGACAATTGGCAGGTCAATTTAAGGATCGAAGTCGACGTAGTCAGAAATATCAACTTAGCTTGCAAGACATTGGTGGGCTAACGAATGCACATTAAAACAGGGTTATTGGTCTTGTTGCTACCCATCTTGACGGCCGTGTTACTGTTGGTGGCGAGCCGCCACTTCAAAACGAAAAAGCCAGTGCGATCAATGTGCAACCTGGTCTTGGTTACATGAGACAAAATAACTTCGAACAGGGGAATCAAAAGCAACTGAAAGCATTGCGTCAGGACCCAGACTCAGCTACGGCGCATTATGTCTACGCGATACTGCAGGATCAATTACTGGAAAAGGACGTGGCTGGAAAACACTATAAAATAGTGGTCGAACTAGATCCGGAAGATTCCGCAGTTGCGAATAATTATGGCAAATTTTTATACCTGAATGGGCGAGAAGCCGAATCAGAAAAATATTTTTTACGTGCCTTAAAGAATCCACTGTACAGAACCCCCGAGATTGCCTATACCAATGTGGCACTATGCGTGCTAAAAATGGATGAAAAAGCCAAGGCCAAAGCATATTTCAGGAAGGCATTAGCCGCCAAGAGTAACTTTTGGAATGCATTGATCGAAATGGCTACCCTCGAGCTCGATGACGGAAACGTTGATGCAGCCAAACTTTATGTTGATCGGTTCCATTTAGTTGACCGACCAACCGTAAGAAGTTTATGGTTAGCGATTAGAGCGGAACTTGGCATTAATAGAGCGAATAATGTCGAGGAATTAGGGCCACAACTCGAGTCGGAATTTCCGAACTCAGCCGAACTTAAATCCTGGTTAAAATCACAATAAATATGAATCAATCAGATATCGTTGACGAAAAAGACAATAACCCGACCAATAATGGCCCTGGCGATCAGTTGCAGGCGGCTAGAATTCAGCAAGGTCTGTCAATCGAAGATGTAGCTACTCGTATGCATCTTAGTCTTGGCATTTTGGAATTGATTGAGGAAAATAATTTCGAAGACCTAACAGCCCCCATATTCGTGAAGGGATACTTGCGTGCCTATGCCCGACTGGTATCGCTCGATGAAGATGAAATGATTCAGCGCTATGTCGAGTTCTACTCTAATGAAGACCCACCAATCAACTCCACCACTCAAATGGTGCCAGAAATTTCAGCCCAGGATGCTCGCATTAAATGGACGACCTATCTGGTCATTATTGTCCTAATTGCGCTATTGTCAGCCTGGTGGTGGAATAAAACTCAAAATATATCAGAAGCAGTATCACTAGGTGCCAATCAGCCTAGTGACAGTGCAACGACAAAACAGGCCACCGAGCCCGAGATAATCGAAGTGTTGGGTGAATCAGATGAAGTTGCCGATGAACCTGGTTCGGAGCTATTATTAGAAGACAGATTAAATTCTGATTCTGTAGACAATATTCCAGTAGAGAATGCCCTGGTAGGGGATACTCTAGAAGGGAATGCATCCGCCGAACTTGTCCCAGAAGAGCCTGATGCAGTCGTGGCAAAACCAACTGCAACTGTGACGAATACTGTTGAGTCAGAAGTTACTGCTGATACGTTAACAACTGAAGAAACACTCAACACGACTACTGGTCAGCCATTCGATATTACCCGCGCAGCACCCACGGGCATTGATCTACTCAAAATCACCGTCAATGCAGATACCTGGGCCGACATAATAGATGCCAACAACAATCAATTAATTTATGACTTGCTGCGTGCCAATCGGAGTGTTCAAATTAAAGGGGAAGCACCATTCAATGCGTTTTTTGGTAATGGACACGGTGTCGAAGTTTATTTTAATACTCAATCAATCGATATTGCTAGCCATACCTTGGATGACAATACTGCCCGGATAAAAATAGGTACCAACTAGTCGTGGGAAATCAAGTTCAGGTGATACGCGGAATGCACGATGTTCTGCCATCAGACATGCCTGCCTGGAATCAATTAGAAGATAATTACCGGGCACTAGTCGAGTCTTATGGTTACCGTCAAATACGGACGCCTATTGTTGAAAAAACAGCGCTATTCAAACGATCGGTAGGTGAAGCGACCGATATTGTCGAAAAGGAAATGTATACTTTCGATGATCGAAATGGCGATAGTCTCAGTCTGCGCCCAGAAAATACCGCTAGTGTGGTACGCGCAGTTTTAGAAAGTGGCATCGTTAATGACCAGATCCTCAGGCTCTGGTATTGCGGCCCTATGTTCAGGCACGAGCGACCCCAGAAAGGGCGCTATCGTCAATTTCAGCAATTTGGAGCTGAAACTTTCGGCATGGCCGGTGCCGATATTGAAGCCGAATTAATTTTTATCGCAGCGCGGTTTTGGAAGCAACTCGAGCTTGAAAATATTTCATTACAAATCAATACTTTAGGAAGTAATGAGTGTCGAACAAAATACCGTCAAGTATTGGTTAACTATTTCTCTGATCATCGTTCGTCGCTTGACGAAGACAGTTTAAGACGGATGGAAACTAATCCTCTGCGCGTGCTCGATAGTAAAAATCCCGATATGCAGTCAATGATCAATAATGCACCGAAATTAGAGGCCAGTCTCAATCAGGAATCTAGTGAACATTTTTCTCAATTGAAGGGTATTCTTGACCATAGCGGTGTCACATACGAGGTTAATCCAAGGCTGGTTCGAGGACTCGATTACTATTGCCATACTGTCTTCGAGTGGGTTACCGATACGTTGGGTTCACAAGGGACTGTTTGTGCCGGTGGACGATACGATGGATTGGTCGAGCAATTAGGTGGAAAACCAAGTCATGCGGCTGGGTTTGCAATGGGCTGTGAACGATTAATTTCAATGTTAATCGACCAGGGTAAAGCCAATACGCAACACCATTGTGATATCTACCTGTCGATGCGGGGTGATGACACGGCACGCATCGGGCAGAAGCTGGCAGAAGATTTACGTGATCGACACCCTGGTCTTGGACTAATGGTTCATGCCGGTGGCGGCAGTTTTAAAAGTCAGATGAAAAAAGCAGATAAATCAGGAGCGAAGGTTGCCTTGATATTAGGTGAGTCAGAAATTGAATCGGGTTCGATAGTGGTGAAATTCCTTCGCGAAGACCGACCGCAAATAGAAGTAATGCAAGCAGAATTAGCTGACAAATTGAGCGAAATTCTATAAACACGCTTTAGATATCAGCGTTTAAAATGTCTGGCTTGATGCTATTTAAAACCGTCAAGTCGGCAAAACAACTAACGAAAAATAGTCGAGAATACGATGGCAACAGATGAAGAACAGGTCGAAAAATTAAAGCAGTGGTGGAAAGAAAATGGGCGAGCTGTCGTTGCTGGTATTGT
>JBDNJA010000087.1:0-4668 GCA_041688005.1 Gammaproteobacteria bacterium
CTTGTCTATGCCATAGCAAATGATAGGTGTCGCCGAACGACGTTGCTCGGCGTCTACTGGTGGTTGGTTTAATTTAGGCATTGTGATCCGATATTGTTTAAGCGTTTTGACGATTATGGCTTGAACTGGCATTAACTCAATGCATTACTCTAATAGTGAAGCGTTTTTTGGCGTAAAAAAACGGTTAAACCCATTATGTTGAGAACAGTTACTCTCGTAACCTCGGCATTAATTCAACCAAATTACACGGTCGAGTTCTGTAATCTAACTGAGCGTTAATCAACTTTGTCCACCCATCCTTGCAAGCCCCAGGTGAACCGGGCATACAAAACAGGTAGGTGCCATTAGCGACACCCGCCAGTGCTCGCGACTGCAATGTCGAGGTTCCAATCGTGTCGTAAGACAGGTTACGAAACATTTCGCCAAAGCCGTCAATAATCTTATCGAGCAGTGGACTAACTGCTTCGGGGGTGCCATCGCGACCGGTAACACCGGTGCCACCGGTGGTGAGAACAACTTGAATAGATTCATCCGCTATCCATCGCGATATCACTTCGCGGATTTGATATTTATCATCGGGCACAATCGATTTCTGCGCGAGCTGGTGACCATCTTCGGTTAAATGTCGTACCAATAAATCGCCAGACTTATCGTTTGATGCCTCGCGTGAATCGGATATCGTTAATACGGCAATGTTTAAAGCAATGAACTCACGTGTTTCACTCATTAGTATTTTTTCCTTGGTCGAAGGTGATGTGACTATCTGTTCAATTCTGTTCAATTCTGTACACTCAGTTTATCTTTTTTTTGGATTCTGAGAAAGCTGCATCCGGTGACGCTAATAAGCCTTGCCCGATAACCACTCTATCCTTATTCTTCCGTAAGCTCTAAACCCTAAATTTTAAACCCTAAATTTTAAACGTGTCCTATCAATGAATACGCTCGAAAAAATAATTCACCAGGCCCAGTCAAAAAAGAAAACCATTGTGTTGGCCGAAGGTGACGATATCCGCATCATAAAAGCGGCAGTACGCGCTACTAATGACGGTATCGCAAACTGCATATTGATCGGTAACGAGGCGGCCATTAAACAAGCAGCCGCCAGCGAGCAACTCTCACTAAACGATATTCGTATAGAAGACCCGCAAACCTCGAGCCAGGCTGATCTTTATGTACAAACACTATTGGCTCTGCGCAAGAAGAAGGGGATGAAACTGAACGTTGCCTGCAAGTTAGTAAAAGACCCATTGCACTTCGCCGACCTAATGCTTCAAGTGGGCGAGGCTGACGGTTCTATTGCCGGCGCTCGCTATTCAACCGGTGACCGAGTGCGCTCAGCGTTACAAATCATCGGTGTCGAACACGGCTTTAAAGCAGTTTCAAGCTTCTTCTTGATGTTATTCGAAGCGGCACATCACAATCCAAAGCGAGCCATGATATTTTCCGATTGCGCCATGGTAGTAGACCCAACTGCAGAACAACTCGCCGAAATTGCACTCGCAGCCGCTGGAAATATGACCCGGGTTCTCGACGCTCAGCCTCGAGTGGCGATGCTCTCCTTCTCGACCAATGGCAGTGCCAAGCACCCATCTGTGGATAAGGTACGAGAAGCCACCGATCTTCTCAGGCAGCAGATTCCAACGCTATCAATCGATGGTGACATTCAGCTCGATGCCGCCATTGTGCCTTCAGTGGCAGCACAAAAACTGCCCGATTCAAATAACAAAGGTGACGCAAACGTATTGATCTTCCCTGATCTGAATGCAGCGAACATCGGCTATAAAATTGCGCAACGACTCGGCGGTGCGACAGCCATAGGCCCAATCATGCAAGGGTTGAACAAGCCAGCCAATGACTTGTCTCGTGGGTGTTCGGCTGATGACGTTTATTATCTGATTGCATTGACTGCCGTGCAGGCTCAGTAATCCAACAAAATAGAACTTCCCGTGAAACAGAAAGCTCTCGATCGTATCGCTATAGTAATGATGTTTCTGCTCGCTATTCCTTTCTAGTATTGGGGATTTTTCTTCGATATTCACCTAAAACAACGTTGGAACACAGTGTGAAGTTCAAATTCGCCGCACTAGTACCTAACCCATATCCTCGGTGTCTTTGCCCCCTACAGCAAACACCGTATTCAGGGGGTACCGGCCAAGAGCGGTAAAAATGAGGCGAGGAGGCATCACCCCGCATCAATCACCCCGCATCGATCACCTAATACATAAATACTATTTTATTGGGCCAGGCTTTTGAACCTGCTCCATCAGAGAATTACTCCAATCCTCTTCAACAGAACCATGAGCTGCTGCACCCTTCATAATCGTCTCAATCAAGTTATGATTAACGTAGGCGTATAACCCAGGTTGTTTAAAGGTATACATTGAGACCAACGGCATATGGCTAAAATGGATTGCGGCATACGCCACAACGACGGAATTCCTTTCTGCGCTGGCTTTTAAATTAAGCTGCAGCACTATGCTGAGTCATCGTGCTAATCACCCATATCTATTATTAATAACGCTTGGGATAAGTATTCTTTAATGGATAGAGCTATTCTTGATATGTGTCAAAAAAGAGCCCCTTGCTGTCATTCCTGATAGGTTGTTGTCAATGGTTGGTATGCCAAATTAGCAGTCGTTCCTGACAGCATGGGAATGGACTCTTTACGGCCACTGCAATCATTGCCATGACGCCATTGTCCATGCTGTGGTAGCGGGGTAATCCAGATAAGTATAGAGAAAGTCTTAAAACGCGATTTACAGAAAAAGAAACCCGGGCCAAAAGTAACGCTAGATAATTAAGCGATGTGTCCCCAGCATCCCAGAATTCTCTGCTGTCCTTTGCAAACATTGTTATATCGATAGATTCTTGAGAGGATGCCAAGAATAGATTGTAACTCACGGTATTCGCACCAGCTACATAATCACCTTTATGTGTTATTTCGGCGTACCAAAATATTCTTTCAATTTGAGTTTATATAAATGATCGAAGTAGTAATTCTGGCGATTGCATTGAGCATGGACGCATTTGCAGTATCTATAGGATTGGGTTCAAAGCATACAAAGAAAACAACATCTCTTGCGGTTATGGCTGGAATATATTTTGGTATGTTTCAAGCGTTGATGCCATTGATTGGATATATGGGCGGCAGGGGAGTTTTTGGTTGGGTTGAGGCGTATGCACCATGGGTGGCCTTTTTCCTTTTGCTGTTGATTGGTGGAAAAATGATTTACGAGTCTATTTCAGAGGGTATAGAAGAAGACATAGCTAAAATTACCCATAAAGTAATGTTAATCCTTGCGATCGCAACTAGCATTGATGCAATGGCTGCCGGTTTTTCACTAACAATACTCAATGTAAATCCATTTATTGCTTGTGCGATAATTGGAATCACTACTTTGCTTTTTAGCTGGGTCGGAGTGTTTGTTGGTGCAAAGAGTGGAACGTGGCTTGAAAGTAAAGCTGAGCTATTCGGCGGCGTAGTCCTCTTGCTAATAGGGGTGAAAATGTTGTTTATCTGATTTCGCACTGTTCACCAACATATTTTAAAAAGGGTGTTAACGCGGACAAGTTTATGTATCGAAATTCGGGCATTCGCTTCGCTCATTCTTACACTGCAACTTGCCGATTACACAGGCGTTGGTTTCCAAAGTTTTAACTCAGTGAGTGTTTGCTTGAGTTCGGTGATTTTCTTTTCTATCGGTTTATCATCATCATCAGTTTTATGGTCTTCTTTGTCTGCAGCATCCATCTGTTTCATACGTATCGATATACTTTTCAACGCGCGCTATATGGAATTGCAGTTTCTTTGAGGTGTAGTTATTGTCTTTACTATTAACCGCTTTGAGTTTACTGCCGTCGATGGCAACGACGGCATCAGTAAACATATTCAGCCGACGACACAGGCCGATGAATTCCCAGTAGGTATTCTTAATGCCTTTGCCGTTATTTTTTCTGAAATCGGCGATGGTTTTAAAGTCAGGCGCTAGGCGTCCCAGCAACCACATCAACTCAACATTACGACCAGTTTCTCGTTCTAGTCGACGGGATGACTGAATACGACTCTGGATTAGCCGAACGTCTGTTTTTAGACTATGAGCTATAAGACTAAGCTATTTTTTGTGCTGATTTTCTGCAATTAGTTGGGAAGGGAAGGGCGAAAATTGTATGGTTGAGGCATCGATCCGACAGGTCTGAGTTAAGAGTAAAGTGCTTCTAGAGCGCTGCATAAAGGTCTTTGAGTTCGAATATCTTTACCATGCATTGGCGATAAATTTTGGTTTTAATCGTCTATCGGCATCATCCAGAAACTGTCTACCAAGCCCGGACAAAAGCCCCCAAATGAAATAAATGCTGAGTATCAACATAGCGGTAAGTATTGCCGACAGGACAAGCGAGCCGTGCCTGGCAACCTTGTTGATTACAATCAGAATTAGTATTTAGTTTCAGGTATTCCACGCATCTGGGAACATCATAGCCATTGGACGTGAAGGCTCCTACTGGACAGGTATTGAGACAAGGTTGTTCTGTGCAACTAATACATGGCGAATCAACAACTGATTCTAATTCCGGGAGGATTTCGTCCATGGCGAATATAAGTCCAAATCGATAAGCATGCCAAAGCCCATACTGAGGGTGCATCAACAATCCCATTGGAGATTGCGATAA
>JBDNJA010000088.1:0-10006 GCA_041688005.1 Gammaproteobacteria bacterium
AAGTCTTCCATTGAGTTGACGAGCGACTGTATACCACCAGATAAAACCTGAACCTCATTTTGAGATTAATATTTAAAAAATTAAGAGGTTACTCGTCAAACACATAGAGATATCGGATAGGTAGCTATAGGATATTTTATGCTATTGACGAAAATGGCCAGCTAATACTTTTACTGTTAGTTGAGAGCAGAGACAAGGCCTACAGAAAAAACTAATTACCCATTCTGCGACTTATTGTTTTGTTATGTTCGATTTTTCCATTTGTTTGGGTCGCGACTCGCATGCATTACAGTCACGACTATTACCAATCCGTCTTCGACTCTGTAATAAATCCGAAAGGAAATTTATGGATTACTGCTCGTCGAGTCTTTCGAAAAACAATGGGATATATTTCAGGGTTTCCAGCAATGCTGTTGCAAGTTGAAAGAATCTCGTCAAGAAATTCGAATCCTAACCTTGCTCTTTGGGACTCGTACCAAGCAGCTGCGGCTGCAACGTCAGTTTCGGCGTCCGGCCGAAAATAAACTATCGATTTCACAGTCTGTTTCTGATTTCCAAAATGACTTCAGACGCTCCTCGCCCGACCTCACGATCCTCTTCAAATGCATCCAGGTGTTTGTCGAGCTCTGCCCTTTGGGCGTCAGATAAATTGAATGCCGATTGGTCGTCCGCGATGCTATCCCAGATATCTTCGACCAAGCGAATCCGATCCTCGATGGGTAGTTTTAATATGCTAGACATAGTTTATTCTCCGTGCCGTATTTTAGCACTATTCCCTTTGGTATAGGGGATAGAACAAATCGCCACAATTTTCTGAAGGCGACTGGTAGGCTATTTTGGTCCCGCAGTTGATTTTCAGTAACATTGTTTAGTGTAGTTAGAACCACTTGGCTTTTCCGCAGCTATGCTGGTTTGGCAAAAAAGGCAAAGGGAATTGCCATCGGTCTGAGAAGTACGCCCATTCCGACCCAGAAGACAGGTTTTGCACCAGACCATTTTGCAATGGAGTGACATACAAACATGCTTGCTATAAATATTGCAGGAATAGCCTGCACGATCATGGCTTTACCTCCTGATTGATGACATCAAATATTGGCTAATTCATCTACATAACAAAAGGTTGAGCGAGCTTGCTTGATCTCATCCAGTGATATTGTGGCTGAGATCATTTCGGTTTCGTGTATTGAAGCTTGCGCCAGCAACTGACCAGTCGGTGAACAAATGCTACTGAGACCGACGTAATCCAGCTCAAGCTCTGAGCCTATCCTGTTGGCATAGGCAACGTAGACCTGATTTTCTATCGCTCTTGCTGCTACGATGTGATTGGCTACCTCTGTGTAGGGCGACATCAATGAAGTCGGTACCGCAATTAAGTCAACACCAATCGACGCCAACTCCCTCGACAGTTCTGGGAACTCGATATCGAAACAAATGAGAATGCCAATTTTGAACCCGAGCATTTCAAATACAGCCACATTTGAGCCTCTGGAAAAGCTGGATTTTTCCCACTCACCATAAAGAGCTCGTTTACGATACCGAGCGCACTCACCCTGCTGCGGTGAAATACAGATGGCTGAGTTGAAAACGTTATCACCCGAAATCTCGTAAACTCCCATCAACAAAGCCACGTTCGATTCTTTTGATATATTATTAAGACGATCAATGGCAACAGCATCTACCTGTTCAGCAAGTTCTCTAATCTCTGATTTACGAAAATAACCCGTCAAAAAGCACTCTGGAAAGATAAGTAAATTAATACCTTGATCAGATGCTTTTTTTGCTGCATTTCTAATAATTTGCAGATTAGCTTCAATATCGCCCGAGGCACCGGCATCCTGCCAGATGCCAATTTTAAGTGTGGTTGGATTCATAATTAGTGCTCGGAAACTCGTTCAGCACCCAGCAATCTGGGCAGGTCTCCAAATCGCGCGACCAGGCCAAACACTGTTATGGCCAATACGACAAAGAAAACAGCAACAGCTGCCATCACAGGGGTATAACCATATCGAAGTGAATTGAATATTTTTATTGGTAGCGTTTCTGCAGTAAACCCAGCAACCATATAAGCGATAATGTATTCATTTAGACTCAGGACAAATGCAAACGAAAAACCAGAGATAATATAGGGTTTTATCAGTGGCAGGATTACCGTGAAAAATAACTTGCGACGGTCTGCTCCCATGGTGCGCGCTGCCTCCAACAATTGCCGATCCATTGATTCGAGTCCAAGTGAAATCGTCACTAACGGTAGCGTAACCAGAAAAATGCCGTGAGATATAATAGTGGCAATGATATGACCGTAATAACCTATAGATATCCAGAACACCATAAAGCCAAGTGCGGATATAACCGGAGGTAGCATAAATGGCGCTACACCCAGGCTAAAAAGTGCACGGGCAAACCCACTGGCTTTCGACCAGACAATCATCGCAATCGGCAATGCAACTGACACCGCAAACAGGCTAGCAAAGGTGGCGATAATCAAAGAGTTCGTTAGTGCATTTAACCAGTCACTTTGGCTAAATAATTCCACATACCATTTCAGGGAGAAGCCTTCTGGTGGAAAAAGTAAACGCTTGGGGCTATTGACTGAAACGCCTGCAATAACAACCAAAGGCGCGGCCAAAAAAGTCAATATAATGCTGATATATATTTTCTTTAAAATATTCATTATGTTTGCGCGCCTTTTTTATCGCCGCCCAATATCAAAGACATACCAACCAGGGCTAAAGAAACCAGCAACAGGAAGACTGCCATTGCAGCTGCAAATGGAATATTAGATTGGAAAATGGCCTGATCGGTTATGTGAACGGACAACGTCCAGTGCTGTGGGCGACCAAGTACCTGGGGCAATAAATAGGCACCGAGTGTAAACACAAATACCAATATAAAAGCACCGAGCATGGTACGACGCATAATCGGAATAATGATGGTGAAAAAGCTTCGGATTGGCGAGGCACCCAGCATTCTGGCAGCTTCTGGGATTTCAGGATCAAGGCGGGATATGGCGGGGTAAACCACCAACACAGCATAAGGAAAACCCAGATAGACCAACCCTAGCAATAACGCTGTCAGGCTCGGTGTATAGGCGCGTGGTTCGTCGATAAAACCTAGCCAGGCAAATAGATTACCGATACCTGCGGTTTGCGAGAGCAAGGTAGACCAGGCGAACCCAATAATGACTTCGGACAACGAAAGTACCGACAAAATAAACACCAGAATAAGTGTCTGTTCCTTGCGTCGAATATTGCTAAGGAATAATGTGAATGGAAAAGCAAGGCATACAGCTATGATTGCAGCCGCCGTCGACAAACCTAACGAATTCAATAACACTCTGCCAAAAAACGGTGATAAAAATCTTATATAATTCGCAAACTGGAAGGCGGGTTCAAAAAATGCGCCTTCTACGCGGGCAAAGAAACTAACTGCCAGCATGATCAAAAATGGCGCTAGAAAAAACACCAACAGGGCAATGGTCGGATAAGCGGCCAACCATTTATTGATACCGTTATCCTGAACACTCATGACGACATCACAGTTAAGCGATCACTATTGAGCTTTATCGCGACCTGCTGCCCAATTACTATTTCGGGTCGATTCCTGGGTGTACAGACTGCTAGCAATTCACAATCTTGTACGCGGAACAGAATTTCGATACTCGATCCTAGATCACGAATAAAGGAAACTTCGGCTTTTATGTCATGCGCATCCTCTGCTGATACTATCGTCAAATCTTCTGGTCGTACTGACAATATGGCATTGCTATCTTTGGATAATTCGCTGCCAATTTTTTCCGTTAGCAAGATGGATTGATCGAAAACCTTAACCTCAGTATCCGATACAATTTCGCAGGGTAATAAGTTACTCATGCCGATAAAGTCGGCAACAAAACCGTTAACGGGCTTTCGATAGATTTCGATTGGCGAACCACTTTGCAGTATCTTGCCTTTATCCATGATAATGACTATATCAGCCATGGTCATTGCTTCGCGTTGATCGTGTGTGACGACAATCGTGGTGATGTCGAGTTTCTTTTGCAGTAGACGCAGCTCAATCTGCATATGCTCGCGTAACTTGGCATCGAGCGCAGAAAGTGGTTCGTCGAGCAGGAATAGTTTCGGCGCAATCGCGAGTCCTCTGGCAATAGCAACCCTTTGTCGCTGACCACCAGAAAGTTGGTGAACACGACGATCTTCAACATCGGGCAACTTGACTAGTTCTAGTAATTCACTCGCACGCGCACGTTGCGTTTGTTTATCGGCACCACGAATTTTTAACGGATAGGCTATATTCTCAGCAACCGATAGATGTGGAAATAACGCTAACGACTGGAACACCATTCCAAAATTTCGTTTATGTGCCGGTATGTCGTTTTGAGTAACCCCATCGATTAGCAAATTACCACTTGTTAAGGCTTCCAACCCGGCAATGAGACGTAAGAGCGTCGTTTTTCCGCAGCCAGAAGGCCCTAACAGGCACACAAACGAACCATCGGGGATGTCGATACTGACATCGTCTACGGCTTTGAAATTGCCGAAACTTTTCGACAAATTTTGGACACTTACATTAGTCATGCTTTATCTCGTGAATTCCTTTGCAAGGATTCAATCACAGCCGATACCGGGAGTAACTAAATCACTCCCAATATCGGCTATTTCGGCCTTAACCCGCTACCAGTTCTGACCATTGCTGGCTTAACCAGTCGCCGTGTTTACTATAGATATCGTAGCGCGGTAATATTGGCGTAATATCACTCGCTACTGCAGCATATTCATCGTCCGTTAAATCGGTTAATTCTCGTTTCACTGTCGGTGCAGTACCAACAAAACGCGATAGCTTAGACTGAATCTCAGGCTGACACATGTAGTTGATAAATACCTGAGCATCTTCAATACGTTTAGACGCCTTTGATACGCACCATGAACCAGAATCAAGCACACCGCCTTCGGCAGGAAAAGTTGAACGAACGGGCTTGCCTTCAGAAGCAGCTAAACCGGTAACATCGTGGTAATACTGCCCCATGGGAATTTCACCGACTTCTAGTGCCTGCTGGAATTGACCCTCGTCTCTATACCAGAGCCGAACATTGGGCTTCACTTCGGCAAGTTTTGCCAGAACCTTCAAGATACCTTCTTTGGTATCGAGAATGGCAGTGCCACCAAACCAGGTTGTAGCCGTGATCTCTAACAAAAATGAATTCGTCACCAGAGCTAACAAACCTAATTTATCTTTATTGTCTTTATCCCAAAGCGACTTCCAAGAAACCGGAGCTTTAGAAAACTTGTCGGTATTAGTAACTAGTGTGATATACCACGAAACCGCTCCGGCACCACTCACAGACCCATCTGCATATTTATGGACAAAATGGTCTGGTAAGTTTTTCAAGTTAGGCATTGCAGCGCTATCTAAAGGCGCCCAAAGTTTAGATTTGACACCCTTAAGCCTCGGTACCTGCGCCATCATCGAAACATCGGCGGGTGCCTGCCCTGCTCGTGCGGCCGCTTGCAGTTGGACTAACCATGCTTCGCCAGTTGGCTCTGCAATTGATTCGACTTGAATGCCCGTAGATTTAGTGAAATCTGGGTAAATGTGTTTATCGAATGATTTCTGAAAATAACCACCGTAGGTGCCTATTTTTAGAGGTTCTGCGGCCATCGCACGACCGATAAAGGCGGGCGCTAGTGCAACACCTGCTACGGTAGTTGCCGAAGCTTTTATAAAATGGCGGCGACTGAAGCCCTTACTATTAGTTGTATTAGACATACTTCTTTCTCCTCGTAATAAATAGATAAATTTCAAATTGATACTGCCGACGAATCACGAGCAACTCCGGGCAGTATACAGAGCATCTCGTATAGTAAATTGGCCCCGACCAAAGCGGTGTTGCCGCTCGTGTCATAAAGGGGTGAAATCTCAGTCAGATCACCAGCGAATACCTTTAATCCCGCACAACCTCTGATTATGTCGAGTAAGCCTATCTGGAAGACTTTATCACATAGCAGCAAATCGTCATCGACTGCTCGCCTGAAAGGGGTTCCATGGGCAATCTTTTCACCGAACATATTGTCATTGATATCAGCATGGGCGTCGATATGGATAAGCGCTACCGGCCCGTTTTTTTCACGTATCGCCTGCAAAACAGGCATCAAACCCCTTAGCTGTATCTTGAGTTGGCAAGCGCATCATCGTAACGGGTTAGGCAAAACTTGATAGGTCGTTGCCACCAAATGGTTGATTGATTTTTGTTACCAAGTCTCTTCTCCGATCCGTATATTCTGATGGATACAACTCGCTTGCATACTAAGGGGAGGTGTTGAATGAATAAATCACGGCCTGCAAACACTTACATTGACGTATATCAAAGTAATGCCGCTGTGAGGGGGGACTGATGTGCAAGTACAATCGATTCTATAATTGCGTCACTAACCTGAGTTTTCCTGTAGCCTTTCTTAACGACGAGATCAAATGTGCAGATATAGGAAACCTGGTCGGGGACTAAGCGGCGTAATTGTCCTGATTCAACCCAGCTTTTAGCGAAATGATCGGGTAGAAAACCTATATAATGCCCGCTACGGATAAGTAACAATTGAGGTTCAATCTGCATCACTTCGGCTTTTGCATTTTCAAACCCCCAGTTTTTTCGATGCTGTGTCCTCCAATAGCCGCGATTAACTCGCTCTTCATTGTGAAGTGAATTAATATCAATATCTGCATCATCGACAGAAAATAGGTGATGTAAATTCGAGCAGTAAAGGCTGTGCGCCTCATCGTATAACGGCTCATAAGTTAAGCCGGATAATTTATAGGGAAAACTACCAACCCCGATATTGAGCAAGCCATCTAATAATTGTTCCTGAAGAACCTGAGGTGACTCCTGAAAAATATTCAAAGTCACATCGTTCTGGTTTTTGTTAAATAGAGCAAAAGCCTCGACCAGCTTTGAATTTTCGTCAGTAGAGATGCAATCAACGACACCTATTCGAAAATTACCGACTAGTTTACCTTTGAGCGCTTCCGCCTCTATTGAAAAATCGTCAAGGGATTGAAGTAACTTTTGTGCTGCCACATGAATTTTTGAGCCCTTATCAGTTAAACGAAAACCGCTACGTCCGCGTTCACAAAGCTTTATACCGAGTCTTTTTTCTAAAGAGGAAATATGATTACTGATTGTAGACGGACTAATACTTAATTCAGGTTGCGCTGATGAGAAACCGCCATGGCGAACGACGGCATCAAAAACGCGCAATATTGTGAAATCTGTTCCAGCGAGTTTCATAAATAAGATATTGAAGTGTAAATCTAAATTTGTCTATAAATAAAGTAACTCTAATCAGGCAATGATGGATTTCTGGCAACTGTGTCTAGACATGACAATTATCAGTGGCCTTATGTCTTTCCTTGACCTTTATTTTCACGAGGGAGCTTTGGTCCGTTGTTACTGGATTTCGATCGGGGGGATACTGTATACGCAGTTTTCCCCACCATGATCTCTGTGTGCCTAAATTTGAGTAGCGACAGAGACTTTCGGTTTGCACCACAACACTAGATATTGAATATCAGCTATTTGAGTGCCCCTGAGGGGCAGGTTCTGTTGATAAGATTGTTGAAAACGGATGGCTGTCTTTACTCAGAAATTCAAAGCATCCTAAACTTCGCGCAGTGTCGACTATGTAAGCTCACTCGTTGCAGGCTAGTTTGCGCAACATTTTCTGCACAAAGAACACCATCGAAAAACTCTAGCCGCCGCTGGATCAGCCTTAACACCTTCACATCGCAATGGATTGGTACCTTCTAGTTCCTATGTAACCGTTGATACTATCCCATTAGTAACCGCTCCAAAATCTGGGATAAAACTAACCTCCTAGTCCAACTATTAACGCTTGGTGAGTTTAAGTTCAATACGTCGATTACGTTGATACGCGGCTTCAGATTGGCCCGGATCAACCGGATGAAACTCGCCAAAACCTGCTGCAGTCATGCGTTTTGGCGATATGCCCTGTTCAGCAAGATAACGTACCACGGAAACAGCTCGTGCAGTCGATAGCTCCCAGTTGGAAGGGAAGCGTAGTGTACGGATGGGTAACTGGTCTGTGTGACCATCTACCCGCAAAATCCAGTTGATATCATCCGGTATAGCAACTGATATTTCGTTGAGTGTCTGTGCAAGTTTGTTGAGCTCTTGCTTACCCCGCTCACCTAATGTGGCCGAGGCTGAAGCAAAAAACAACGCCGATGGCAGTAGAAAACGATCGCCGTCTATGCGTATGTCTGGACTTTTAACCAGAACCTGCCGCAGCCGGCCGAAGAAATCTGAGCGGTACTGCTCGAGCTCATTCACCCGTTCTGCCAGTAGTGTATTCAGTCTTTGGCCCAAATTCGCCATTTGCGTTTCCTGACTGGTTGTTTTTTGTTCCTCCAGGCGTAAGGCGTTGCTAATGCTACTCAGTTTGTTTTTCAGCGCATCTATTTGCTTGCTGAGATTTTTTACATCGGCATAGGCACTGGCTGAAAGCTTCTTTTCATCTCTTAATGCTTCTTTACCTTCCCCGACAATTGCGACCAGGTCCTGGATAAGAAATTCCTTTTCCTCAATGTCCTTTTGAGCCAGCAGGGTCATGTTTTCCTGGGATGCCAGTTTGGCTTCAAGCGATTGACTGTTGTCGCGTAGTGCTCCTATCTGGGCCAGACGATTCTCCAACTCGGTTTCAAGCTGTTGAATATTCTGATCCTGGCTTTTCAGCGTGCTGGCGAGGCTGGCGACATCATTCTCAAGATCCTTACGCACTTGTCTCAGCGCAACAATATCGTGCTCTAACTGCGCCAATTCACTTAGCTGTATAGAAATGGTTTCCTTGTCAGCGGTGACAATTTTTTCCAATTCAGCAACTTTCTCTTCCAGCATATTTTGAAAAAATTCACCCTGAGCATACTGATTACGCAGGACTGAAAGTTTTTCTGACAATGTCTGATTTGTATTTCGCTGAACTTGCAAAGCTTCCGAAATTTCAGATAGCTTGACATTCAAAAGATCCAGCTCAGACTCCCTGCTTGAGAGGGTTTGAGCGAGAAAAACCTGTGCCACTGTGAAGATCAACAGCATAAAAATAACCAGCATGAGCAATGCCGAGAGTGCATCGACATAACCCGGCCATACATTGACCACCGTGGCGGTGCGGCGTCGGCTGCCTAACATGGATCAGATTCCATCCAGTATATCTTCACTACTACTGTCACTATCAACCAGTTTAGTAACACCGGCCAGCCATTCTTCCAGTCCATCGTAAAAGCGGTTTTGTGCGTGACCAGCTTGAATGTCCAGAAAACCCAGAACAAGTGAGCCACCCAGACCAAATAGTGAAGAACTAAACGCGGTTCCCATGCCTTTCAGAGGCTCTAACAACCCCGCTTGAAGCTCACCAAATATTTTATTGAAGTCGCCACCATCAATACTAAGATTTAAAATCACGTTACCCACAGAAGTGATGGTTCCCAGCAGTCCCCAAAAGGTGCCCAGTAAACCGAGGAATATCAACAGACTGATCATGTAGCGAGATATTTCGCGAGACTCATCGAGCCGTGACCGAATACCATCCAGTACGGTCCGAAGTGACATGGCAGACATGCGGAAACGATCTTTTTTCAAATTGCCACCTAATTGACGTGTCAGTGGTTTTAGCAAGCGAGGTTCCTGTTTAATTGACAAATTGCTATCCCCGGTACGAAAGGAAGCAATCCATTCCAGTTCAGGGATGAGTATCACTACTTGTCGATAGGATATGGCAATACCGATAATCAATACGCTTAAGATGAGTGTATTAAACACCCAGTTTGCCTGGAAAGCAGAATGCAATGGTGCATAGATTAGTGCACAAACAAAACTGACAATAAGCAGGTAAATCGACATCCAGAAAAGGGTGTGTTTGGGGTTACTCATGGGTATTCCTTAGATTAACAATATACAAATTATTATAGTTTTAACATACAACGAGGCGTAATTCTCCCATTA
>JBDNJA010000089.1:0-3359 GCA_041688005.1 Gammaproteobacteria bacterium
CTGCCATTGTTTTTTCTATCATAGTTTTCCCGGTGAGTAGCTACCGATCAACGGGTTCGTTACTTTTCTGTTGTTGCGCCACAGGGTTCAAATAATATTGCACATCGTCCAGTTGTTTCATGACTGAGTCAGAGAAAAAACTCCACCGATGACTAATCGGATAATCAGCCTGTTCAATCACATCAGCGGTCCAGTTATTACAGGTATAGAATAAATGATAACTGCCTTTAGACTGGAAAAACCGGCTATCTTTATCACGCCCGGGCGCCAACTCAATCGCTCGACCTTGATCTAAACTGAAATCGCTAACAATCGCATCGAGTAACTTTTCCATCGCAGATTGAGACAGTTTTATCTCAACTGTTTTACTCAAAGGGAATTTTTTAGCCGGCAGCTTGTTGTAGGCACTCAGGTGCAACACAGCAGGCGTCGACAAAAAAAGTGCTTTCAGGGTAACTGAGACAGTCTCTTCCTCAACCTGATAAAAACCCGCATCACCACGGCCAATTTCGATATATTTAAACCGACTAAATAAGCTATCGCTCAACCCCAACTTGGCTGACAGTGGCTTCGCATCAACCACCACAGCCGTATGAATACCATGATCGATCACATAAGCAAGCTGATCATAACTATCAATCTGTTCGGCGTAATTATCCAGACGCTTGCCTGCACAGGCTGACAACATCAAAATTAACGCAGCAAAAAGTAATCGTCGACAGGCCAATTGCACAGTAATAGCTCGTAACAGAATAAAGCCTAATGATAGCTTTTTGGGTCGCTGTCATAAAGTATAAATGAGCCCAAACAGCATAAACTTCCTTGTAACGCCGCCCCTGTTTTATTAACGAATAACGAATAAGTTCAGTTGACGCGAGCATTCTATGAGTACAACCGATAAAATTAGGTAACAAGTTATTATTGTGAGTGGTACCAATTGAGACAAGTTTGGGATGTCATCGTATTAGGCGCGGGAGCCGCCGGATTAATGTGCGCGCTTACGGCAGGCAAGCGAGGCAAGCGCGTGCTGGTGTTAGAAAAGTCAAACAAGATCGGCAAAAAAATACTGATGTCAGGCGGTGGACGCTGCAATTTCACCAACCTCTATGCCGAGCCAGACAACTTCCTCTCGAACAACCCACACTTTTGTAAATCAGCGATTAGTCGATACACTCAATGGGATTTTATCGAACTGGTCAATCGTCATCAAATTCCCTATCACGAAAAAACCCTCGGCCAACTGTTTTGCGACAACTCGTCAAAAGACATTTTGAACGCCTTACTGGATGAATGCGAGGCCGCCAATGTCACTATCAAAACACTGGCCAACATTACCACTGTGGAAAAGCCACCTCATTTTAAACTAACCGGCTCAATCGATAAGCAGGCCATTTCGTTAACATGTGATTCACTAGTAGTGGCGACTGGTGGCCTGTCGATCCCATCACTTGGCGGGTCAGATTTCGGTTATCAAATCGCCAAACAATTTGAGCATCTAGTATTTCCGTTGCGGGCCGGTTTGGTGCCATTTACCTTTACAGACGGCTTTAAACACTTATCCGAAAAATTATCCGGCAGTTCAGTGCCCGCGAGTGTTACCGTCGATAATCAAACCTTTAACGAAAACATCCTATTTTCACATCGCGGTCTGAGTGGCCCAGCTATCTTACAAATATCGAGTTATTGGCACGAAGGTAAATCCATCAGTATCGATATTCTTCCAACACTCGATGCGCTTCAATACCTACAAGATGAAAAACAGAACCAGCCAAAACTGCTACTGCGTAACATTCTCTCCCAACAACTCCCCAGAAAACTAGTATTAGAGCTGGAGCAACTCTGGTGGATTGATAAAGCAGAAAAATCAATCGCGCAAATGAACGATCTATTGCTCAACACCATTGCAAAAAACTTGAACGCCTGGCAACTAAAACCAGCCGGAACCGAAGGTTACCGCACTGCCGAAGTGACGCTAGGTGGCATAGACACCAACGAATTATCATCCAAAACAATGATGAGTAATAAGGCAGATCAACTCTATTTTATCGGCGAAGTCGTCGACGTCACCGGTCACCTAGGCGGGTTCAATTTTCAGTGGGCCTGGTCTTCTGGTTATGCGGCAGGCATATCGATTTAAACCGCGGCCTCTTCCCAGAGTGGCACACCTTCCCCACCACCATTGTCGACCTGTACAAGCCCGAAACAATGCCCGGTAACCAGCGACATCTCCACGAACGCAATGTCGAAGTATTAGAACACATCTACATCGACTGAAAATTCAAAAGCGATAGCGAACGCCTCGAAAAGTTATTTGAGCTGCATACCAAAATGACCGTAAAAATGGCTAGCTGGCAGAATGCGTCGGGCCGCCGCGTTGTGATGATTGGCCTGAGTTGAATAACGGTGCTGGATACATAACACCGACTTTGATTCATTAACACGTTTTGAGCCTCTCTTTAGTCCCAGTGCGCGGTTCAAATTAAGTATCGCTATTAGTCGATATAAACATGAATAGCATCGGATCCAAAATTCCAACTATTTTCAAACTCATTTCTCATCACGAACCCGATGACTAAACAGGCGATCGGCCTGGAACACGCTGATACAAAACAGGATGTTTTCAGCGCCGTTGAAGAAACCTCCGAAACTAGCGCCAACAAATCCGATCTTGATAGCAGAGTCCCAGAAAGCAACGCTAGCGCTCGACCTAATCAGGATCAACCCGGGCAAGATCAGTCCAGGCAGGATCAGCAAAGCCAGGAACAATCAGAGCAAGAACTGGCGATCATTCGAAATTTGTCTGCGAGAGACCGCGAAGTTCGCTCACGAACAAGCACATGCGTCGGTCGGCGGGCAGTATGCTGGCGCCGCTAGCTTTACTTACCAACGCGGCCCGGACGGGGTTAGATATGGGGTAGGCGGCGAGGTTGCAATTTCGGCTCCGACTGGCGGCGATCCCCAAACCAGGTTACAGGCAGCCGAGCAAATCAAACGCGCGGCACTGGCACCCGCTAACCCATCGACCCAGGACAGACAGGTAGCGGCTCAAGCTGGTTTGACGGCGACACAGGCCAGAACCGAAATAGCGAGCCAGAAATCCGCAGAACGCGCTGAATTGAGTGAAGAGAAATCGACACCTGAAAATGAAGATTCTACTGCAAAGGTAACTGATACGCCGGACGACGTCGCCGACAGAAAAAATACGTCAGCCGATCAGGCGTTTAAAAATGTTAAAAATGCCAGTGACCTTGGTTCGTTGCTTAATCGGCTAGCTTAAATTTCTGATTAATTATCGTGATTACTTATCATGATTGCGCAACACGTCAATAACCTTACTCTCCGAGCACGCCCCAAAACCA
>JBDNJA010000090.1:0-9950 GCA_041688005.1 Gammaproteobacteria bacterium
CCCAATGATGATCTGTGGCTAGAACTACAATCAAAGCAAGATGAGTTTCGCGAAAAAGGTGGATTGTCGATGCAATTGATTGGCGACGGATCGACACCCGGTTTAATTGCCGCTGCCGTTTACTCGGGGCATAAAGCGGCCCGTGAGTTAGGGTTGACTGCGGCTGAAAAGGAGAAGGCGGGCCGAGATACAACGACTGTTAGTTTTACAGCATAATCAGCTACTATAATTAGTCACTATCAACAAGAATAAATTATGAGCAGAGATTCCAAATACGATATTTTATTTGAGCCAGTCCAGATTGGACCGGTCAAAACAAAAAACCGTTTTTACCAGGTACCACATTGCAACACCTTAGGTCATGCCAGACCACGAGCCGAAGCGGCCAATCGTCGAGTCAAAGCCGAGGGTGGATGGGGCGTGGTTTGTTCGCAGGAAGTCGAGATTCACCCGAGTGCCGAATTGACACCTTATGTCGAAGGCAGGCTATGGGATGATCAGGATATCCCGCAACACCAAATGATGACGGATGCGGTGCACGAATTCGGAGCGTTGGCGGGCATTGAGCTGGCCTACAATGCGAGCCACGCCGCTAATCATTACAGCCGTATTGCGCCGATGGCACCGAGTGCCACAGTAGTGCATGGCAATAACCCCATTCATGCCCGAGCAATGACGCGCAAAGATATTCGAGATTTACGCCGTTGGCATGTCGATGCTGCGAAGCGATCCAGGCAGGCGGGTTACGATATCGTTTATGTATATGTCGGCCATGACATGTCTATTTTCCAGCACTTTCTAAAAACGCAATACAACCATCGAATCGATGAATACGGCGGTTCATTAGAAAATCGATTACGTTTAACCCGCGAAGTGCTCACCGATATGCGAGAGGCCATTGGTGGAGATTGCGCCATCGCGTTACGATTTGCAGTTGATGAATTGCGCGGCAAAAATGGTTTACAAGCTGAGTGCGAAGGCCGTGATGTGATTGGTATGCTCGCCGAAATACCTGACTTATGGGACGTTAATATCAGCGATTGGGGCAACGATTCGGCGACAGCTCGTTTCGAACCTGTCGAGGGCTACCAAGAGCCATATACCGCATTTGTGAAATCGTTGACGACCAAGCCAGTGGTCGGAGTCGGACGGTTTACTTCTGCTGATGCCATGGTGTCGCAAATCAAACGCGGGGTGTTAGATTTGATTGGTGCGGCACGTCCGTCTATCGCAGACCCTTTTTTGCCGCAAAAAATAGAGACTGGGCGAATCGACGAAATTCGTGAATGCATTGGCTGTAATATTTGCGTTGCACAGGATAACCTGGCGGCACCCATTCGGTGTACCCAAAACCCAACCCAGGGCGAAGAGTGGAAGCGGGACTGGCACCCCGAAAAAATAGAAACCGCCGTCAGTAATGACCCCATATTAGTAGTCGGTGCAGGGCCAGCTGGTTTAGAGGCAGCAATGCAATTGGCTAATCGTGGTTACCAGGTGACACTTGCCGAAGCCAATGAAACGCTCGGTGGTCGGGTAACGCTAGAAAGCCGATTACCTGGGTTAGCCAGTTATGCAAGAGTACGCGATTATCGAGAAACGCAAATTCTTAAACATCCCAATATTGAGGTATATCGTGGTAATCAACTGTCGGCTGACGACATTATTGCGCTCGAAATACCCCATGTACTGATCGCAACCGGATCAACCTGGCACCGCGAAGGTATTGGTCGTCAGCATGGCGTTCCTTTGTCGGGTATCGACGACGTGTTGGTAATCACACCAGACGATATTTTGGCTGGCGTTAAGGCCAAAGGGCGAGTGCTCATTTATGATGATGATCACTATTACATGGGTGGCGCGATTGCCGAACAGTGTAGAAGTGAAGGGCTTGAAGTAACACTAGTGACGCCAGACTCAAAGGTGTCGAGCTGGACTGAATATACGTTGGAGCAGGATAAAATTCAGAGCAGGTTATTAGCGCTTGGTATCAAGATAATAGCATTACATGAACTATTGCATGTCGATCAGGAGGCAGCAGTGCTGGCAAATATCTATGATAAAACCATTCAACAAACGATAGCATGCGACAGCTTAATTTTAATCACCTCGCGAAGCCCCAACGATGCATTATATCAATCATTGCTCAAGCACGAAGCGACATTCAAAACACTTAAAGCGGTGGGAGATTGCCATGCACCTGGAACAGTAGCGGCAGCAGTTTTTGAAGGACATCTGGCTGCACGAAGCCTGGAATCAAATGTTGACGAATATCAGGCATTGTTTCGGCGAGAGGTGGTCTCGCTTATTTAAGTGGATTAGTTAAGTCGATCAGCTATCAGGCTAATCATAAGTCGGGTAGCCATAATAGCGAGAGCATTCTTTAGATAAGAATTTTGACAATGTTTCACACAGCAATGTTAAGTGGCGATGTTCGTGCATGAATAGCAACCATAAAGCATCAGCAGTATGACTCGAAAGCATACTACGTGAAAGGTGGCGTAACAGTCTGACTAGTGACTCAGGATCACATTGCCCATCCATCAGAATCGCGTATTATGTCGTCCAATCAGCACCCCAGATAAGGCCCTACCTGAATGATTACTACTGAAAAATTTGCCTTTATCCACATGCATAAAACAGGTGGGCAGTCGATTAATAATATTATCGAAAAGTGTGTGCCAAGTTTTAAATCGATTGGGTATCACTACCCATGCTATATGTTGCCCACAGACTGTGCCGACCTGTCGATTGTTGGCATGGTACGCAACCCCTGGGATTGGTATGTATCCTGGTATGCTTTCAATATTCGTCTCAATGGTGCTAACCCACTATTTTTCTTTCTATCTGATGCTTGTCAATCAGACTTCACAACAACTTTAAAGAATCTGATTAACCTTGGAGCGGATACTGCAAAAAGTCAGAATCATCGAAATGCCTTAATCGAAGTATTACCCGAAACCCTCGACGGTAATCAAGGTGTGGGGCTGACCAAGGATTGCATTCGCCATTTTAACGATGACGACAACGGCTATTACAGCTGGCAATTCAAACGTATGCATGGTGATCTGAATAGCGACCAAACTTATATTGGCCGGTTTGAAAATTTGCAACAGGATTTCCTCGCAATCATGGAACAACTCGGTGTTGCGGAGATAGACGCGATACGCTCAAAGTTTGAAACTTCGGCACATTTAAACAAATCACGACATAGTCATTATTCGGCTTACTACGATGAGGAGTTGCGTGAACTGGTTGCGGAAAAAGAAGCCTTGTTGATCAATCAATACGGATACCAGTTTGAACCAGTTGATAACGGCCAGAAATTGATCGAATTTTCCAGTGTGCAAATTGGGGGAATTCAGGACGGTTTTCAAAAGTTATCAGGTAAAGCGGGTAACTTTCTATTGCTTGATTCTGGCATTGACGTTGAGCCGATCAAAAAGAAGCTGGCTCGGGTTTCACTGGCAGAATGGAATAAATCAGGTCGCGAAAAAACATTTGAAGCGCATCGTCAGACCAAATCCTTAATGTTGATATATGACGAAGACTTTCGACATTACAACCCGACCTCTCATCGTATTTATTCCAAATTTGAAACCGAACTCAAGCCGATCCTCGATACGATTGCTGAAAATTTCAAGCACAATGGGTTCGTGGTACGCATGATACTCGCTAAATTAAAAGGTAATAGCTCGATCCCTGTGCATACTGATAGCGGTTATTCATTGCTTAAATGCCATCGTATTCATATACCGATAGTGTCGAATGATCAGTCATTTTTTATGGTAGGTGGCGAGCGCAAGGTTATGCGCGAAGGTGAAATGTGGGAAATTAACAATGCCACGCTGCATGCGGTTGATAACCAAAGTGATGAAGATCGCATTCACTTGATAATTGACTGGGCGCCAAACTCAACCGTGCGCCCGGAGCATAAGCAACCTATCCCAAAAGCAAGCGCTAATCAGGCAAAACTTGCAGCAGGTGCCACCCAGCCAAAAGTAGGCAGAAACGACCCATGCCCCTGTAATTCTGGCAAGAAGTTTAAAAAGTGCCATGGCGCGTAGCAGTAGCCAATTGCGCTAACGACTGAGCTGCTTTTGACTGAATGGTTAATTTAATCAATTTTTAAAATCTAAACGCCCCCCTTGCGTAAATTGATATAGGTCAATTTGACGGGTAAGCACGCCTGTAGACTTTCGCGTCATGCAAAACCGATTCACACTGACGCAAAATCTTGTCTATCTGGAGACTAAAAAGCTCACCTTTAAAAAGGCTGACCCTGCGTCACTTTGGCATCGCCATCACTCAATCTTTAGCGTTTTTATGCTTTTTGTCCTGTTGATGGCTAGCACAATCAGCCTTGCTGACGACACTCCTATTTTGCCTCGATTCCTCGTTGATCTAACCCCGCATTCTGTTTTTCCAGGGGCAGATCGACTGGGTGAAATTGTAGGTAGTCCGCCGGTGGCGCCTGTTTTTAAGGGTGAGGAGCAAGTCGGTTATGTGTTTGTTAACTCCGACTATGTCAACTCAACTGGCTATTCGGGTAAGCCAATTCACATGGTGATCTCGATCGACATGCAATCGATTATTCGCAAGGTTTTACTCATCGAGCATCATGAGCCCATCGTATTGATTGGCATCCCTGAAAAACGCATTGTTTCAATGTTGGATAAATATACGGGTTTAAACCTGAGTATGTTTGCCTCTGGTAATGATCAGGATCATCAACTGGACGGGATGTCTGGTGCCACGGTTACTGTCATGGTGATGGATGACACGATCATTCACAGTGGTATTAAAGTCGCAAGAGCTTACGGGCTGGGTGGGCTTAAACCAGTGAAAAGCAAAAGCGGTCCAAGCTATGAGCTAAAGAAAGATCTGGACACAGTACAGGACTGGATAAGTTTGATCAGCGATGGCTCTGTGCGTCGTTTGAAAATTACGTTGGGACAAATTAATCAGGCATTTGAAGCAACCAATAACATTCCTGCAATTGATCAGGCCGAACAGGGTGACCCATCCGACATTTTTATCGAACTTTATGCGGGATTAGTGTCCGCACCCAGCATTGGCCGTAGCCTGCTGGGTGATGCCGAATATCAAAATCTGTTAAAACGTCTTGAACCGGGTCAGCAAGCCATTTTGCTGGCAGGCAATGGCCGCTATTCATTTAAAGGGTCTGGTTATGTTCGAGGCGGTATATTTGATCGATTTCAAATTATTCAAGGTGATACCTCGATCCGGTTTCATGATCGGTCTCATAAACGGTTACGCCGGATCGCTGCCGACGGAGCATCGAAATTTGTCGATGTTGATCTATTTCGAATCCCAGCCGATATAAAATTTGATCCAGCACTACCCTGGCATTTAGAACTTTTAGTGAGCCGATTTACGTCAGCGACGAAGAAAGCATTTCTAACTTTCGACATGGATTACGAGTTACCAAAAAAGTATCTTCAGTTGAAAGCAGTCGACAACTCAAATGAAAATCTAGCGCGGACAGATGCACCATTATGGCAAAAAATGTGGTGGAAAAAACTACCCGAAATCATTGTTTTAAGCCTCATTTTGATAGCACTGACAGTCGTATTCTTTTTTCAGAATGAATTAGCCAGACACCCTAAATTAACAGATAGAATTCGAATAGGTTTTCTGATTATCACTCTGTTTGGCATCGGTTTTTACGCTAATGCTCAATTGTCGGTGGTGAACATACTGACGGTTTTTAATGCATTAACATCGGGATTTAGCTGGGAGTATTTCCTCATGGAACCATTGATCTTCATTCTATGGAGTTCAGTGGCAGCGTCACTATTACTCTGGGGTCGAGGAGCTTATTGTGGCTGGCTATGTCCCTTTGGCGCCTTTCAGGAATTGCTTAGTCGTGTCGCCAAGTGGTACAAAATCCCCCAAATTAGTTTGCCCTGGGGACTACATGAACGCTTGTGGGCGCTCAAATATATTATATTTTTGATCTTGTTGGGCTTCTCGTTGCACGCACTAGAATTAGCCGAGCGACTGGCCGAAGTCGAGCCGTTTAAAACGGCCATTATCCTCAAGTTTATGCGCGAGTGGTACTTCGTGGTTTTTGCAGTCGCACTCTTAGTGATTGGTTTATTCATCGAACGATTCTACTGTCGTTATCTGTGCCCGTTGGGTGCTGCCCTGGCTATTCCTGGGCATCTACGCATCTTCCAATGGCTACGACGTTACAAAGAATGTGGCACGCCCTGTCAGATTTGTGCGCATGATTGCATGGTTGGGGCGATTCATCCCGAGGGTAATATCAACACCAATGAGTGCCTCTATTGCTTACATTGTCAGGTCAATTATTTTGATGGGCATGTGTGCCCAGTAGTTATCCAGAAGGATAAAAAAAGAGCGCGTCAGGCTGGACACAACGGCAAGAGTGATCAGCCAGCGCAGACCCAAATGGTTGCTGATATTAAACGAGATAAAACCTTAATAGAGATAGCGGCCGCCAGTACATCCGATGATAAGGATGGGGTCAATAAAAAATAGCCCAGCTGGCTATAAAGCAAGTAGTAACCATTATGCCGTCTAACGGCGGATTATTTGAAAACAAAGAGAAGCGGAGTATTTATTATGGCTAAAAAAGTGATCGACGATAAGTTAACAGAAAAGGGTGAAGAAAAAGGCTTAACCCGCCGCGAACTACTCAGTAATACGGCACGTGTTGCTGCGTTGGCGGGGGGTTTGTCGGCTGTGGCGGGTGGTGCATCGATGTTGGCTTCACAAACTGCAAACGCAGCCGAAGGCGGGCATTCGGAAGTAGCACCTGGAGACCTGGACGACTATTA
Source organism: Gammaproteobacteria bacterium (assembly GCA_041688005.1). Lineage (GTDB taxonomy): Bacteria > Pseudomonadota > Gammaproteobacteria. The sequence continues at coordinate 6,825 of JBDNJA010000090.1, forward strand.
CGGTTTTTGGAGTAGTGGTCAGGCTGGTGAACTGCGCATACTCGGAGTCCCATCGATGCGTGAGATGATGCGAGTGCCTGTCTTTAATATTTGTAGTGCGACCGGGTGGGGTATTACCAACGAAAGCCGAAAAATTTTGACTGAAGGCCTGTTGCCAGAAACAAAAGAATTCCTCAAGACGCGAGGCGGCATTTGGCAAAACGGAGATTTACACCATCCGCATATGTCGTTTACCGATGGCACCTACGATGGCCGTTATTTGTTTATGAATGACAAAGCCAATACCCGCGTAGCGCGGGTGCGTTGTGACGTGATGAAGTGCGACAAGATCATCGAGATACCAAACGCTTCCGATATTCATGGTCTGCGTCCACAAAAATATCCACGCACCGGTTATGTATTTGCCAATGGTGAACATCGCGTGCCAGTGCCCAACGACGGCAGCATTCTTGACGAACCAGAAAAGTACCATGCCATTTTCACTGCCATTGATGGCGATGAAATGAAAGTTGCCTGGCAGGTAATGGTCGATGGCAACCTCGATAACTGCGATGCGGATTACCAGGGCCTTTATGCTGTCTCGACCTGTTATAACAGTGAGGAAGCGACGACTCTGGCCGGCATGACTGCGAATGAACAGGATTGGGCCGTGGTATTTGATATCAAAGGTATCGAAGGCGCTGTCGAAAAGGGTGATTATAAAACGATCAATGGCGTTGCCGTAATTGATGGCCGTAAAGGGTCTCCTTATACCCGCTACGTTCCCGTATCGAATAGCCCACATGGCTGTAACACAGCACCCGATGGTAAGCATATTATTATCAACGGAAAATTGTCACCCACAGTATCGGTGCTCGATGTCACCCGTTTTCCTGATCTGTTTGCCGACAAAATCAAACCGCGCGATACGATTGTGGCAGAGCCAGAGTTAGGACTAGGACCATTGCATACTGCATTTGACGGTAAGGGTAATGCCTTCACTACTTTATTTATTGATAGTCAGACAGTGAAGTGGAATATTCAGAAAGCGATCGACGCCTACAACGGAGAGAATGTAAACCCCATTATCGACAAGCTCGACGTGCATTACCAGCCAGGACACAACCATACTTCGATGGGTGAAACTAAAGAGGCGGACGGTAAATGGTTAGTATCGTTGAACAAGTTTTCCAAGGACCGATACATTAATGTTGGCCCATTGAAACCGGAGAACGAGCAGTTGATCGATATTACGGGCAATAAAATGAAGTTGGTTCACGACGGGCCGACTTTTGCCGAACCACATGACTGCATCATCGTGCGAACCGATCTAGTTAATCCAGATTCAACCTGGACCAAGGGAGACCGCATGTGGGCCGATGCCAGTGCGCAGGCGGAAAAAGATGATGCAACGCTCGGCGTGACATCAAAAGTGATCCGCGATGGTAATAAAGTACAGGTCTATATGTGGTCGGCAGCGCCGATGTTCAGTATGGAAAAATTCACCGTTAAGCAGGGTGATGAGGTCACCGTCATCGTGTCCAATATCGATCAAATCGATGATTTGACACATGGCTTTACCATGGCCAATTATGGTCTAGTGATGGAAATAGGGCCGCAGGCAACTTCCTCTGTCACCTTTAAGGCAGATCGCCCTGGTGTACATTGGTATTACTGCCAGTGGTTCTGTCATGCACTGCACATGGAAATGCGTGGCCGTATGCTTGTCGAACCTGCCTAAAGTGATGCCTGGCAATAACGCCAGTAGAAGACTGCAGGCGAGCATTACCACTCGGGTAATGCTCGTTGTTGTTCTGGGTGTTGCATTTTTGCCGAGTATTTCGAAAGCACAAACAATTACCGTTGAAGCGGGTGATGATACCTTGCAATCGGCGATCGACAAGGCGCCTATGGGCGCGACCTTATTATTACAGCCAGGGATATTCACTGGCACTGTAGTCGTCAATAAGCCACTCATGCTGACGGGGCAATTGACTAGTATTCTGGATGGCGGTGGAAAAGGTCACGTAGTGTTAGTTGATGCACCGGAAGTGGTGATCAGCGATCTTAGTATTATGCACTCGGGAGATAGTTTAGCGACTGAGGATAGTGGGATTTTTGTGACGGATAAGGGTGACAATATTCTGATAGAAAATAATCATTTTGAAAACAATCTGATTGGCGTTTATTTAAAAGGGCCGGAAAAGGCATTGGTGAGAAACAACATAGTGTTGGGTAGCCTGAACCCACACATGAATGATAGAGGAAATTCGATTCATATCTGGAATTCAACTGGATCAGTTATCGAGAAAAATCATTTAGTGCATGGCCGTGATGGCATCTATGTCACAACTAGTCGGGATAATGTTTTTAGAGAAAATTTGATCGAAGACATGCGTTTTGCGATTCACTACATGTACACCAATAATAGTCAGGTGATTGGTAATCGTTCAGTCGATAACCACACAGCCTATGCCTTGATGTTTTCTGAAAAAATTGAGGTGTCCGACAATGTATCAGAGTCGTCAAGAGATCGCGGATTGCTACTGAACTTTGTCAACTACTCAAGTTTTAATCGGAATGTCGTACGCGGCGGCACGGACAAATGCGTGTTCATTTACAACGCCAATTTTAATCAATTTGATAGCAATTATTTCGAGGCCTGCAATATTGGTATCCACTTCACGGCAGGGTCGGCACACAACACCATTGCCAGAAACGCTTTTGTCGATAATCGCAATCAAGTGAAATATATCGGTACTCGACATATCGAATGGTCGGATAATGGTGAAGGCAATTACTGGAGCGATAACCCAGCTTTTGATTTGGATAATAATGGCATTGCTGATGTGCCCTATCAACCGAATGATTTAGTCGATCAAATAGTCTGGCGTTACCCACTCGCAAAGTTACTGCTTAACAGTCCGGCAACGCAATTATTGAAGTGGGCGCAATCCGAATTTCCGTTGTTGCACCCAGGCGGCGTGATTGACAGTGCCGCTTTAATGAAGATTCCCACGGTAAATATAGATGTCCCGAGGGTTATCCAATAGCTTATGGTCAATGTACCTTTCGCAATTCAATTACAGAATTTAAGCAAGGAATACGCTGATAAGCAGGTGCTTGAGCAGGTTTCGATCGACGTGC
>JBDNJA010000091.1:0-3017 GCA_041688005.1 Gammaproteobacteria bacterium
CGGATCGATATTATTTGCATCGCAAACACCCACTTGGTGTAGGTTACGAGTCGACAAAAATAAATTATCACTCATATCCGCTGTCACTATCATGACATTGCTTGTTCCTAGCTTACCTAAACGTGCAATCATATCTTTAGCCTTAGGTGCGTCAACAGCAAAACTGTCTACAACAACTAAGCGCTCTGTACGAACGAGCTCAGATAAGATTGACTGAATCGCTGCGCGATACATCTTACGATTTAGCTTTTGCGACCAATCTTTAGGACGAGCAGCAAATGTAATACCACCAGACCGCCAAATTGGGGAACGGATTGTACCAGACCTTGCGCGACCTGTCCCTTTTTGTTTCCAAGGTTTTTTACCGCCACCTCGAACATCAGAACGGGTCTTTTGTGCACGAGTACCTGAGCGAGCCCCCGCTAAATAGCCAGTTACCGCTTGGTGTACCAATGCTTCGTTAAATTCGCGCGAAAAGTTAGCTTCAGATACTTCAATACTTTTAGTTGAAGCCTTGCCAGTCGCAGTTGTTAATTTTAATTCCATGACGAGTTCCTATTAACCTTTCACAGCAGGTTTAACTATCACGTTGCCACCTTTCGAACCAGGTACAGCGCCTTTAACCAATAATAAGTTACGTTCTACGTCGATACGTACAACTTCGAGGTTTTCACCAGTACGTGTTGCTGCACCCATGTGACCTGACATTTTTTTACCTTTGAAAACACGACCCGGTGTTTGGTTTTGCCCGATAGAACCATTTGATCTATGAGAAACCGAGTTACCGTGCGTCGCATCTTGCATTGTGAAGTTATGACGTTTGATACCACCTTGGAAACCTTTACCTTGGCTAGTACCTTGAACATCAACTTTGTGACCTTCTTCAAAAACATCGACTTTAATTTCGCCTTTAAGCTCGAAATCGTTACCTTCGTCTTCCGCTAAACGAAATTCCCAAAGACCACGACCGGCTTCTGTACCTGCTTTAGCAAAATGTCCTGCTAATGCTTTAGTTACACGAGAGGCTTTACGCGAACCCGTAGTAACTTGAACAGATTTATAACCATCTGTTTCAAGAGACTTAAGTTGCGTGATACGGTTTGGTTCAACTTCGATAACCGTTACGGGTACATGTGCGCCGTCTTCTGTGAAGACACGCGTCATTCCTACTTTGCGACCAACTACACCAATTGTCATTTTCTTATTCCTACTTCTAGGTTGTTGGACTTGTTACACCTGATTCAAGAACCGGTGAGTATAGCCCTACATTTGCTGTCAGCCTGAAGGCTGACCTACACTATTTTTACTTATTGCAACTGAATCTGCACGTCAACGCCGGCAGCCAGATCCAATTTCATTAATGCATCAACCGTTTTATCTGTTGGATTTACAATATCCATCAAACGTTTATGCGTACGTAGCTCATATTGATCACGAGCATCTTTATTTACATGCGGCGAAGTCAGAATAGTAAAACGTTCTTTTTTCGTTGGTAAAGGGATTGGACCCTTTACTTGAGCGCCGGTACGTTTTGCTGTATCAACAATTTCCAACGCTGATTGATCAATCAGACGGTGGTCAAATGCTTTTAAGCGAATACGTATATTCTGATTCTTAGCCATAATTTTTCTCTATTCTAATTTAATAATATTAAATTTTTAATTTATTGCTTACTGAAACTGTTACTCAATAACCTTCGCAACAACACCCGCACCAACAGTACGGCCGCCTTCACGAATCGCAAAACGTAAACCGTCTTCCATTGCTATCGGCGCAATTAAAGTCACTTCCATTTGGACGTTGTCGCCTGGCATCACCATTTCAGTACCTGATGGTAATTCACATGCGCCTGTGACGTCAGTCGTACGGAAGTAAAACTGCGGACGATAGCCGTTGAAAAATGGCGTGTGACGTCCGCCTTCATCTTTGCTTAATACATAAACTTCTGCTGTGAACTTTGTGTGAGGCTTGATTGAACCTGGCTTACATAATACTTGGCCACGCTCTACGTCTTCTCGCTTAGTTCCACGTAGTAAGATTCCGACGTTGTCACCGGCTCGACCTTCGTCAAGTAACTTACGGAACATTTCAACACCCGTACACGTTGTTGTTAGCGTGTCTTTGATACCCACGATTTCGATTTCTCTGCCAACTTTTACAATACCGCGTTCGATACGACCGGTAACAACCGTTCCACGACCTGAGATTGAGAAAACGTCTTCTACTGGCATTAAGAAGTCACCATCGACAGCACGTTCTGGTTCTGGGAAGTACGCATCCATTTCTTCAACTAGCTTGACGATTGAGGGAACACCAATGTCTGACGTATCGCCTTCTAATGCTTTAAGCGCTGAACCCGTCACGATTGGCGTGTCGTCACCTGGGAAATCGTACTTGTCGAGAAGCTCGCGTAATTCCATTTCAACGAGTTCTAATAATTCGTCATCATCCACCATGTCTGCTTTGTTCATATAGACGATGATATAAGGAACGCCCACTTGGCGTGATAAAAGAATATGCTCACGGGTTTGGGGCATCGGGCCATCTGCTGCTGAACAGACTAAAATAGCGCCGTCCATCTGAGCCGCGCCGGTGATCATGTTCTTGACATAATCCGCGTGGCCGGGGCAATCTACGTGTGCGTAGTGACGGTTGGCTGATTCATATTCAACATGAGCCGTTGCGATAGTAATACCACGCTCACGTTCTTCTGGCGCACTATCAATGTTTGCGTAGTCTTTAAACTCACCACCATTCAATTCTGCCATTACCTTAGTAATCGCGGCTGTTAATGTGGTTTTACCATGATCGACGTGGCCAATTGTGCCTACATTGACATGGGGTTTATTACGTTCAAACTTTTCTTTTGACATAACTGCCGATCCTTAAATAAATATAAAACATTAAATAGATAGTGCGTTAAATTACAATCTTCAACCTTAATAAATATGGAGCCCATACCCAGATTTGAACTGGGGACCTCTTCCTTACCAAGGAAGTGCTCTACCCCTGAGCTA
>JBDNJA010000092.1:0-5399 GCA_041688005.1 Gammaproteobacteria bacterium
TACGTGACGGCCTCGATGAATATGATGAAGACTACACATTCTTCGAGAAGCTAGGTGATATCGTCACCTGTGACATGAAGCACGCAATGGAAGTGGAAGCAGCAAAGGAGGAAGCAGCAAAGGCAGAAGCTGATAAGGATGATGCATTAAGCGACGTTGATGTAGAAGAGGATGATCTAGTAGAAGAGGATGATCTAGTAGAAGAGGATGATCTAGTAGAAGAGGATCTGCATGAAGACAAGTTAGGCGAAGACGAATTAAATAGTCCCACTAGCACTCAAAAAGAAAGCGAAATCGAATTAAACCTCGAAGATTTAGACCAAATACCAATAAAATCCGAAACAATAGAAGGTTCAGTAATAACCAAAGGCGAATCATCATGACTCCGAGCAATCATTCCGAAGCCAGAATTCAAGCGTTACTAAAGCGTGATGAATTTGTGCCCGTACCGACGAGCCTAATCAGCTATCAATCAAACGGTCATGTCATCGTGATCGGTGACTCCGCTGATTTGGTATTAGCTCAAACTATGCCTCTGGATTTACCGATGTCGCCTATTTTAGTGTCTAGAGTACCAGATGAGTCAATGCCGACTAATACGATATATTTGGCAGACAGGACCCTAGAGATTGACGGTTACCTTGGGAATTTCCGCGTAACGCTTACTGATAGTAGTGGCTCGACTGAGGTGGTCTCTGCAGACCTAGTGTTAGATTTAAATACGCAAGCTATAATAAATCTCGAAATCCTACCGCCAGGTTATTTACATCGGGATATTCAACAAATGGGGGTTGAAGCTCTATCGCAAGAGTTGGGTGAAATGACGGGCACTTTCGAAAAGCCTAAATATTTTAATTATGATGTCAGTATTTGTGCGCATGGCGTCAATGGTGTTCAGTTTTGCACCCAATGCATTGATGCCTGTCCTGCAGATGCAATCATAAGCTTGGGTGATAAGATCGAAGTGAACCCTTTTTTATGTCAAGGCGGTGGAGTCTGTGCGACAGCCTGCCCATCAGGGGCGATTCGATATGTCTATCCGAGTCTTTCCGATAGTGGGAATCAGGTGCGAAAAATGCTTCACACCTATCGAGAGCAGGGGGGGCAGCAACCGATTGTTGTTTTTTATAGTGGTGATGAATCTGAGGTTATAGAGAAAAACATCCTCTCTTCACAGTGTGAAATATTGCCGGTTAAGGTAGAAGAGCTTGCTAGTGTCGGTATGGATTTGTGTTTGTCTACATTAGTTTATGGCGCGTCTCAAGTAATGCTGTTGGCGAACCACAGTGCGCCCAAAAGTTCATTACAAGTCATGGAGCGTCAACTAAGTTGGGTCAAGGCCATGCTCGTAGGGCTTGAAATCAACGCTGACCGAATTTCAATCACCAATAACATAGCCGACAATATCGATTTACTATCAGTGAATCAGCAGCCAATCGGGCCATGGCAAATTAAGCCTGCGATTTACGCCATGCCGGATAACAAACGCAATGCGATTTACCAGGCGATAGACCACCTATATCAGCAATCTACAAAGCAACAGGAACAAATAGAGCTGCCAGCAGGCGCGCCTTTCGGCACTGTGACAATTGACTCTGAAAGCTGCACGCTTTGCTTGGCCTGTGTTGGGGCCTGCCCAGGTAAAGCATTACAAGACGGCAGCAATCGAGAAGTGCCCGAAGTGTTTTTTATTGAAAGCAATTGCATTCAATGTAACGTCTGCACCCTCACCTGTCCTGAACAAGCGATCGAAATAACCCCGAGAATCATATTTGATCGCGAGAAACGCAATCGCTCTCGAGCACTTAATCAAGACACACCCTTTGATTGTATTAGTTGTGGCAAAGCGTTCGCGCCAACATCGGTTATCAACAAGATGACAGAGAGACTAAAAGACCATTATATGTTTCAAGGGACTCACGCGATGAATCGATTAAAGATGTGCGAAGACTGTCGGGTGGTTGATATTGTCCAAGATGACGCAGCGATGAATGGACGTTTTAACTCATTAAATTAACTTTATATTTGACAGTTACCCATTTTGGTAATTATTGGTCGTTAAATTCACAATAATATTGGAATATTAATTGCTACCTCTAAACGTAATGAGAAAAATAATATGACACTGCAAGCCAAATCTTCAACTAGAAATGTGACGTTTTCAGCAGAAGTAGGGGGCGCCAAAGATTCACTTGAAACCAACAATAGTGTTGCAATCTATCCTATTGGTAACGGAGTTGCGCCCGAACAAGGCCAATTAGCGATAGAACAACAATATCGCTCCTCTACCTACAGCCTGCTGGCGGCTCTATTACGAGCAGCACCTGATCAAAATTTACTCAATATTCTGTCTGAACTCGTATCAGACAATGATAATAGTGAAGACGACGCCATCTTGTTGTCAATGACGGCATTAAGCTTGTCAGCCAAGATGTTATCTCCTGACTCGATTGAAGACGAATACCATCAGTTATTAATTGGTTTGGGTAGAGGCGAAGTCGTACCTTATGGATCATGGTATTTAACGGGTTTCTTGATGGAACAGCCTTTAAGTGATTTACGTGACGACCTGGTAATACTAGGTTTTGAGCGAAATGACAATATTTGCGAGCCAGAAGATCACGCGGCTGCGCTATGCGAAGTGTTTTCGCTCTTGATCAGTGAAGGTAGCGATATTGATCAGCAATATAAGTTTTTTAAAACCCATATGGCACCTTGGATTGGGCGCTTTTTCGATGATTTAAGTGATGCTAAATCTGCTGTGTTTTACAAATCAGTTGGCCGCTTTGGTAGCGCTTTCATTGCATTTGAAAGTGAATATTTTTCAATGCAGACATAATAAAGTGATAAGTAGTCGATATCAGAAATCGAATATTCCATTAATAACCGTTAAATAAAGAGGAGAAGTTGATGAAAAAGATAGCTGAAGAAAAGCAACAATCGTTGTTGGATAAAGAGAGGAGGGCTTTCGTGACAAAGACCGCCGTCATTGGTGTTGGCGTCGCGAGTGCAGCCGTCCTGCCAAATGTTGCTGTTGCCGGTACGACTGAGTCGAGCACGGAATCAAAAAAACAGCAAAAAGGCTATCAGTTAACGGACCACGTCGCCGATTACTATCAATCGGCTTCTAATTAATTGGGGGCGTTATGAGTAAACTAACAAGAAGTACGAGTCAAGTAGTCGCAGCACCTGGTAATCTTCAGGCTGGAAACTACGGTCAATCCAATGATCAAATGGTGGTTGCCAACGCAGTCAGTCGGCGAAGCTTCCTAAAACGATCCGGCTTGATGGCCGGCGGCGCAGCACTGGTATCCAGTGTGTCCCCAGTGATGATGAAAAAAGCAGAAGCCGCTAACTCCTCACTTGGCAAAACAGAGCGGGTGAAAACAGTTTGCACTCACTGTTCTGTTGGCTGCGGCATTATTGCTGAAGTTCAAAATGGAGTCTGGACAGGGCAGGAACCTGCTTTTGACCACCCATTTAACAAAGGTGCCCACTGCGCCAAAGGTGCTTCGATCCGTGAACACGGACATGGCGATAGACGTCTAAAATATCCAACCAAACTAGTTGATGGTAAATGGAAAAAAGTGTCTTGGGATGAAGCCATCAGTGATATTGGCGATCAATTACTTGATATTAGAGAAAAGAATAGCCCTGACTCAGTTTACTGGTTAGGTAGTGCTAAACACAGTAATGAACAAGCTTACTTGTTTCGCAAAATGGCTGCGATGTGGGGAACCAACAACGTAGATCATCAAGCAAGAATATGCCACTCAACCACTGTTGCCGGCGTAGCCAATACTTGGGGCTACGGTGCGATGACTAACTCGTATAACGATATCCACAATTCGAAAGCGATTTTGATGATTGGCGCGAACCCTGCCGAAGCGCATCCGGTTGCACTACAGCATATTTTTAAAGCGAAGGAAGAGAATAACGCACCGATCATTGTAATTGATCCGCGCTTTACTCGTACCGCAGCACACGCAAATCACTTTTTACAAATTCGGCCCGGTACAGACGTGCCGCTTATTTGGGGTATGTTGTGGCATGTTTTTCAAAATGGCTGGGAAGATAAGGAATTTATTCGCCAACGTGTCTATGGCGTAGAGGAAATTCGTCAAGAAGTAGCCAAATGGACGCCCGATGAAGTTGAACGTGTTACTGGCATCCCCGAAGGACGTGTTTATGGTGCAACTAAGGCAATGGCTGACAATCGCCCAAGCACCTTTATTTGGTGTATGGGCGGTACTCAACACACGATTGGTAATAATAATACCCGCGCTTATTGCGTTTTCCAGTTAGTTCTTGGCAACATGGGTGTGCCCGGTGGTGGAACCAATATTTTCCGAGGTCACGATAATGTCCAAGGCGCAACTGACCTAGGCGTGTTATCGAACACATTACCTGGTTATTACGGTTTAAAACCGGGTTCATGGAAGCATTGGGCCAGAGTATGGGATTTAGACTACGAATGGGTTAAAGGTCGTTTCGACAAAGGTAGTTATGAACAGAGCAAGGGCAAGGATGTCCATGTTATGAATACCAAAGGAATTCCTGTTTCGCGTTGGATTGATGGTGTGTTGGAAGATAAAGATAACATCGCTCAAAAAGATAACGTGAAAGCAATGATTTTTTGGGGGCATGCGCCTAACAGCCAAACCCGTGGCGCAGAAATGACAAAAGCTTTTGAGAAGCTCGATTTGCTAGTGATTGTTGATCCTTACCCAACATCCTCATCTATCATGCATGACCGTAAAGATGGCGTATATTTATTACCGGCTGCCACGCAAATGGAAACTTATGGGTCGGTCACAGCTTCGAATCGATCTCTTCAATGGCGTTCAAAAGTTATTGACCCATTGTTTGAATCACTGCCTGATCATACGATTATGTACAAGTTGTCTAAAAAGCTGGGGTTCTCGGATCAGCTATTTAAACACATCGAAGTCAAAGGTGAAGAACCTTATGTTGAAGATGTTTTACGTGAAATTAATAGAGGCATGTGGACTATTGGTTATACAGGCCAAAGCCCCGAAAGACTCAAATCGCATCAGCAAAACTGGGGTACTTTTGACTACACCTCGCTGAAAGCAGAAGGCGGGCCAGCAGATGGTGACTTCTACGGATTGCCATGGCCATCTTGGGGCACACCCGAAATGAAACACCCAGGTACTCCGAATCTTTATAACCCGGCGTTATCTGTTGCAGAAGGTGGCCTAACATTCCGTGCCAGATTTGGAGTTGAGCGTGATGGTGAGAATTTACTAGCGGAAGGTTCGTACAGTAAAGGCTCAGAAATTAAGGATGGTTACCCTGAGTTTAGTGACGCCATGCTAAAGAAACTGGGCTGGTGGGATGACTTGACCGCTGCGGAGAAAGTACAAGCAGAAGGCAAA
>JBDNJA010000008.1:0-11203 GCA_041688005.1 Gammaproteobacteria bacterium
GGAGCCGGAGCGCAGCGGAGACAACAGCCAACGGCTGGCCCGCAGGGCGAGGGCGAAGCCCGAGTAACCACCGCGCGGACGACTGCATGGATGCAGGAGATAGAGCAATGTATGGAGCAATTGCCGAGAACCGGAGTGTACGATAGTACATGAGGATTCGAGCACGGAGCTTATGTACAGGATGTACGGTATGTCGATTTGGCCTCGTGGTCCCTACTGTTGGTGCAGGAGCAAAAATCGGTTATGTACATGGATGTACGGTATGTCGATTTTGCAGGAGCATAAAATCGGTGCCGCAGCAATCGCGGAAAAAGTGCATTTTTAGATGCCCTTAATTACTCCCGCCATAATGCAAACCTATATATTCGGCTAGCTTTCGTGAAGCTGTCGATGCCTTAACTGAGTCGTAGTGCATACCGAGCTCTACCTGCGGCAGTCGGCGCATTCGTTCGGCGCTGCCCATTATGATCATGTCTTCCCCTACCGTGTTACGCGCCAGGGCGGTGACACCAAGACCGGCCATTACACCTGCTCGAATGCCACCATAGTTTTGACTGGTATAAACAATATGCCATTTACGTTGCGATGCATCGAGTGTTTTGATCATGCGTTTTCGATAAAAACAACCCTCGGGTGCGACGATAAGCGGTAAAGGGTCGCGTGAGTTTACGTTCGAGTCAGGTCCACAAACCCAGACGATTTCTTCTTGCCAGTTTTCGTTGTAATAACCCGGCTCCGTACCATCGTGTAAGGCCAATACCAAATCAAATTCATCATGCTTCATACGATTCAGTAAATTAACAGACAGGTCGCATGTGACCTGGATTTGTACATCAGGATAAGCCTGGGCAAAGCGCCTCAATACAGCTGGAAATAAACGTGACGCAGCAAACTCGTTCGGTATACCCAAATGAACCGAGCCTTGTACGCCTGGCTGTAATAACTTAACCACCGCCTCATCATTCAACGCCAAAATTTTGCGCGCATACCCAACGAGTTGTTTACCCCCGCTACTGAGTACCAGGTCACGACTGGTGCGATCATATAATCGGGCCTGCAAAAGGCTTTCGAGACGTTTTATTTGTAGGCTAATCGCGGGTTGAGAGCGACCGAGCTTATCGCCAGCACGGGTGAAACTACCCAGGTCGGCTATTGTCACGAATGTTCTTAAAAGTTCGGTGGGTAAGTTCATCGCTCAATCATTTAAATAATTAATGATCACATTGTAACTATAAAATAATGAAATGCATAATTTAATCTAAAATCCACCTACATTCAGCCACTAGCGGAGCATAACTAGCATGTCAGACCTTGATTTAAAATTAACCGACCTGGACACCCACACCGACTTCATTCATCGTCATATTGGCCCAGGCTCGGTTGATGAGCCAGCAATGCTTGACGAACTTGGACTGAATAGCCTGGACGAGTTATTGGATAAAGTAGTGCCAGCCGCCATTCGACGCGACAAACCATTGGCTGTCAAAGGCAGTATGACGGAGCGCCAGGTACTGGATCGCCTGTATGAAATTTCAACTCGTAATCAATTGTACAAATCCTTCATTGGCATGGGGTATCACAACACCCAAACGCCAGCGGTTATCGAACGAAACCTATTACGTAACCCTGCCTGGTACACCGCTTATACACCTTATCAGGCTGAAATTTCTCAAGGTCGTCTCGAAGCCCTTCTGAATTTTCAGACCATGGTGAGCAATCTGACGGGTATGGAGATTGCCAATGCATCGATGCTCGACGAAGCAACCTCCGCTGCTGAGGCGATGACACTTTGCCAACGTATGTCAAAGAGCAAGAGCAAGACCTTCTTCATAGCTGATAGCTGCCACCCCCAGACAATTGCGGTCATAAAAAATCGTGCTAACCACATGGAAATCGAAATTGTAATCGGCGATCCATTCACCGAACTAGCCGATCTGGATGTGTTTGGCGTATTACTCCAATACCCCTGCTCAACGGGTGAAATTTATGACTATCGCGAGTTGGTCAATTCAGTCCATGAAAAAAAGGCATTAGTGGCCGTCGCAGCTGATCTATTAAGCCTCGTCCTATTAACGCCACCTGGCGAGTTCGGCGCCGATGTAGTTATCGGTACGACGCAGCGATTTGGCGTGCCGCTCGGTTATGGTGGTCCGCATGCGGCTTATATGGCAACGCGTGAAGCATTCAAACGATCTATGCCGGGACGCCTCATTGGTGTCTCTGTCGATACTCGCGGTAAACCAGCGATGCGACTGGCCTTGCAAACCCGCGAGCAACATATCCGTCGCGAAAAGGCGACCAGTAATATCTGTACTGCACAGGCCTTGCTGGCCGTGATGGCCAGTATGTACGCGGTATATCACGGGCCAGAAGAACTGAAGCGTATTGCTTTGCGTATTCATCGACTGACCGTGTTATTGGTAAATGGTTTGCGCGAACTCGGCCACGAGGTACCCACCAAGCACTTTTTTGACACCATCACGGTTAACACCGGTAACGCCACCGAATTCATTCTGGCGGCCGCCCGTGCCGAGAAAATTAACCTACGACAGGTCGATGGCAGCACCGTCGGCATTGCGCTCGATGAAGTGGCAACCAGGGCCGATGTTGAAACGCTCTTCAATATTTTCACGCATGATCATGGCGACTTAGCACAGATGGACCAACTGGATGCAAATGCTATCTCTGCACTGCATCCCGATTTGATTCGCAGCAGTAAAATTCTAGATCACCCCGTGTTTAACAAGTACCACTCAGAAACTGACCTAATGCGCTACATGCGTAAGCTGGCCGACAAAGACCTGGCATTAGATCGCAGCATGATTCCACTGGGTTCTTGCACCATGAAACTCAATGCAGCCGCTCAGTTAATTCCGGTTACCTGGCCTGGATTTAGTCGCATCCACCCCTTCGTGCCGCTCGATCAGGCTCAGGGATATCGTCAGTTATTTATCGAACTAGAGCAAATGTTGTGTGCTTGTACCGGTTACGATGCCGTCTCCTTGCAACCCAATTCTGGCGCACAAGGTGAGTATGCAGGTCTGTTAACCATCAAGGCTTATCATCAAAGCCAAGAGCAAGGTCATCGAAACGTTTGTTTAATTCCAGCCTCAGCTCATGGCACCAACCCTGCCTCGGCTCAAATGGCAGGCATGAAAGTGGTCGTTGTCGGCACTGCTAAAACAGGCAATATCGACATGGATGATCTGAGGGCAAAGGCAGAGAAACATCGCGATAATCTTGCTGCCATCATGATTACCTATCCGTCAACCCACGGTGTATTTGAAGACGATGTCACCGATGTTTGCGCGCTCATCCATGATCATGGCGGTCAGGTCTATATCGACGGCGCCAACATGAATGCAATGGTTGGCGTCTGTGCGCCGGGTAAATTTGGCGGCGATGTCTCGCATTTGAATCTGCACAAAACTTTTAGTATTCCGCATGGTGGCGGTGGCCCAGGTGTTGGCCCAATTGGTGTGCGTGAGCACCTCAAGCCTTTCTTGCCATCGACCACACTCGCCAATCACCACGGCCATACCGAACCTGTTTCGGCTGCACCTTATGGCAGTGCAGGCGTATTGCCCATTAGTTGGGCCTATGTCGCCCTACTCGGACGCCAGGGTTTACCTAAGGCAACCTCGGTAGCAATACTCAATGCCAATTACATTGCCCATCGATTGAATGACCACTTTCCCGTGTTGTACACCGGCACCAATGGCATGGTCGCGCACGAATGTATTATCGATACGCGCATCATCAAGCAAACCAGCGGTATTACAGTTGACGACATTGCCAAGCGCCTAATCGACTATGGATTCCACGCGCCTACCATGTCATTCCCTGTACCAGGGACATTAATGATCGAACCAACGGAGAGTGAATCGAAAGAAGAAATTGACCGTTTTTGTGACGCCATGATTACGATACGCCAGGAAATTCAAGCCATCGAAGATGGCAGTATGGATAGAGAAGACAATCCACTGAAGAATGCGCCACATACCGTCGACATGGTCTGCTCCGATGCCTGGAATCATCCCTATAGCCGCGATCAAGCCGCCTATCCGGTGGCTTCACTACGGGCAAATAAGTATTGGGCACCTGTATCGAGAGTCGATAACGTGCATGGCGATACGCACTTAATTTGCTCCTGTCCGCCACTGTCCGATTATATGGATTAAGATAGTTAGTTTTATCACCCCACTACCAAGCGTCCCTCAAATAGGTGAGGGAAGCTTGGGATGTCATTGACAGACTCTAGCCCGTTTCAAAACCTGCACCTTATAGCCACTGTCATGAAAAAGGTTTTTTTGACTCCCGCCACAACGACAAATACCACCTTTGTCGGGTTGGCATGAGCACAAATATTGCCATTTAAAGCTGACTTTGATGGTTTCGTTTTTCAAATCATGGATAGAATTTGACATGGCTAATCGCCACTCTGGTTGTGATAACGAACGCAGTCTAACGCCTCCACTGCGCTAAACTAAAAAGATACATAGTCAGTGGCCAAACAATAACATTCCGCAAGCGCGTTATTAGATAGTTGCAAGGCGCAAATAGACCTTATTAAGTAATGCATTGGGTTATCATGCAAAAATTCTAACTATAGATTCAAAAGGTTTAAAACCACTCATGGCAATTAGTGTTTTCGATTTATTTTCTATCGGCATTGGCCCGTCCAGCTCCCATACCGTAGGGCCAATGCGCGCTGCAAACCAGTTTTTGCAGGGCTTGCAGGACGACGGATTAATACCACAGGTTGTTCGAGTAAAAACCGACCTGTATGGTTCTCTGGGTGCGACTGGTAAAGGTCATGGTAGTGACAAGGCCGTCATATTTGGTCTCGAAGGCGACCTACCAGAAACCATCGACACCACCAGCATGGATCCCCGGCTAGACAGCATTCGCGCTACAAGCCAAATCCATTTAATGAGTGAACACCCCATCAAATTTTGCGAAAAAACAGATGTCATCATGCATCGCCGAAAGACTTTACCTTTTCATCCCAACGGCATGACATTCGTCGCATTCAGTCAGGCTGGTGTCGAATTACGCAATGCCACCTTTTATTCGGTTGGCGGCGGCTTTATCGTTGATGAAACAGCCGCTGGCAGCGATAGAATTAAAGAAGATGATACAAAGCAACCCTACCCCTTCCTGTCCGCCGTCAATCTGCTGATTCACTGTGCAAATCACAATATGCGTATTAGTGACGTGATGATGGAAAACGAAAAAGCCTGGCGCAGTGAAGAAGAAATACGCAGCGGATTACTGAACATCTGGCAGGCCATGCAGACCTGTGTCACCAACGGCTGTTTAAACGAAGGCATATTGCCGGGCGGTCTCAACGTCAAACGTCGAGCAGCCGATCTTTATCACAAACTGACTAATCAGCCCGAAATAACCGAAAGAGACCCGCTCACGTCACTCGACTGGGTCAACCTGTATGCCCTGGCGGTGAACGAAGAAAACGCTGCTGGCGGTCGAGTAGTCACTGCACCAACAAACGGAGCAGCAGGAATCATCCCCGCCGTCATGCATTATTATTACAATTTTTCCCCAAATGCCGATGACGACGGCATTGTGCGCTTTCTATTAACCGCCGGTGCTATCGGCATCTTATACAAGGAAAACGCATCGATCTCTGGCGCCGAAGTTGGCTGTCAGGGTGAAGTCGGTAGCGCCTGCTCGATGGCCGCTGGCGCGCTAACCGAAGTACTCGGTGGCACACCCGAACAAGCTGAAAACGCCGCAGAAATCGGCATGGAACATAACCTTGGATTAACCTGTGACCCGATTGGCGGCCTAGTACAAGTCCCCTGTATCGAACGCAACGCCATGGCATCGGTAAAAGCCATTAATGCAGCGCGTATCTCGATGCGAGGCGACGGCAAACATTTTGTATCGCTCGATAAAGTCATTAAAACTATGCGTGAAACTGGGGCGGATATGAAGACGAAATATAAGGAAACGTCTCGTGGTGGCCTCGCCGTTAACATTATTGAGTGTTAATCAACCAGCACAGCGGAGGCACACGGTTTGCCTCCGCTGTCAGAGGTTAGCTTAGGTAGCTTGCGCCATTAACACTGGCTCATTTTGACAAGCTCGCCTACTATCGGCAAACTTAAGCAACAGGCTATTGAACTCGTAGAGATAAATGAGACCCGCATGCTAAGTGACATACAAAATTCAATTCGACCCTATCTTGGGTATTTTGGTGAACATATTTGGGTTCAAGCTCTGGTTATCGCCTTTGCATCATTTTTAATCGCCTGGGTATTTAATCGTTTCATCATTACCACGCTGAAGCGTTTGACGACAAAAACAAAAGTAAACATCGATAATCATCTCATCGATCTACTGCATAGTCCGATTTACAGCAGTGTCATTTTTCTTGGGCTAGCGCTTGCGATAAACATCCTCAACCTAGGTGATACTGTTGAGTTCATTGCCTTCTCATTTTTGAAGAGTATTGCACTCATCATCTGGTCGCTACTGTTGCTGCGAATCACACGATTAGTACTGCGCCATATTGCGCAAAACGATTCGCATATCAACATGTTGCACTCGAAGACGTTGCCTTTGTTCGAAAACATTGCCAATATCACTATCTTTGTTTTTGCCATCTACATTATATTCTCGGCCTGGGAAGTTGATATGACAGCATGGCTCGCCTCGGCTGGTATTATCGGTATCGCGGTTGGCTTTGCAGCAAAAGATACACTCGCAAATTTGTTTTCCGGTGTTTTTATAATGGCCGATGCGCCCTATAAAATAGGCGATTTTGTGGTGCTTGATACAGGTGAACGTGGCGAGATTACACATATAGGTATTCGCAGTACACGCCTGTTAACTCGCGATGATGTTCAAGTAACCGTCCCAAACTCAGTGATGAGTAATACCAAAATCATCAACGAATCTGGCGGACCTCACGAAAAGTATCGAATTCCGATTGCCGTGGGTGTCGCTTATGGCAGCGATATCGACCTGGTGCGATCAATATTAATGGATATCGCGCTGGCAAATGAGGCCTTATGCGACGACCCAGAACCCCGCGTTCGATTTCGAGCCTTTGGTGCATCCAGCCTTGATTTTGAACTACTGGGCTGGATCAACCAACCGGTGTTACGCGGGCGCGTGATCGACTCTCTCAACTGCCAAATTTACAAACGCTTCATCGAAGAAAAAATCGAGATTCCGTACAGCAAGCAGGACTTGTATATTAAGGAATTGCCAAAGTCATCGGGCTGATTCTTAACTCGACAATGTTAATTCAACAATACTAGCTCGGCACAATAGGTTAGACAGCCGCTCAACTAAATATTTGCTGCGCCCACAACGATAGTTTATTCAGCAACGCCTGTTCACGATCACCCTGCTCGCGCTGCGCTAGCGTCAATAGTTGCTGCTGGAATTGCTCGACAGTTAACCCACCGACATCATCCCCGTCTAGTAGCCTGCTCTGGCAAAAACGTTGCCAGCGTAATGACTCATCTAGCGATAACGACTGTGGAAAGTTACGTGCCCTATAGCGAAATAATAGCGTTTGTAAACGCCGATCCTGAAAGCAATCCTCTGACCAGCTAGCCAGCTCATTGGGGTTTGCGGCTAACAATTGATTGCACACTAACCGGTCCTGCTGATTGATAAAGCCTTCGTATAGAGCGCTGTCAGCATCACCTGACTGGTAGTCTTTTGTCTCACTATAAACGCTGGTTAAGCGTTTTATCAGATCCGGATCAGACAGCAATAGATCCCGATGAGAACGGATTTCGTCCCAATCAATTTGCCACTTTTCTGCCTGTTTTTGATTTAATGTCGACACCGGTGCCAGTGCGGGTGACTTGTTGATATGCACGCCTTTCAACGGCAATCGTTGTTCACCTTCGGTCAGGTCGACCGTTCGGGTATACAGCTTTTTCTGGATATCTTCTGCGCTTAACTGCAATAAAGCTTGAGGATTGAAACGTAGGTTATAACAAATGATTTCATTCGAATTTGTCGGATTTTCCAGCAATGGAAATATTGGCGTAAGACACCCTTGATCGGCAGGAAACATACCACTCACATGCAACAGAATGTCGGGCTTGCCCAGGTTAAGCAGCCTAGCGGATTGATGTTTGTTTCGTAGATTAAAATAGAAATCGAACAGCTTAGGCTGCTTTTGTTTGACCAGCTTCGCCAACGCGATGGTTGCCTTAACATCAACCAAGGCATCGTGAGCACCTTGCTGCTCGATATCATTGGCTTGTGTCAAATCGGTTAACTTAAAGCTAGCAACGCCCTTGTCATTCATCGGCCAGTTGATGCCTTCAGGCCGAAGCGCCCGAGTGATTCGCAGTAAATCTAGCACATCCCATCGGCTATTACCGTTTTGCCAGCTATACGCGTATGGATCACGAAAATTTCGATAAAACCCAAACCGCGTCACTTCATCGTCGAACCGGAGATTGTTATAGCCTACAATACAACTATTGGCTTGACTGAACTCGGTGTGTATCTGTCTGAAAAAATCGGCCTCGGGAATACCCTCGGCACAGGCCAGTTGTGGCGTAATGCCGGTGATTAATACTGCCTCAGGGTGCGGTAAAAAATCGCTGGTGGGTTTGGCGTAAATCATCAAAGGCTGGCCGATAATATCTAGATTTTTATCGGTTCGAATACCGGCAAACTGCGCAACCCTATCAACTCGTGGGTTTGCCCCCCAGGTTTCATAATCGTGCCAATAAAAACTTGCGTCTGCCATATCGATGATTCAGTCAGTTGCTTTAGATTTGTCTGTATACCACTTTGTGGCCACTCGCTTAATTAAGGGAATCTCTAATGAATGACAAGTCTACAATATTACAAACCTATCGTCGCGAAAAACAACTTTCTTGCAGTCACAGAAAACTGACTGTTTTTAAACGCGCCAGATACTTGATAGACAACTAAACCATGCCTGATTAAAGTTTCACTCTGTCCACACCTTGTATCTGGAGCGCTGTTATAACAGCAGTCTGATTAGACGGGACGTAACCTTTCTGCCATTATCCCGTCCTTGAACCACACACGATGGAACACCCATCATCAGGACATTTCATGAGTGACTTACCCAACTGCCCGGCCTGCGACTCAGCATACACTTATCAGGACAGGAACCAGTTGGTTTGCCCTGAATGCGCACATGAATGGTCACAGGATGCCGCCAATGACACGGATGCTCTGCCAGTCATCAAAGACTCGAATGGCAATTTGCTAGCCGACGGCGATACCGTCAGTGTAATTAAAGATTTAAAAGTAAAAGGTTCGTCTTCAGTCGTTAAAGTAGGAACTAAGGTAAAAAACATCCGCCTCGTCGATGGCGACCATGATATCGACTGCAAAATAGATGGCATTGGTGCGATGAAATTGAAATCGATGTTTGTCAAAAAAATCTAATGCACCTCGCAAAACTCATACTACTCAGCCTTTTCGTGAGCAGTATCTGCCTCTCTGCTTTTGCCGGTACGCCTGTCTGGAAGGTCGAAAAAAATGGTTCTCAGATTTTTATTGGTGGGACGGTACATTTTTTAACACCCACCGACTTCCCATTGCCAGAAGCATTCGATATCGCCTATCAGCAATCTGACGAAGTTATTTTTGAAGCCAACATGGACGATATGGAAACACCTGAATTTCAGGTGTCTATGATGCAAATGCTCAGCTACCCAAAAGATCAAAATCTAAAGCTAGCGCTCAGTGAAGAAGCCTATCAAACATTAAGTCGCTATTGCAGGATTCACAACATACCAATCGAAGCGTTACTGCCATTCAAACCCGGTATGGTATCCATGATTTTATCGATGACAGAATTACAGCGACTGGGTTTTACCGGCGAAGGTGTCGATGCCTTCTACAACCAAAAAGCACAGCAAGACAACAAACCAATCGGTGCATTAGAAACAGTCGAACAGCAACTCAATTTCATCGCCGAAATGGGAAAAGGACAGAAAGACAACCTAATCATCTACACCTTAAAAGAAATGGAGAAACTGCCACAAGTGATTGAATCGATGATGACTGCCTGGCGTAACGGTGATCTAAATCAACTAGACCATGTCGCATCAAATAGCCTGAGAGAAGACTCCCCAAGTATTCATGATGAATTGATCGTGAAGCGAAACAATGCCTGGATGCCAGAAATTGAAGCCCTGTTCGATACCACCAACGTTGAATTTATATTGGTTGGTAGCTTACATCTATCCGGCAAAACAGGCCTGATAGCGCAACTAAAAACACGTGGATATACCATCGTAATGCTAGATGAGCCTAATTCAAAATGATAAACTCTCGGCTTCATTTCTGATCATCAACCTTAATCACTGATCTTATTCACGAACCTTAATTACTCCCTGGAGAAACCATGCCCTTAACAATTACCGACAACCTCGTCGTCAGCATCAGCTACACCCTAACCAATGACGACTCAACTCTACTCGATAGCACGGAAGAATCCGGTCCAATGAACTACCTACACGGCGCAGACAACATCATCCCAGGCCTGGAAGATGGACTAGAAGGCAAAAAAGTCGGCGACAAATTAAAAGTACGCGTCGACCCCGAAGATGGCTATGGTGAAGTCTTTACCGAACTCATGCAAGTCGTCGACATCGCTGCTTTCGAAGGCGTCGAATCAGTCGAAGCTGGTATGCAGTTTGAATCTGAAACAGATGAAGGCGAGCTAGAAATAGTCACCATAAAAAGCATCGATGGCAAAGAAGTCACCATTGATGCCAACCATCCTTTAGCGGGTGTTACGCTTAATTTTGATGTTGAGATTGTGGATGTTCGAGAAGCGACAGCTGAAGAAGTTGAACATGAGCATGTTCATTAAATAAGGTTTGTCGAAGTTCTAGTCTATTTTGGAAACACGAATAACTTACCTCGAACCGGGACGTTCGAGATAACCATCAAACTACCTTTAGGTGTATTCAGCAGTCAGAAAGAGAGATGATCAATAACTAAATAAAGCGCTCAGAAGTCAAAAAAATAATTGACGATAACTAGCAAACTGGCTCAACTAATCTACCGACCTTTAGTTGAACCAAGCTAGCGTGCCAATCACCGCCACTCCCTTTGAGCAACAGTGTCAGCACACTAACAACAATTAGATTTACGCCTGCTTCGCTCTCGGGCTATTATTCCCAGAATCTCCGTTCCCAGACCGTTGGTTCCCAGA
>JBDNJA010000093.1:0-20559 GCA_041688005.1 Gammaproteobacteria bacterium
ATTCGTGACTGGGTAAAACTGGCAGTAACCCGTGCTCGCCTGTCTGGAATTCCGGCCGTATTCTGGCTTGATGAATATCGCCCGCATGAACTGGAAATGATACACAAGGTAAACCTTTATTTGAAAGACCACGATACCACCGGGCTTGATATTCAAATCATGTCTCAACAGCGAGCTATGCGTTACACGCTGGAGCGAATTATTCGTGGCAAAGATACGATATCGGTCACCGGTAATATATTGCGCGACTATCTCACAGATTTATTTCCAATTTTGGAACTGGGGACTAGTGCAAAAATGCTGTCGATTGTGCCGCTCATGGCGGGTGGCGGCCTGTTTGAGACCGGTGCCGGTGGTTCGGCTCCCAAGCACGTAAAACAATTGGTAGAAGAAAACCATTTGCGTTGGGATTCCCTCGGTGAATTTCTGGCTCTCGCGGTTTCTCTTGAAGATGTCAGTATTAAAACTGGCAACGACAGAGCCCGCATTCTTGCAGATACGTTGGATAAGGCGACGGGAAGACTACTGGATTGTGGTAAATCTCCATCAAGAAGAACTGGAGAACTCGACAATAGGGGTAGTCATTTTTACCTCGCGTTGTATTGGGCCGAAGCATTGGCCGAGCAATCTGAAGATAAGGCGTTAAAAACCAGGTTCACAGCATTGGCGAAAAAATTGGTGGATAACGAGATAAAAATTGTCGATGAACTGAACGCAGCGCAGGGTGTTCCTGTTGATATTGGAGGTTACTTCGATGCAGACCCGGAAAAAACAAAAGCTGTCATGCGCCCTAGCGCGACGTTAAACGCTTTAATTGCTGAGGCCCGGGTCTGAAAGCTCTGGAAAAGAAGATTTGAATTAGTGTGTTCAGGTGAATACAGATCACATTCCCGATTGAGCTATACCTTTAGCTCAATTCGGGTAAACCCTCGATAGTCGCCTCTAGATCACGAGAGGGGTGAATGAAATACAGGGTAAAAATACAGGACGAAAATAGTTTCATCAGTATTTAGATGCCCTTTAGATAGATAATGCTAGGCATGCGCCGGGATGACAAGAGTATTGTAAGTGCGATTCGGCTCTGGCCTGTCTAGCCCGTTGCCCAGATTAGTTGGTGAGGATCGAAACCATGCTCCACTGTTGGCTTGATGATTTGAAAATAGGGAGAAATATCAAAATCTCGCGGTGTAAACAGACTGTGATGCCGGATACGCAGCACTTCATCGTAGCAAGCAGTGCACGCGCTATCCGGAGATTTTACGATCGTACTTTCGGGGAGAATCGGGTATCGCACCGACTGGAAAGCCTGCGCAATCAACGACGAGCAAATCGCCCTGGTCGGGTCGCCACTACCGAGCTCGAGTAGCCGTCTTCTCCAGCGAACCGGCACGGGCGGTGTTGGAACCAGGTATCGTGCCAGATCGATTATGTTTTTGAGGTCGTATTGATAACCAATCCTCGAATCGACATAGCTGACGATATCATCAATCTCTTTGGGTGAAAGTCCTACCGGGCGACAGATTCGGGTATGCAGATGCCAGTATTCGCTTAGCGGCACTCGGTGGACACCCTCGATCACGTCTGCCTCGACCAGGGCATCGACTTCGGGGTCGGCATTCTGTGCCTCATTGAGGTCAGCCACGCACAACGCCGCGTGTGACCAGGTCGACTGGGTGAGATACTTGATGGCGGTGCTGATTATGCTCGAACCGTCTACCAGCAGGACATCTCCTTTGCGCAAAGTCGTTGCCAGCATATCGGGCTGATAGGTAGCACCCGGCGCTTCACGCTTGCTCGGCTCGACCAGATAACGAGCCAGCTTGCGCCCTATAAATCGAGCTCCCAGCATGTGGATTCCCCCTGATGTTATGCGAGCTTAAGCTTGCCGCTGAAGATATGGCTAAAACGGAATCGCTTTGCTAAGGACACCAATAAGTAACTGATTTATATTTCGGTTAAAAGTTCGTTTATGGACGGTTTATTAGAGAAATCACTGCAAAAAGTGGACTTTCCTGAAGGGTAAGTTCTTGAGTGGGTTTGATAAAGAGTTAATTAAATGGCGAGGTTCTTTCGTCTCAAAGGTAGTGGGGGCAGGCACAAAATTTGTGATAACAAAAGCATTAACTCGTTGCGCTGACCTTTTAAAAGAGAAGAATAAAAAGTAGAGATCGTCGCTACCGGTGGCGTGCTATGGTCGCTTCACACCGATTTTTAATCATCACGGCCAAAGTCGATCCATCGGTACGGCAAAACATTTATCTATATCCAGCCACTCTGCCTGGGCCCAACAAGCAGACACAGGCGTATCCGCCAAAGCTGTTTTCAATATCGGTTAATATGACGTGGTTATAGCTTCATAAGGTTTTTTGTTAATGACTAATTGCGGGTTAATTCATTAATTCAGCTTACTATCGAAAGCGCTTCGATTGAGATTAGACACGATTTTGAGTGTCCATTATTCATTTATTTCCCCCTGTTCAACTTACCTTTAGAAATCACCCTGTTGACTGTTTTTTTAATCGAACGCCAACTACCCTGGACTTTTTTTCTGAGTGTGTTTTTATTCGCCTTTTTAAATATTACTTCAATTTTATCGACAGCCATTGCTTCCTGGCTGTTTGCTTGTCCTTTTGCATTACCCATATTTTGGAGGAAACCAAGAATCTCCTGAGACATCATCCTGAAATTACAGTCGCGATTCCTAGCGGCAAACTCAGCCAGTGCCTGTGCCAGTTCGTCGATTGAAAACTCGCTGAGTTTGGATGCGGTATATTTGAGTCCTTCGCGGGTGAATTCTGGGTCGTATCCCCATTCCTTCACGAAGTAGTGGTGAATCATGGTTTGCTTTGCTTGATCGATGTTTGGCTCTGTATTGGAGACTTTGAGTGCTAGCGGTGCGAGTAGGTCGAACAGACTGAGTGCGAGCACGTCGAGCGGTGTGTTGATGAACTTGGGAATGACAGTGACACGACTGGTTGATGATTTTTTCAGGTAGCGGGTGATGCCCATCCAGGTGCCGCCGGTAATCACGCTGGCGGCGATGACCCAGCCAACCGGTGTTACCGCTGCGCCGATGCCGAGCAATGCGAGAAAGCCCGTTGGAGCAAAAAATGTGGAGGCAACTGCGGATGATTTGGCGACTACGGCGGCGGTTGTTGCAACACCAGCTACATCCCAAACTTGAGTGGCAGCATTTTTTAGTTTGAGTGCGGCGTAGGCGTCTTCGCCTATGGCTAGTTTGGCTTTAAAGTTTAATGGTTCGGCGACGATTGTGTCGATGTTGTCGAACCAATCGTCTAATTTTTGGGCTTCCATGGATGGGCATGCTGCCTGATGGGGGTTTACATTTCAATCTGTGATCAACGATCACTTTCTAAAAACGCCACCAAAGTTCAGATTGCTTATTCGACATTGGATTGCACCTATCGGGTTACGCCTAGTACACTGCCTGACAATTTGTGCTTCCAAGCCACATTCCCTAAACTACACCTATGATGAAAAAATTTCTATTGGCACATAGTGCTGACCGACCTGCTGATGAGTTGCTTGATGATTGCTTGAATCAATTGAGTGATATTCCACCAGAGGCTAATTTTGGGTTTTTATATCTCAGTGATCGTGTCGCTGATCAGGCTGACTTTATCCTGGATAAGCTGAAGCAGGTCACCGACATTTCGAATTGGGTTGGTACGGTTGGTATTGGTATTATTGCCAGCCAGATTGAATATTATGACCAACCTGCGATGGCGATCATGGTGGCCGGGTTTAATGAGGCTGACTTTTATATGTTGCCCAATTTAACCGGTGCTACTGCGGATCTGCCAGATGAGCTAGCCAGTTGGTGTAATGCCAATGACTTTAACGTTGGTCTGCTGCATGCAGACCCTGGCAATGTTTCGACTCAACCTTTGTTAAAAAACCTGGATGAAGAAATTCCAACCGCCTTTTTGGTTGGCGGTATTACGTCCTCGCGTGGCCGTAATGTTCAGTTCGCGGATCAAATATTACACAATGGTGTGAGTGGTGTTTTATTCTCACCAGAAGTGCCGATAATGACCAATCTGACACAAGGCTGTACGCCTATTGGTGGTCGGCATGTAGTGACACAGTGCGATAGTAATATCGTGTACGCCCTCGATAATCGCCCTGCGTTGGATGTGTTAAGTGAAGATGCAGGCGAAGTGATTGCGCAAGATTGGCAACAGGCGGCTGGTTTTATATTTATTGGTTTAGTGAATAAAAACTCTGACCTGGATGATTTTTCTATTCGGCAGATTGTTGGGATTGATCGCGAAGAAAAGATTTTCGCCATCGGTGATTATCTGCAACACAATGACGAAATTGTTTTTTGTCGGCGTGATGGTAATTCAGCCATCGAAGATATGGAGCGCATGCTGTTAGATTTTAAATCCCGCCTGAGGACACCAATCAAGGGCGGGGTTTATGTTTCTTGCCTCGGTCGAGGACGACAACAGTTTGGCGAGCATTCGGAGGAGGTTCGATTTATCCATAGTGTGCTCGGCGAATTCCCGCTGGTTGGCTTTTTTGCGAATGGTGAGATCCATAAGAATACGCTTTATGGTTTTACCGGCGTGCTGACTTTATTTGTCTAGCCCGTTCTGTGGTTTCTTTATTAATTTGGGTTCGCCCTTAGGCCAGGCACCGAGAGGATAGGGATGGTATTCGCTATTAAAGGTGAGGAACTGGACGACTTGATAAACATAGGTCGCGATACTCTGCCCAAGTTTAAGCAGGCGCTCGTTGGTTTCGCCAGTGATTAGTTTGTGTATGAATTGAAAGATGATAACGCCGAACAGTACGACATCGGCTATGCTTGCGAGGAACACGAATAGCAGCATATAAAGGCCGCGTATCCAGGTGGGTTTTTGTTTTAAATTATTTTTAGTATCGTTATTCATATTCCTGCCCCCATTACCATCCAAAAAGTTTGGATGCAGGCTACTATACGCTTATTTGAGGCATTGTTAACTATGCTCGGTTTTTCTGAACTTGATACCCATGTTGTTTCAGGTCTTCCTGCAACCATGACCAGGCTGTTTCGAAACAATTTCGTCGTAATCCGGATTCATATAAACAATCATCGCGTCGAGTGCTGCCATGGCTTCTTCCGCAACCGCTTGTGAATTGCCGTAATCGTATAGGGCGCGGATGGTTTACCTGGCCAAGAATGTTGGCGACTGCGGCACATTGGACTGAGTGACATATCGGTTGATCACCCAATCGATGCCGTTATTATTACGCAGGCGGTAAACATAATTATGATAACCGCCGGTTAGTTTGGCTATTTAAATTTCGACTACAATCGCGAAGAGTGATAAATAATATAAATAGATCTTTCAATCAATTAGGACTGCGATTATAGTATCGCAGATAGACATAAGCCGCGATAGGAGAGAGCCAAACTGGCCGCCGAAGACGCAACTACCCGGAAACGCTCAGGCAAAAAGACTGTCATGGCTGTCTAACTCTGGAGAGTGGTACATCGCTACCCACCGAAGGTGAAAGGTTAATGGATTTGACTAGCTATAAAAGCTAGCGCAAAACGCTATCAACTCGATCTCTCAGGTAACAGGACAGAGGGGTTTTTCTGCTAACTACTTTAGGTGTGTAATGGGTAAAAAGACTCCGTTCTATCAATCTCATCTCGATGCATCGGCCAAAATGGTCGACTTTGCTGGTTGGGATATGCCAATTCATTATGGTTCACAAATCACTGAACACAAAATTATCCGCACTGATGCCGGTATGTTTGATGTATCACACATGACTGTGGTTGATGTTACTGGGATTGATGCCAGTGCTTATTTACGTCACTTGCTGGCGAATGATATTGCCAAGTTGAAACAGCATGGCAAGGCGCTCTACAGTTGTATGTTAAATGCCGAGGGTGGTGTGGTTGATGATTTGATCGTCTACTTCTTAGGTGATCAGTTTTATCGTGTGATTATCAATTCGGCTACACGTGATAAGGATCTCGCCTGGTTGAATCAACAGGCAGTAGATTTTTCGAATATTAGTTTGGCCGTGAGAGACGATGTTGCGATGATCGCAGTGCAGGGGCCGACGGCACGTGAAAAGACACTCTCTTTATTTGAATCTAATCGCGCTGAGCTTGAGTCTGTAGGGCGCTTCGGAGCTGCAACGTTTGGTGATTATTTTATTGCGAGAACCGGCTATACCGGCGAAGATGGCTTCGAAATATTGATGCCGCTAGATCAGGCTGTCGGTTTTTGGCAGCAGCTTTTAAATGCTGGCGTAAAGCCTTGTGGTCTTGGTGCTCGTGATACGCTGCGGCTCGAGGCTGGCATGAGTCTTTATGGTACCGATATGGATGAATCAACAAGCCCGCTTTGCTCTGGGCTGGGCTGGACTTTATCGATATCAGATGATAGAAACTTTGTTGGGAAATCGGCGCTCGTAGAAGAGAAGCAGCAGGGCATTAAGCAGCAGCTGGTGGGTATCGTTTTAAAGGATAAAGGCGTACTACGTAATCACTTGAAAGTGGTCACAGCAAAAGGTGAGGGTGAAATTACGTCGGGTAGTTATTCACCCTCGCTAGGCAAGTCTATCGCATTGGCTCGAATCCCAGCCGGGGTGACGGGTGAAGTTGATGTTGAAGTACGAAATAAATTTTTGAAAGCAGAGATAGTTAAAATTCCTTTCGCCCGCAATGGCAAATCTTGTATTTAATTAGTAGGAGAAAAAAATGAGTAATGTACCTTCCGAGTTAAAATTTCTGTCGTCTCACGAATGGGTCGCAGTCGATGGTGATGTGGCGACAATCGGTGTTTCGGATCACGCGCAGGAGTTACTGGGTGATTTGGTTTTTGTCGAATTGCCAGATAAAGGCGATACTGTGCTTGCTGGTGACACTGTTGCCGTTATCGAATCGGTGAAGGCTGCATCAGATACCTATGCGCCAATCTCGGGCGAAATTATCGAAGTGAACTCAGAGCTAGAAGATTCTCCAGAGAAAATCAACGATGATCCTTATGGCGATGGCTGGATGTATAAAATTAAGATTGATGATCATAGCGAAGTGGCTGATTTGTTGGATGCCAGTGCTTACTCTGAAACAATCGCTGAAGAAGAATAACGCGCACTGCTACTCTGGTTGACGCTGCTCTGGTTGGTTCTACTTGAACTAGCCAGAGCCAGAGTGCGTCAAACAATATCCCCTCCAAATTCTCTGCAGTTATTATGGCGTATAGTGAAAAAAAAGGTTTCAACCGGATAATTAAAGCCGCTCAGTTCAGTCGACAGGGCATACTCGCGGCTTATCAACACGAGGAGGCTTTCCGGCTGGAAATTTGGCTGGCTATGGTGCTGATTCCTTTGGGGTTATACCTTGGCGACAATGGTGTCGAAAAAGCATTGCTTGTGGGCTGCGTCTTATTGCTACCAATTCTAGAGATTATTAACTCGGCAATAGAAGCGGTGGTTGATC
Source organism: Gammaproteobacteria bacterium (assembly GCA_041688005.1). Taxonomy (GTDB): domain Bacteria; phylum Pseudomonadota; class Gammaproteobacteria. The sequence goes on from JBDNJA010000093.1 coordinate 7,469, forward strand.
GGATCGGTGAGGAACACCATGAGTTATCTGGTCGAGCAAAAGACATGGGGTCGGCGGCCGTGGCTTTGGCTATTTTGCTGCTGATAGTCGTTTGGGGCCTTGTGCTGCTTGGATAGATTTTGCACACTAGTTAATCTTGTTTTTGTCTGATTAATTTTTAGAAGAGCCCCTTATTTAAGTTACCCCGTTCAGGCATAATTCCAGTTCTTATTGTCTGCGCCTGTTTTTATGATTGCCTACCCTGAAATTGATCCAGTTGTTGTTGCCTTAGGCCCTTTAAAGGTTCATTGGTATGGACTGATGTATTTACTCGCCTTTGGGTCTGCGTGGTGGCTAGGCAAGCGTCGTGCTCGAGTTGCTGGTGCGCCACTTAATTCGGCTGAGGTCGATGACTTGATCTTCTATGGTGCGATGGGGGTTGTCCTGGGCGGGCGGATTGGCTCTGTATTATTTTATAATTTTGATAGTTTTCTGGATAACCCGCTTTATCTTTTTAAAATATGGCAAGGCGGTATGTCTTTTCATGGTGGTTTTATTGGCGTTTTGGTTGCAATGGAATGGTATCGACGCAAACTTAATTGTAGCTTCTTCCAACTCACTGATTTCATTGCACCACTGGTGCCTTTAGGGATAGCCGCTGGACGGTTTGGTAATTTCATCAATGCGGAGCTATGGGGGGCGCCTGCCAATGTGCCCTGGGCGATGAAGCTCTCCTGTGAGCAATTTCCAGCAGATCGATTTATCGATTTTGCCGGCCCGCTTTGCTATAGCGCGAGGCACCCATCGCAACTCTATGAAATGTTGCTAGAAGGCTTTTTGTTGTTTGTTGTGCTTTGGATTATATCTTCGAAACCAAAGCCAGTAATGACAGTGTCGGGGTACTTTTTAATGCTCTATGGAATAGCGCGAACCAGCGTTGAATTCATCCGCCTACCCGATGCGCATATTGGCTATTTGATGCAGACAGACTGGCTTACAAAAGGTATTGTGCTGTCAGTACCTATGATTGTAGTCGGGCTAATTATAATCGCTTATGCACGCAAAGGAGACAGTCATGCGCCCATATCTTGATTTAATGCAGCATGTGTTGGACAGTGGTAGGGCGAAAGCCGATCGCACTGGAACAGGCACTCGTTCAGTTTTTGGCCATCAAATGCGCTTTGACCTGAGCCAGGGTTTTCCGCTGATAACCACTAAGAAGTTACACTTGAATTCTATTATTCATGAACTGTTATGGTTTTTGCAGGGTGATACTAATATTGCTTATTTGAAGCAAAACAATGTTCGGATATGGGATGAATGGGCGGATGATGAGGGTAATCTAGGGCCGGTTTATGGCGCGCAGTGGCGTTCATGGCAGGCGCGTGATGGGCGCGTTATTGATCAAATTCAACAGTTGGTTGATCAAATAAAAACAAACCCAGATTCACGACGTTTAATCGTCAGCGCGTGGAATGTGGGAGAAATCGATCAAATGGCTTTGCCACCTTGTCATGCTTTTTTTCAGTTTTATGTTGTTGATGGGCGGTTATCCTGTCAGTTATATCAGCGCAGTGCGGATATATTCCTGGGAGTGCCTTTTAATATTGCCTCTTATGCTTTGCTGTTAATGATGGTGGCACAGGTCACTGATTTGGAGGCTGGTGATTTTGTGCATACCTTAGGTGATGCCCATATTTACATCAATCATATAGAACAAGCGAAATTGCAGCTAAGCCGCGCAACCTATCCGTTGCCCAAGATGGTTTTAAACCCCGAAGTGAGTAATCTGTTCGATTTTCAATTTGAAGATTTTGAATTGAAAGATTACCAAAGCCACGAGCACATTAAGGCGGCGGTAGCGGTTTAAAGCCCTAACCGTTTCTGTTAGGTTATTTTATTATTTTACTAATTAATTATTTCATTCTCTCAAAATACAGGCATTCTTATGACAGATTCAAGCCTCAATGATATTAAGGTCAACGTCCAAACTCGGTATATCGAAGATCAATCGAATCCTGAGAAAAACTATTATGTTTTCGCTTACACTATCACCATTGTTAATCAAGGGCAGCAACCCGCTCAATTGATAACTCGGCATTGGGTCATCACGGACTCTAACCACAAAATCCAGGAAGTCAGAGGCGATGGCGTGATTGGCGAGCAGCCGATTTTAAAACCGGGTGAGCAGTTTGTTTATACCTCGGGTACCATGTTGGAAACCTCTGTCGGCACGATGAAAGGTAGTTACCAAATGGAAGCGGATGATGGCTGTCAGTTTGATGCCACGATTGAAGAATTTGTGTTATCAACGCCGCGAGTGCTGCACTAGAGACTGTCGGACTTAGGATGAATCTACTGTGGAAAAGCCATTTTGGCCAGATTTTCCGATCCAATTTGTTGAATAGAATAACTATTCGCCTCATTCGATCAACAAACCTGACTCAAAATGACTTCCCCTCGCTACGATTACCTAAGTCCGACAGACTCCGGCCTCTCTATCAGGGCTGATTGATGGCTGTTTATGCAATTGGCGATGTGCAGGGGTGTTATTCACAGCTGTTGCGCCTGCTGGATAAAATAAAATTTGACCCTGCTAATGACGCGTTATGGTTTTGTGGTGATTTGGTCAATCGTGGCCCAGAATCACTGCAAACGTTAAGGTTTATCAAGTCATTGGGTGACCGAGCTGTGTCCGTACTGGGCAATCACGACCTGCACTTATTGGCGCTCTATCACAGTAAGCGAACACTCGATAAGAGTGATACTTTGTCGCAGGTATTAACTAGCCCAGACTGTGATGAATTGATGGTTTGGTTGCAGGCTCGCCCGCTGGCTTATTTTGATGATTCACTCAAAGCAATCATGATGCATGCCGGTGTTCACCCAAGCTGGAGCCTGGAGCAGACCCTCGCGCGCGCTCTTGAGCTAGAGCAAGTGTTACAGGGTGAAGAGAGTCGCTTATTCTTCGAAAAAATGTATGGTGACTCACCTGACTTTTGGGCAGATGATTTAACTGGATTTGACCGGCTGCGTTGTATTACCAATGTGTTTACCCGAATGCGATTTTTAGCCCCTGATTATCGACTCAACTTCGCCGCTAAAGGTGCGCCCGAGCAGTACAAGGATTCCAATTTAATACCCTGGTATCACTTAAATAGCCAACTAGACTCTAATATCAAAGTAGTTTTTGGGCATTGGGCTACATTGGCTACTGGTCAATATGGTCGGCACTTTGCGATAGATGGCGGCTGTGTTTGGGGTCGATGCTTCACGGCATTGCAGATGGATACTGTTGAGCCTCGTTGGCATAGTATTGATTGCAGTTAATACCACGGAGAAGCACCATAAATTTTAGGGCGCCTCTGAAAATATTAATTTTTTCGTGACTTTTTTTGCTCCTCGATAACTGCTCCTGCGTTATTCTCGGTCCCTGTTCCCGACTCGTCTCTACCGCTTACATCCATGCAAGCGTACTTACGGGCTCCTGCTCTAATGCATTGTTCTAATTTGTTACATCCCTGTAACGATGCACCAACAGTAGGCGCCATGAGGCGAAAACAGCATACATGCCATATATGGCAATAAGTGCATGGAACAATTGCCGAGAACCAGAGTGTACTTGGGGTACATGAGGATTCGAGCACGGAGCTGCCAAAAGTAGATACCACGAGGCAATCGCGGAAAAGTGCATTTTTAGAGATGCCTTTTAATTTTGGCGCAGATATTTCATGAATGAGTAGGGGTGAGGATTTTTTTCATCAGCCCCAAAATCTTCTCGGTAAGCTTCTGACCACTGGGTCATATCGATCTCTGGAAACCAGGTATCACCTGAAAAGGCATGGTGGATTTGGGTCAAATACAGGGCATCTGCTTGCGCTAGCGTTTGTAGATAAAGACTAGCGCCGCCAATGAGCATGGCTTCTTGTGCTTCTTCAGAGACCAATGACATCGCTGCTTCGATACTATTGGCGATATCACATCCCTCAGCGGTATAAGCATTATCGCGTGTGACGATGATATTTTGACGGCCGGGCAATGGCCTGCCGATCGAATCAAATGTCTTGCGCCCCATGATGATGGGCTTGCCCATGGTAGTTCGCTTGAAAAAGGCCAGGTCAGCGGGTAAGTGCCAGGGGAGCGCGTTATTATTGCCAATGAGACGGTTTTCGTCCATCGCCCAAATAAGCGAAAGTAGTGGTTTAGTCATTTGCGTCCTGGCTAAGTCTGGCATTGGTTAGTCGAGCGAAATCTTCACCGGTTAAGCATTCTGCTCGCAGAGTTCGGTCTATTTGCGCTGCTTCGAAACAACTTGTGTCGATCATCTTTTTGAGCGAATTAGAAATGGTTTTTCGACGTTGTCCAAAAGCTGTTTTGACTATTAAGGAATATAGCTCAAAGTCATTCACCTCAATCACCGGCTGAGGGTGCGGTATTAATCTAATAATGGCCGAATCAACTTTTGGTGGTGGCGTGAAGGACTGAGGTGGCACGTCGAATAGGTATTGGCATTGGCAGTAGTACTGCATCATGATCGAGAGCCGGCCATAGTTTCTATCACCGACATTTGCGACGATGCGCAGAGCGACCTCTTTTTGCACCATGAAATGCATATCACGAATATGTGATATCGACGCCATTAAGTGAAACATGAGCGGTGTCGAGATATTGTAGGGCAGGTTACCTGCGATACGATATTGCTGATCATCCGTTGCTGCTAGTGCGTTTAAATCAAACTCCAAAATATCGCTATTGATGATGTCAAGAACGCCATATTTGGCAGCCCCGCGTTGCAAGATAGGGATCAAATCACGGTCGAGCTCCACCGCTGTTAACTGCTTGCATTGTGCCAGTAGAGGAAAAGTCAGGGCGCCTTGACCGGGCCCGATTTCTAATACTTTGTCACTTTCAGTAGGTGCAATAGCACTTACCATTCGGGCAATGATATTTTGATCATGCAGAAAGTGTTGACCGAATCGTTTACGAGCTTGATGCATAATTATTTCTGGTAGCCATTCTTACAGTTGGTTTACTGTAGTTAATTTACTGCAGTTAATTTGCCGCAGTTAATTTACTGCAGTTAATTTGAGAGATCGCCGAATTAATAGCAGCCATTAAGCTGCCTGGGTTCGCCTTATGGCTACCTGCCAGATCCAGCGCAGTACCATGATCGACAGAGCTGCGGATGATAGGTAAGCCGAGCGTAGTGTTAATTGCGTTATGAAACCCAGCGTGTTTGAGCACGGGCAAACCCTGGTCGTGATACATCGCTAAAACCACATCAGCGTCGGCAAGAGCCGATGGCGTGAATACGGTGTCTGCAGGATACGGGCCGCTGACATTCAGCCCTCTGGATTGCAGGGTTTCGATGGCGGGAATAATCGACTCGATCTCTTCGTGACCCAGATAACCATTTTCACCGGCGTGAGGATTGAGGCCGCATATTTTAATATGGGGATTGTCGAGGCCAAATCGTGAGCGCAGATCGTGATCGACGATTTCGCTGATCTCGACGATCAATGCCGCTGTAATGGTGTCTGGCACTGCTCGCAAAGGCATGTGGATGGTAGCCAAGGCAACTCTTAAAGTGTCGGTTGCGAGCAACATAACGGGTTTTTTTACGCAGCAAATATTAGCGAGATATTCCGTATGTCCACTAAATGGAATGCCAGCTTGGTTGATGATGTCTTTTTGTACGGGTGCTGTGACCATGGCATCAAATTCACCTGACAGGCAACCTTTGCAGGCTCGCTCGAGGGTTTTGAGCACGTAGTCTGCATTGTGTTTATTCAACTCACCTGCTTTACAGGGTGCACCTAAAGGGGTGTGTAATACCTCTAGCAAGTCCGCATCGGTGTTGTTTTGGCTGAAATTATAATCGATATACTGTTGGGTCGAGCCTAGCTTTTTGGCACGTTGCTTTATCAACGCTTGATCACCAATGATGACGAGTCTGGCATTAAAGTTATGGGTCTTGATCTGAGCGGTTATGTCGGGACCAATACCCGCAGGTTCGCCACTGGTGATCGCTATGCAAGGCTTGATTTGACGAGATGATGAGCTAGGCATCAGAGTCATCAGGGCCATCATCAGTATCAGAGATAATCACATAAGCTTCATCTCTTAACCGCTGTTGCCATATTTGAAAGACCTCTCTTTGTTTTTGTAGTAGTAACTGCTCGCGGATTTTATTGCGTTTGATTTCAACCGTTTCATCCAGCGTACGGTGCCCGGTGACTTCGACAATATGCCACCCAAATGATGATTTAAACGGCTCGCTGATTTCTCCTGGCGCTAGTGCGTCGGCAACCGTTTCGTATTGTTGTACCGTGGCACCTGGCGCCATCCAGCCTATGTCGCCACCTTCTGCACCCGAAGTATAGTCGACTGAATGTAGTTTTGCTAATGTTGCAAAATCTTCACCATTTAATATACGTTGGCGTAATTCGACCAAGCGCTCTCTGGCGGTCGATTCGCTAATGATTTCATTGGCTCGAATCAAGATATGTCGTGATTTGGTTTGCTCTGTGAGTATCTGGTCAACAGTGCGGCGCTCGTTCAAGGTTATGATGTGAAATCCACTTGGGCTGCGCAAAGGACCCGCATAGTCACCGGGTTGCATGTTGAGTACCGCCTCGGAAAACAGCCCCGGAATTTCGGCTCTGCCGCGCCAACCGAGACTACCCCCTTGTATCGCGGTCTCTCCGGATGAAAATTCATTGGCTAGTTGGTCAAACTCAGCGCCCTGTTGAAGCCGGGCCACAATATCGTTGGCGGATTTTAGCGCGATATTTATTTTTTCTGGTGACGCCGCATCAGGCAAGGCGATTAGAATATGAGAAATGTTATATTCGGCTTCTTCGAGGTTATCGCCAGTTCGTCCAATAAATTCATTCAGTTCGGCCTCGCTGATGTTGGCCGTACGTGCAGCGTATTGACGACGCAATGTGCCTAATAATATTTCTTGCCGAATGTTTTCTCGATACTTGTCATACCTAATACCTTGAGAAAGCAATAACTCCCTGAATTCGGTCAAGGTTTTTTGATTGTTTTTAGCGAGGTTTATCATTGCCTGATTGAGCTGGCTATCGCTTACTCTGATGCCGCGTCTCTTGGCTTGCTGAACCAAAATAGACTCGGTGATCATCAGTTCCATCAATTGTCGTTTAAGCGTTTTTTCTTCGGGTAAGCGCCGATTATTCTGAGCGAATTCACCTCGAATTATCTCTAGTCGATTACCTACTTCACTGCGCGTAATAACATCTTCGTCGACAATCGCTACGATTGCATCAATCGGGATTGGCGCCGCTAAAACCTGCGGTGTAAAGAGGCTACTGGATAAAACTAGCCATATAAATGGTAATGCAAATAGTGATGAGAATCGAATCATTGGTTCATGCCATGGTTGACGCCGGTATGAGCGACGCCCTAAAAGTTAGGGTTGTAGCCAGCAATAGCGCTTGTCAGCTGGCTGTCTAGTGTTCTGCCCGACTGACCCAGCCCCTTTAACGTTAACTCAAAAAATATAGCGTTATACGTTTCGGTGAAGGTGTCGTTGCTGGTTTGGCTGGCGAGTATTTTAATCCCCCAGCAGCAGGATTCATAGTTTACGCCAAATAAATTCTCAACGGGTTTATCGAGTAATATCGATTCGGAGTACTTCGCCACCATGGTCCAACGAGGATTGATGGGGTAGACCATCGATACGGCGACTTGTTCCAGCACCGTATCATCAAAAAAGTACTCTAGATTGGCGGCAAAACCACCCTGTAGGTAGTGTGCCGACAATGTTTTCTCTGATATTTTTTTGGCAGTTTGTTGATACACCAGTTTCGTGCCTATCGATAAATTTGTATTCGGTTTGATGGTTGTCTCTGAAATGATATCGGATCTCGAATTGGTTTGTGGTGTGTTGCCACTGATCTGAACGCGCCGGTCATCGGCGTAGAAAATTTGACCAATGCGCGAATAAAGCAGCTCCGCGCCTGAGTCATTGTCGAAAATACGCGTACCAATACCAAGCGTCACCTGATTCGCATCACCGATACGATCAGACCCACTAAATCGATTGGATTTGAAAAAATTATAGTAGGTATCAGATAACACAGCCGAATCAAATACCGGAGTATTGCTTTGGTCTTGATACGGCGTGCGTAAAAAATAAAGCCGTGGTTCTAATGTCTGAGTCCAGTTGGTGCCGATGCTCATTTCTCGATCAAAAAACAATCCAGTATCAAGGCTGAATATTGGAATGTCGCGCTGAATTGAATTGACGCCCAGGCTGTTATTGTTTAATTGGTAATCGGAAAGGGCATATTCAAGCTTAGGCCTGAAAAAGTACCAGCTATCAGATTGCTCCCAACTGAGATAAGGCAGTAAATGGGTACGTTCACCCGTAACCTTGCTATTGCTCTCGTGGTCAAATCGCACCCATTCGTTGTTAGTATTGAATTGAATGCCATTGTCGAATGCCTTAAATCGACTATTAACCGTCAGCCTGGGGAGTCGACGATAAGGTCGGCTAGCAATCGCAAAGTTAGGGTCTGGCGTTTGGTAAGCTTGAAAGAACAAGTTGCTTTGCCATAGTTCGGCACGGTGATTTAACGTGACATGTCGCTCTAAATGATCAACATCATCACTGCTATCACCTATTGATTCAAAGTCGTCGAAGAATGTATTATCAGACACCTCGCGCCAGGTGATATCAGCGCTGATATTGGAACCCAAATTGGCCTGATGTACCCATTTTTGAAACCAACGGCTATCATTTTTCTTATCGTCATCAAGATGAGAAAGATCGATCTGCCCGGCGTGATTTTTAAAAAGGTAGCGATTCTCAGTATTGAGTTGCACACCTCGATCATCGTACCAGGCAGGGGTAATAGTGGCATCCAGATTGGGTGCAATATTCCAATACACAGGGACAGATAGACTGCCGCCACTCGTACCAGAGAGGCCTATGGTTGGCGTTAAAATGCCCGATATGCGCCGGTCATCAATCGGGAACTGGAGGTACGGCAGGTAAAGCACCGGCAAATCCTGAATATAAACAGTTGCATGGTAGGCAGTACCGTGACCTGCCTCTCGGTTGATGTCGAGTTGATCGGCTGTCATATGCCAGGTGCTGTTACCAGGATCGCAGGTAGTGTATTGAATGTCTTTGTAACGGCTAAGCGAGCTGTTGAACTGGATGACTTCATTCGCAGTGCCACGAATATGCTGCGCAGGTAAAATAAATGAAGAGGCTGCAGAGTAAGCCGATAGCTCTTTTTGATTCATCGACAAGAATTCAGTTTGTAACCGAGAATCAGGGCTTTCAAATGTGACATTACCGGAGGCATGTACCTGTTCAGTCGCGTTGTTCAGGTTTAGCTTGTCGGCGAATAAATATTGAGCGGGCCGAGTGAGTTCTACCTGTCCGCTGAAATAAACGATGTCATCGATTTGGCGAGACATGAAATCCGCCTCAATCTCGGTCGGCTCGTTGACGTCAGAGCTGGCTGCCTCAATTGGTGTAAATACAGGTGCTCGACAGAGTCCCCAGTTTTCCTCTGCTGCCCACACAGCACTGCTGAGGGCGCTACTTAGTAGGAGAAGTGAATAAGGCAAACAGCGAAGTAAAGGCAAGACGATCCGCGTATTGAAATGGTTAGAATGATGTCCTTCGCCATCGAAGGTGAACGGGTGTAATCTAGCAGATTTTTGTTAACCTTGCCTTAATAATCCTTTGTGGGTAGTGACGCCGATAACATCTGTTAGTGGGTTGACTGGCCGTTTTAATCGACTTAGTCTGCGCGACAACTCTTTTATATAATCAACCCTATTCGAGGAACATTGAAATGAAATGTAAAGCTGCAGTTGCCTGGGAAGTTAAGAAACCCCTAGAAATTGAAGAAGTTGAAGTTGAAGGCCCGCGTGAGGGCGAAGTTCTACTGAAAGTGATCGCTTCGGGTGTTTGTCATACCGATGCATTTACCTTGTCGGGTGATGATCCTGAAGGTGCTTTTCCTGCGATCTTAGGCCATGAAGGTGGTTGTGAAGTGGTCGAGTGTGGTCCTGGTGTTAAGGGTTTAAAGCCGGGTGATCACGTTATTCCGTTATATATTCCTGAGTGTGGTTCTTGTGAGTATTGTAATTCGCCTAAAACTAATCTGTGCCAGTCGATAGCTGGAACGGTTTGGACGGGTTATATGCCTGACGGTACGCGTCGTTTCTCGAAAAACGGCAAGGCGATCCACCACTATATGGGTTGCTCTACTTTTAGTGAATATACCGTTGTGCCTGAAATCGCATTGGCCAAAATCAACCCGGCCGCACCACTCGACAAAGTTTGTTTGTTGGGTTGTGGTGTTACCACCGGTATTGGTGCGGTGTTGAATACAGCCAAAGTAGAGCCAGGTTCGACCGTGGCTGTATTTGGTTTGGGCGGTATCGGCTTATCTGCCATTCAGGGTGCGGTGATGGCTAAAGCGAGTCGAATATTGGCAATTGATATTAATCCTGCCAAGTGGGAAATTGCGAAAGCACTCGGCGCGACTGATTTTATCAACCCGAAAGAAATCGATGGCTCTGTTAGTGAGTATATTCAGGATTTAACCAGCGGTGGCGTTGACTATTCGTTTGAATGTATTGGCAATGTACATGTTATGCGCGATGCACTCGAATGTACCCATATGGGTTGGGGTGTTTCAACGGTTATCGGTGTTGCCGGCGCCGGACAAGAAATTAGCACTCGTCCATTCAATCTGGTGGTTGGTCGCACTTGGCAGGGTACTGCATTTGGTGGTGTCAAAGGACGTTCGGAACTACCTGGTTATGTTGATCGTTATATGTCAGGTGAAATCGAGCTAGATTCGATGGTGACTCACACCATGCCCCTAGAAGATATTAACCGCGCTTTTGACTTGATGCATAGTGGCGAGAGTATTCGCTCTGTCATCATCTTCTAGACCTGTTTTTACTGTAGATATGAAGACGAATATGAAAGAAATCGAAAGCGTTAAAGAAAGTGGTGGCTACCTAAACAGGTACACCCACGAATCAAGCGTTAATCAATGCAAAATGACCTTTTCAGTTTTCCTGCCACCACAGGCCGAGAACGAAAAAGTACCGGCGTTATATTGGTTGTCGGGCTTAACCTGCACTGATGACAATGCGCGTACCAAAGCGGGCGCTCAGCGTTATGCTGCGCAACATGGTATTGCGATTGTGTTTCCTGATACGAGCCCGCGTGGCACGCAAGTTGACGATAAACCCGACCGTTACGATCTTGGACAGGGCGCTGGCTTTTACGTGAATGCAGCCGAGGCCCCCTGGTCGAATCACTATCAAATGTATGACTATGTTGTGAGTGAGCTGCCAGCACTGGTCGAAGCGAATTTGCCCTTATTACCTGGTGTTAAATCGGTCAGTGGACATTCGATGGGTGGCCACGGCGCGTTGATCTGTGGATTGAAAAATCCGGACGCGTTTCGGTCGGTGTCTGCATTTGCACCGATTGCTAACCCCGTTAACTGTGATTGGGGTAAAGGCTGTTTTGGGTTGTATCTTGGTGACAATGAATCAGATTGGCAAGCCTATGATGCGACTTGCCTGGTGAATGGTGGTGCGACTGTATCTGATATTTTGATCGACCAGGGTGGCGCAGACGATTTTTTGCACGAAGGCCAATTGTTACCCGAAAATTTTCAGGCTGCCTGTGATGCAAAAGGGCAACCTTGTACGGTTCGGATGCAACCTGGATATGATCATAGCTATCATTTTATCGCCAGCTTTCTGGCTGATCATTTCGAGTTTCACGCAAAGTACCTGAAGTAGTAATCATCGATTAAAAGAAGGATTGACTAAGTCCAGGCACAGTCTCATGCGCCTGGATCTAAGTTGTTAAGGGCTCAAAGGTTTGCGCATCGACGGGCATTGACTAGGCTTAGCGAGCGTTTTCCACCACTGAGAATTGGCCGGTTGCTGGAGTATTTGTTGGTGATCGTGAAACGCATAACGCTGTTGATGTTGTTGTAAAAATCCCCAGGACTTGGCCTTTGCGCCGTGTATAAACAACGTCCAGCATTCAGTGGTATCGATCAGGTTGATGCGATGAAACTCCCTACCATTAATCCAGTTAAAACTGCCAGCTTCGATGGTTTGGCTGCGTAGTTGATTATCTTCTCTGGCGTCAGCCATTCGAACCTCTTCGTATCGACCGCAGAGCAAAAAAGAGCAGGCCGATTGCCATGGGTGGTTATGTAATCCACGTCCGGGGTCACTGGCAACGAATCGGTGCAAATATATTTGGCAACCAAATGGCAACCTGAGCAAATGATAGCGTTCCAGATAAGGCTCTTTATCCGGACCATTGATAATGCGGCAACGACAGTAAGACGACAGCTTAAACAGAATTCGATTGATAATAGACATGAAAGCTCCTTGATTTCGAGTGTGATGCCATTATCCTGTTCTACTCGCTCATGAGGTGAGCCAGTATCTAAAAATATCTTAAAACACGATAGAGTGTCAAAGCATAATGGACAGAACCGAGCGCTTTCATATTATTGATCAAATGCTCTGTAACCAGGCAAGCGTCACTCTGGATCAGTTCTTACAGACATTGGAAATATCGTTAGCCACTTTTAAACGTGATCTAGAGTATATGCGTGACAGGCTGGCCGCACCCATCATATGGAGCCGAGATCTAAACGCTTATTGCTATGACCAAAGCGAGGTTGAATCCAGCCAATATCAACTACCAGGTCTGTGGTTTAACACAGGTGAGATTCAAGCATTGCTAACTATGGATGCCTTGCTGGAAAGCCTGCAGCCAGGCATTTTAACGAGTCATATCAAGCCACTGCGTTCACGAATTAGAATGCTGCTAGACAAGGGCGATCATAGTGCCGACGAAATTGCTAAACGTATTCGTATCCTGCCTGCGACGGCAAAATCCATTAGTACGCAACATTTCCAAACTATTAGTCAGGCTTTGCTTAACCGTAAACGTCTGATGATGACCTATCACAATCGTCAGAGCGACAGTGAAACCAGCAGAGAAATATCGCCGCAAAGACTCACCCGCTATCGAGATAGTTGGTACCTGGATGCCTGGTGTCACCTCAGAG